>JAHYJA010000013.1 GCA_019429325.1 Bacteroidales bacterium
CCTCAGGTCTGCTCCGGCCTCTATCATGTGTGTGGCAAATGAGTGCCTGAAAGTATGAGGGCTGATATTCTTCCTGATCCCGGCCTTTGCCGCCAGATCCTTGATCAGGGTGAAGATCATGGCTCTTGTCAGACGACGGCCGCGGCGATTAAGAAACAGGATGTTCTGATCGTGGATCAATGCCAGCCTGTTACGGTCCTTTCTGTAAATATCAATCTCCTTTAGCGCTTTCTGTCCTATCGGAACGAGCCTTTGCTTGTCACCCTTCCCGGTTACCGAGACAAACCCTTCCCCGTAATGGATGTCTGTTATGCGAAGACCGGTAAGCTCACTTACCCTGAGCCCGCAACCGTACAGGGTTTCGATGATGGCCTTGTTCCTGTGTCCCTCCGGCCTGCTGAGATCAATCGCATCAAGCATCCTGTCGATCTCCTGCAACGACAATACCTCGGGAAGCTTCATCCCTGTCCTGGGGGATTCAATCAGGGAAGCCGGATTATCTTTTATTTCCCCGTCGATAAGAAGAAATCTGTAAAAAGCCCTTATCCCCGAGATAAGTCTTGCCTGGGTCCGGGCATTGGTGCTGGATAATCCGAACCATGCAAGAAACTCTTTAAGATCAGAGTAAGTAACATCTGCGGGTGAAACATCCCTGAGAGTCTCAGTGAAAAACCTTTCAAGCTTGCATACATCATTGGTGTAGGCTTCCACGCTATTCTCAGATAACGATTTCTCTAATCTGAGCCATGTTTCAAAGTTCCTGAGCGATTGCTTCCAGGAGAGGCTCATCTGGTAAGGTCTTAGATTTTACAACAGGTTAAAAGTATGTTTTTTTACCCGATTACTGCAAGAAAGGGATTTATTAATTAACTCAGGTTGCTTGTTGCTGGTTCCTTGTTGCTGGTTAATTTCTGATCTTTAAAGTAATAGGTCATTTAGTCCATAATTCATTCAAACATTTTAGAACTTCAGGTCTTTTTTTTAGCTATTTTTACAGTTTATTAATGTTCAGAAGTTTTTCTTTATGAAAATACATATTATCAACGGACCCAACCTTAACCTTCTGGGAAAAAGAGAACCCGGGAAGTATGGTTTCACCTCCTTCGAGGTATTTCTTAAAACACTGCGAACTATCTACCCGGATATTCAGTTTGAGTATTTTCAGTCGAATATCGAAGGGGAAATAATCGATGAAATACAAAAAGCTGATATTGCATCAGACGGAATCATCCTGAATCCTGCCGGTTATACGCACACATCAGTTTCGATAGCTGATGCTGTTGCTGCTGTCAAAGTACCTGTAGCAGAAGTACATATAACAAATATTTCGGCCCGCGAGGAGTTCAGGCATGTCAGCCTTACCGGAAGGTACTGCTCGGGAAGCATCATCGGGTTTGGTCTGGATGGCTACAGACTTGCCACGGAAGCGATAATAGGAATAATTGAGAGGGATAAAAAGATCCTATGAAGTCGAAGAGAACAAAAATTGTTGCAACCATTTCCGATAAAAGGTGCGATCCGGCATTCCTGAAGCAGTTGTACGAGGCAGGAATGGATGTTGTCAGAATCAACTCGGCCCATCTCGATATTGAAGGTGCACTGGAGATCATCAGAAATGCGAGGGAAGTATCCGACAGGATTGCTGTTATGCTTGACACAAAAGGGCCGGAAATCAGGACCACGATCAGTGATTCCCCCATCTTCCTCAAAAAAGGAACTACTGCAATCATAGAGGGTGATCCTGACAAAACAACCACTGCGGATCGTATTTATGTGAATCACAAGGCTTTTGCCGATGATGTTCCCATTGGATCGACAATCCTTTTCGACGATGGCGACATCGAGCTTAAAGCTTTGGACAAGATCGGCAATGCCCTGTTGTGTTCAATTGAGAATGACGGACTCCTTGGGTCCCGTAAAAGCGTTAATGTACCATGCGTTAAGATTTGCCTTCCGTCGGTAACCGAAAAGGATAAGGCTTTTATTGAGATGGCCGCGGGGAACGGGGTCGATTTTATTGCCCATTCCTTTGTCAGGACAAAAAAGGATGTCCTTGATGTACAGTCTGTTATCGACAGCCACAAAAGCCAGATGAAGATCATCGCAAAAATTGAAAACGATGAGGGTGTAAGGAATTTTGACGAGATCCTTGAGAACGTGTATGGTATAATGGTGGCCAGGGGAGATCTGGCCATAGAGATCCCCTATGAGAAAGTCCCGGGTATTCAGCGGATGATGATCTCCAGGTGCATTTCGGCCAGAAAGCCGGTAATTGTTGCCACACAGATGCTTCATTCGATGATAACCAACCCGCGGCCCACGAGGGCTGAGGTGAGCGATATAGCCAGCGCCATCTATTCCCATACCGATGCTATGATGCTGAGCGGGGAGACCGCACAGGGAAAATACCCGGTTGAAGCAGTCAGGACCATGACAAGGATCTCGGTTGAAGCGGAAAACAATAAGGAGAAATTTCTTGAAATACCTGCATTGAACCTTACGGGTGAAATAGCATCATATCTTGCAAAGGTTGCTGTTAAAACATCGGTAAAACTTGGTGGCAGGGGGATCATTGCAGATACCATTAAAGGAAGGACCATCAGGGATATGGCCGGATACAGGGGGTTCAACCTGGTACTGGCACAATGTTATTCCAGATCAACCATGAGGGAGCTGGCGCTCTCATACGGTGTTTATGCAAGCTACCAGGAGAAAAGCGAGTCGGCCGATAAATTCATCAGGGTGGCTCTGTTAAATCTCATCCATGAGCATGATCTTAAAGATGAAGATATTGTGGTGATCCTGGCAGGAAATTTTTCAGGCGCCTCGGGTGTCTCGTTCATTGAAGTTGGTTCGGTCGGTTACCTTAAGGAAAGGGTTAGCATCAAGGAGTAAAAGCAGATTATTGGTCTGATTTTTGCTGACAAAAAGATGATTAAAGCCTTATTTAATGCTTAAAACACTTATTATTGCGTTCTCCCTGATTGCGCACCCTGTACATGTTTCACTGATGA
Organism: Bacteroidales bacterium; assembly: GCA_019429325.1. Taxonomy (GTDB): domain Bacteria; phylum Bacteroidota; class Bacteroidia; order Bacteroidales; family VadinHA17; genus LD21. The sequence continues at coordinate 3,015 of JAHYJA010000013.1, forward strand.
GCATTGATTACGACCGGAATGACGGATCATTTAAGGTATTTTTAAAGGTTTACTATGATGATTTTCTTGTTGACTCGGGAATGGCTGACGCAAATGAAATACTGTTAAACGGTATTTCGGGTTACGAATCTCCGGAAACCGGAGTGGTTGATGAGTATTTTAATAATAAATTGATGATAATTGTCAATGAGAAGCAGGTTAAGGGAGAGCTGCTGATGTTGAACCTGGCCGACGGGGAGCTTAGCGTCAATATGCTTTTCGACGCCGGAAGAAGAATTAACACTGTTACTGTCAGAAACCTTGTTATGACTGATCTTTATGATGATCAGGCAAATATGGTCATTCTTAAAATAGATGATTTTGAGGAGGGGGTAAAGTTAACTCCGGAGAAGACGGAACAGACTTTTAAAATTAAATAATTCAATAGAGTGAAAAACCTAGTGTCAGGGAGAATATTGGTGCTGTTGGTGTTTTTATTGACTTCCGCCAGGCTTGGTGCGACTCATAACAGGGCTGGTGAGATAACATACGTACAGATTTCCGATCTTACCTACGAGATAACCATCACGACATTTACTTACACGCTTAGCTTTGCTGACCGGCCACAACTGGAAGTTGACTGGGGAGATAATTCAACTTCGATCGCCCCGAGAGTTGAGATTCTCCTTCTCCCCAACTTCTACAAAAGGAATATTTACAAGATAAGGCATACTTACCCGGGACCCGGTGTTTACAGGATCGTTGTTCAGGATCCGAACAGGAATTATGGTGTCCTGAACATCCCCAATTCGGTAAATGTCGTTTTCTCAATATCAACTATTCTGACGGTTAACCCGGGGATGGGTTTTAACAGCACTCCCGTTTTGCTTAATCCTCCCTATGACAAGGCTGCACTGGGATACGTTTTCATCCACAACCCGGCAGCTTTTGATCCCGACGGAGACAGCCTTTCCTATAAGCTGACTGTCTGCACCCGTGAGAACGGGATTCCCATCGAGAATTACACCCTTCCCCCGGCAACCAACTTTATTCGCGTTGATTCGATCACCGGTGACCTGATATGGAACACTCCTGCCGATACGGGAACATTCAATGTGGCAATGGAGATACAGGAGTGGAGAAATGGCGTTAAGATCGGAGTAGTAGTCCGTGATATGCAGATCGAAGTATTTACAACGAACAACAAACCCCCGGTTAATGGTCCCCTTGAAGATATGTGTGTTGAAGTTGGTGAAGTTGTTGAGTTCCTCGCAACAGCGACAGATGAGAACGAGGACTATATAAACCTGCTTGCCACATCGGGGATTTTTACACTTGCGGAGTGCCCTGCCACCTTCAATATTGAAGATTCGGTTCCGGGATTTACTTCTGCGCTGTTACGGTGGATCCCTTGTCACGAGGCGGTCAGGAACCAGCCATATGATATTATTGTAAAATCGGAAGACCTGAGCACGGACCTTCAGCTGGTTGATATCGACAACATGAGGATAAAAGTCCTCGGCCCCTCACCCGTCCTTATCACGGCGATACCGGAAGGCAAATTCATCAGGCTGATGTGGGAGAATTACGGGACAGATGCCATAGCAGGTTTCAGCATCTACAGGAGAGAAGGGGTGTCAACTTTCAGCCCCGATTCCTGTACAAACGGAATACCATCCTCATCGGGTTTTGTTAAAGTAGGTTATATTGCAGGCAGCAATACAGTCTCATTCACCGACACGGATAACGGCGAGGGACTGAAGTTCGGCACTGAATATTCATACAGGATAGTTGCTGTATATCCTAACGGGACAGAGAGTAAAGCTTCAAATGAGATTGCATCCACACTGGTCTCGGGGGTCCCCGTAATCAGGAACGTAAGCGTCACCAGCACAGACGTTGTGAACGGGTCGGTATATATTGCATGGCGAAAACCCGACAGGCTCGATACAATACCGGCCAACGGGCCCTACGAGTACCTTATTTTCAGGGCCGACGGAACAACAGGAACCAATTATCAGCAAATTGCATCTATAATTACTTCGGATCTGAATGACACTGTTTTTGTTGATAATCCGATCAATACCAGGGACAGAGGTTACATTTACAGGATCGAACTGTACAACAATGCTCCCGGCAACAGGTTCCTGATTGGTGAACCCGGCGTTGCTTCATCAATGTACCTTGGCATCAGTCCGGGAGACCGCAAAGCAAGATTCGTGATCAACCGTAATGTCCCATGGATCAATACCCGGTATGATTTCTTCAGGCTGAATGAAACAACACTTGCATACGACTCGGTCGGTTCCACGAATCAGCTTACCTTCGTTGATACGGGACTTGAGAACGGGAAAGAGTATTGCTATTATATACGGTCCACCGGAGCTTATCTGAGGCCTGACCTGCCAAAGAATCTGATCAATTTCTCACAGACAGCCTGTATCATACCCGAGGATAACGAACCACCATGTCCGCCGGTTATAACTGTTACGAGTGAATGCGACAGCCTGACCAATACCGTCAGATGGAGGATCGACGACCCGGAATGTTTTGAGGATGTTGCGGGTTATAAGATCTACTACAGGATGACCTATGAGGGAACAATGGAGCTGATCGAAACGATCAACGACAGAAACACCTTTTCCTATGTCCACCGCCCGGGCGAAATTGTTGCCGGATGCTATGCCGTTTCAGCTTTTGATCTTATCGGAAACGAAAGCGGCAAAACAGCCTTATGTGTTGATTCATGCAATTTCTACGAGATACCCAATGTTTTTACCCCGAACGGTGACGGGATTAATGATATACTGATTGCCAAAACATCGGGGCTGGTGGAGAAGATTGACATGAGGATCTTCAACAGGACCGGTATGCTTGTCTTCCGGACCGGAGAGCCTAAAATAAACTGGGACGGAACTTACAATGGAAGAATTGTATCGCCCGGGGTCTATTTCTATCAGTGCGATGTTTATGAGAGGCGTATATCGGGAGTCGAAATGTTCCACCTGACAGGATTTATACACGTGATCACGGAAAAAGGAGCAGCTGTGAAACCAGTGGAATTTTAACTTATTCTGATTCAGTTATATGAAGAAAATAATAATTCCGGTAATCCTGATGCTTCTGACTGCCATCGTTTCGGGCCAGAAGCCGGTCGATCACCTGCTTAAGGCAAAGGCATTAACCGAATCGGGCAATTATGACGAAGCCATCAGGGTGTTATCTGATGTGATCGGTCCCGGGAACGAGTCCATTCTGTTAACGGGAAGAGCTGAAGTGTATATGGCAAAGGGAGACCTGTCGGCGGCCGTTAATGACCTGAATTCTGCAAACATTGTTTCGCCGGGTTCGGGAGAGTATGGCCTGTCGCGCATTTATGCAATCAGGCGTGATGTTGCCACCTCACTGTACCATCTCGAAAGGAATCTGAAATCACCTTACAGGAAAAGCGAAAAGGAGATTATGCTCGATCCGGCTTTCAGTGCGGTTGAGAATAGTGCCGCCTGGCGTCAGTTCTGGAGACAGGAGTGGTACAGTGGTCATGAGAAAGGGTTATCGGAAATCGAATATTATGTTTCCAGGGGGAGCAGCGAGGAAGCCCGGACGATATTGTCCGGACTTATGAAGGATTACCCGGGGTATGATGACAACATCTATGCCGGAGCCCTTATTAGCATGGCCGGAGGCAATTACACCCAGGCCTCAGCGGCTATGGCCCCGCTTACTGCAAAGTTCCCGTCGAATGAGAAATATCTCCGGCTTTATGCCAGGATTCAGGAGGAGTTACGCAATCCATCATGTGCCTCTGTTACATATACCAGGCTGCTTGACCTCAATATACCCGATGCAGCGCTGCTTTTAAGGAGAGCTGACTGTTACAGGAAGACAGGAGAGACTACCAGATCGAGGGCAGATGTAAGCAAATACCTGGAATTATATCCCGGAAACAAGGAAGCCCTCAGACTGGCAGGAATGGTTGAATCAGCGGCAGGCGACAACCTCAGGGCTCTCGAATATTACTCGAAGAATGTGCAGCTTCATCCGGGTGACCCCGATTGCTTTATCGACAGGGCAAATGCTTATTTTGTTTCAAGATCGTGGGACTGGGCGATCCGTGATTACGGCATGGCGCTTGATCTGAAGCCTGATAATCCGGAGGCCTGGCTCAACAAAGGCATTTCCCTGTTAAATTCCGGGAAGAGAGAGGATGCATGTCATGATTTCAGAAGAGCCTTCAGACTGGGAAGCAGGCAAGCCACCGAATACATCAGCAAAAACTGTATAAGATAGAGAACCGAGGCTTTGGCTATCTTATGTGCCTGGCAATTTTGTCAAACAGATCGCGCGGCTTAAAAGGTTTCAGGACATAATCATTGATATTGAGATCATTGATCTTATCGTGACTCTCCGACATGATTGCTGCGGTAAGGGCGATGACGGGAATAGAACTGATTGACGGGTTTTCCGAATTCCTGATTATCCTTGTAGCTTCAATGCCATCGAGCACCGGCATGTGAAGATCCATAATCACAAGGTCGAAATCTTCTTTTTCAAGCAACTCAAGCGCTACCTTCCCGTTTTCTGCATGAGTCACAATGATTCCCCATCCCGTAAGGAATTTATTCGCCACGAAGAAATTGATCCTGTTGTCTTCGGCAACAAGCACTCTCTTGCCGTCGAGGCCTTTGTAGGTCTCGGGAGGTTCGGATGTGGCGGTCTCCTTCTCCTTATCGGCTATGCCGAACGACATCGCGAATCTGAAAGTTGAACCTTTATCCGGCTCGCTTTCGAGGACTATTTCGCCACCCTGCAATTCGATCAGCTTTTTGCATATTGCGAGGCCCAGTCCGGTTCCCCCGTAATGTCTTGTTGTGTCGGCAGATGCCTGGGTAAAACTGTCGAAAATCATTGACTGCCTCTCCTTTGGTATGCCAATACCCGTATCCCTTACGGTAAATTCCATCCTCGTTACCCTGCCGGTATTTTCCAGTTCCCTGATAGTCACGGCAATGCAACCTTCCCTTGTGAACTTTAGCGCATTTGAGAGAAGATTGGAGAGTATCTGGTTGAGCCGGATAGGGTCGCCAATTACATTTTCAGGCAGATCGTTGGCCTTAATGAGGTCAAATCCAAGATTCTTTGCTCTCGACCTGAATGAGTAGGATCTCATAATGTCGTTTATGAAATCGGTCAGGCTGAACGGTATCTGTTCGAATACAATCTTGCCGGATTCAATTTTATTGTAATCGAGCACATCGTTGACCAGGGTCAGCAGATGGTTACCTGAAAACCTCAGGGTCTTGATGTAATCCATCTGGTCCTCCCTGGGACTGCCCTGCAGAAGAAGATTGGTAATACCTATTACTTCATTGAGAGGAGTCCTTATCTCATGGCTCATGGTTGACATGAACTGCTGTTTCGATTGTGCTGCTTCTTCGGCTTTCTGGCGCGCGAGGATAAGGTTGTCAAGCATGTTTCTTCTCTGAATGGCGATGGCTACCTGGTTGGAAATAAACTCAAGCACCAGCACATCTTCCCGGGTAAATTTGTTCTCATTGTGGTAATCCTGAAGACAGATAACACCTATGATATTATCGTCAGCCCTGAGAGGCACGCCCATCCATACCTTGCAGGGTGTTCCAACCAGATCAATCTCTCCTGTATCCTCCAGCACTCTCAGGTCGTTTTCCTTAAGCAGTACCGATTTATTATTGTTGATCACCCATCCTGTTATGGTTTTTTTTGCCGGAATCTCATGAAACTCATCTTTTTCATCAGCAAAAAACGGTAGTGACAGCATTCCGGTTCTGTTATCGTAGATAGCAATAAAGAAATTGTCCGTATCCCAGATCTTGCTTAACTCCTTTACAATTATCGGATATATATCCTTGATGGCCGACTGGTTCAGAGCCGCTGAAGAAATGTTGTACAAAATTTCCTGGAGCAGCTGGTTTTTCCTTTCCGAGGTTACATCCCGGTAAATGCCGATGCAGGCTACCGGCTGGTTATTTACTATTATTGATGTTGCTATCAGGGAAACATAGATCCTGTTCCCGGATTTATCGATTCTCACAGTCTCTTTTACCTCGGTACGCTTGTGTAAGGCGATTGTACTTATCTTAAGTGCCTCTTCCTTAAGGTCGTCCGGGACGATCAGGTCATCTACGTAGTTGTTGAGAGCTTCATGGGCAGTATAGCCAAAAAGTCTTGTAAACTCCTTGTTGATCATAGTTATCCTGCCATCCATGTCGGTTATTCCTATAGCAACGGGATTCGAATCGATCAGATGTTCAAGATATGCCTTTTCCTTCTGTTTCTGCAGATGACCCTGCTCCCATGTAATCAGAATATTCCCCGAAGTCAGTATGAATCCCATATAGTAACCTTCCGAATCATCGCCTTCCGGAGATGCAGCAAGTTTATGAGCTTCGCCAGTAATTCTTACGTGGTGCAGGAGTTCAATCAGCTTCGATCTGTATACCAGGGGTGTCTCATCCACAAATTTCCCTATCACTTCGCTTTTTGAGATAAACTCCACCTCTTCAACCCTGGTATTGAGGTCGACGATGAAGAAGCGGTTATCCTCAGAATAACTGAAAAGGGCAAGGTAACTGCTGACTGTTTCGAATATCTCTTCGAGAACTGTTCCGCTGCTGTCCCTGATCCTTTTGTTTTTCAGGTTATCGACATCGTTATAAATAGTCAGGAGATAGGCCTTATCCTCAATAATCACCTTCTCCGTAAAGAAGATAAAAGGCTTATGTTTGCCTGACCTGGTCCTTAAAATTATAGTGTAGTCCTCAACATCGTCAAATCTTGAAAGCATTCCCAGAAACTTATTGCTGCTGTCAATTTCGGCAAACAGTTTAATGTCATCCGGTTTGCGCCCCACAATCTCTTCTTTCGAATACTCCAGGGCTTCGGTAAAGGATCTGTTGACATCAACAAACTCGCCTGACCCGAATTTTGTTATGGCCATCAATTGTGATGCTGAATGGAATGCCTTGAAGATCATGTCTTTTACGATCTCGTTTTTCACATTCTTCTTCAGCCTCAGCGCTTCGATCTCTTCTTCAAGCTTCCTGTGGGCTTCCAGCAACGCTTCGTAGCTCTCCTTGTAATCCATTAAAATCTTTTCTCCTTTTCCTTCCTAAAAATAGAAAAATAAGCAACTTCAAGGTTGCTTTTGTTCATCATTTACCTGCCCAAAGATATACTTATTTCTTTTTGAAATTATCAGTAAAATATGCACAGAAGCCTGTTATACCGCATTCGTGGCAGAGAGGATTGCGGGCCTTGCAAACATACCTGCCGTGCAGAATCAGCCAGTGATGCGCCAGGTTAAGCAGATCAGCGGGTATATGTTCTGTGAGCTGGTTCTCTGCCTGAAGAGGTGTTCTGGCATTTCTTACGAGGCCTATTCTTTTTGAAACCCTGAATACATGAGTATCGACAGCCATAACGGGTTTCCTGAATATTACCGATGCTATTACATTGGCGCTTTTTCTTCCGACACCAGGCAGCCGCATCAGAAGTGAGGGCTCTGAAGGCACAATGCCTCCGAATTCCTTTACAAGCGTCCGGGCCATTCCAATCAGATGCTTCGTCTTATTATTCGGGTATGAGCATGATCTGATGTAACTGAAGATATCCGAGTGATCAGCTTTTGACATTGATTCAGCGTCAGGGTATTTTCCAAGCAAAGCCGGCGTAATCATATTAACCCTCTTGTCGGTGCATTGAGCCGATAAAATTACAGCAACTATCAGCTCAAAAGGGTCCTTGTAAGAGAGCTCTGTTTCTGCATGAGGGCGGTTGATAAGGAAATATTCAATAGTCTTTCCGTATCTTTCTTTCAGTGTCATTGTTTATAAAAGATAGTGTTTGTAAAGTAACACTTTTTATCTTTACGAAAAATTTCGATCAGGGATTTGAAAAAAATAGAAATAGATACAGCAGGTGCCAGGTCAAAGATACTTGTTGGAGAAAGTTGGGAGAAAGCGGGAACGTTTCTGCCGGGTACAGGCGTTATCATAATAAGTGACGACAATGTATTCAGGCTATACGGGGATAAGTTTCCTCCTTTTCCTGTTTTTTGCATAAAGCCGGGGGAATCGAGCAAGAAACTGGAGGTTATTGAGCTCCTGGCAGAGAGGCTCCTGGGAGCCGCGATCGACAGGTCCGGGTTTATTCTGGCCATCGGAGGCGGAGTTGTTTGTGACGTTGCCGGATTCCTCGCTTCAGTATATATGCGCGGTGTCAGATGTGCCTATGTTTCAACCACTTTATTGTCGCAGGTAGACGCCAGCACAGGTGGTAAAAACGGTGTGAACCTGGGTAATGCCAAGAATATTATCGGCACTTTCCTCCAGCCCGAATTTGTGGTTTGCGATCCGTCAATGCTTATGACTTTGCCTGATGAGGAATATTTTTCGGGCCTTGCCGAACTAATCAAGACCGCTGTTATCGGTGATGAAAAGCTTTTCAGGCTGATAGAAGACCATTATGGTGAGGTACTGAGCCGCGACAGGGAATTGCTGGAGTTATTGATTTCGATGGCAATAGAATATAAAGCGTCAGTTGTATCTGAGGATGAAAGGGAGACCGGACTTAGGCGGGTACTTAATTTTGGCCATACCTTTGGTCATGCGATTGAAATGTATAAATCGGCAAAGCATGGATTTGCGGTAGCATCAGGGATGGAACTGGCAGTCAGTTACTCTTTTAACCGGGGTTACATTGATGCAAGCGAAAAGGAGAGGATCATTGCCCTTCTTAAAAGATTTGACCTGTTGAGATTTCACGATATACCTGATGATCAACTTTATCAGTATATTGTTCATGACAAGAAGAAAACAGGTTCTGAGATTTATTTTGTGTTTACTTCCGGTATTGGCAGGGCTTTTGCTGAAAAAGTGCCGGTCTCTGAGATATTTGATTTTTACAGGCAGAACAGAAAGGACAGATAATACAGATCGATATGAATTCATTTGGTACGCTTTTCAGGGTTTCAGTTTTTGGTGAGTCGCATGGGCAGGCGATTGGAGTGGTCATCGACGGATGTCCGCCCGGAATAAAAGTCCATGCGGATGATTTTCAGGCTGACCTGTCGAGACGAAGAAGTGGTGGCAGGGGGACAACTCAGAGAAGCGAGGCTGACCAGCCGGAGATTCTGAGCGGTATATACAACGGTTTTTCTACGGGGTCACCGATTGCGGTTATTACCAGAAACAAGGATAGTATTTCATCAGATTATGACCGGTTCAGGAGCATACCCCGTCCGGGTCATGCAGATTTTACAGCGGGAATAAAACATTCAGGCTATTCCGACATGCGCGGAAGCGGTCATTTTTCGGGAAGAATAACATGGGGTGTGGTCGTCGCCGGTGTGATAGCCAGGAAAATACTATCGCCTGCCGTTATCTCTGCAAAATTGATATCGGCTGGAGGGTCGGACAATATTGAGGATGCTGTTGAAAGAGCTGTTAAAGAGGGCGATTCAATAGGTGGTATAATTGAATGTCTGGTTAAGGATCCTGTGCGGGCTCTCGGAGAGCCGTTCTTCTATTCATTTGAATCTGCCATCAGCCAGATTGTTTTTTCCATTCCCGCGGTAAGGGGAATCGAATTCGGGGCGGGATTCAGGGCAGCCGTGATGAAGGGCTCAGAGCATAATGACCCTTTTGTAAGCAGGGAAGGGAGAACATCCACCAATAATGCCGGAGGCATCAATGGTGGCATTACCAATGGGAACGACATACTCTTCAGGGTGGCTGTGAAGCCTGCATCCTCGACCGGGGCTGAGCAACAAACCCTCAATTTTGAAACGGGTGAGATGACGACCCTGAAGGTAAGCGGGAGGCACGATATGTGTATAGCTTTGCGTGTGCCGGTAATTGTGGAGGCAGCAGCGGCTATTGTGATGGCCGACCTTTTTCTGACAGACAGGGGTCTTCACGGTGAGAGGTAATATCAGCCTCCTCCAGTGAGGAACTGATGCTTCATTGCCAGGTCAGATCCTTACCGTGATAATAAGCGCTCTCTTTGTTGATTTTCTGATCCTGAACCTGTTATCAATTCTCTTTCCGACAAGCCAGGCTATTTTTCCGTCGCATTCCATTACCAGGGAGTTCTCTTTATCAGGCAGGGAATATTTATTGTCAACAAGAAAATCACTTATTTTTTTCCTGTGATCCATCCCGAGGGGATAGAAATAATCACCCGGCCTCCATTTTCGGATAATCACAGGGTAAAGCACTTCATCGCTGTCGAAACAACCGGCAGAGGCGTCAGAAGGAATACTGAAGCCAGTAGAAACCATAACTTCTTCTGCTGAGATCACCAGGGGGATCTCCTGAAATCCCATAAGTCCGGTGATATTGTATGATACTGCTTCAGATGCCTCTCTGCCTGAGATAATTATCTCATTCCTGTTTTTAAGTATCCTGTATTTGCCGGTAAATATATTTCCACCTGTCCTTCCGGAGATGATCGTAATAAGATCTTTTACAAGCGGTCCCGTAATTCCGTAAGGTCTGAAAATTTCAAAAAGTATGGTACGGTTATGCAACCAGGGTTTTAATTTGTCAATATCCAGGGAAATATGGTTTTCTTTCTCAGTGAAGAGTTCGCTTCTGAGCCGGCCGATAAACAGTTTTACTATTTCTTCAGTTTCTGAAAGCCGGACGGCCGTTTCGTTAATGCTAGATTCAACGGATGGATTCAGCGTCCGGAGGAGCGGCAGGACCAGATGCCTGATTTTATTACGGGTATATTTGGTCTCGCTGTTTGATGTGTCCTCCCTGAACGCCACTCCGTGCCTGTCGGCATAACCTGCCACTTCCTCGCGGGTGGCAAAAAGGATAGGACGGATTACTCTGTTGCTGAGAGGTTTCATGCCGGTAAGGCCTGTAATTCCTGTGCCCCGTATCAGGTTGAGCAGCAGGGTCTCGGTGTTGTCATTTAAATTATGGGCAACAGCTATCTTATCATATCCATGTTCAATCCTGATTTTCTCGAACCAGTTATATCTGAGTTCTCTTGCAGCCACCTGAACAGAAATGTGGTTTAATGAAGCATATTCACTTGTATTGAACCGTTCAGAATAAAATGGAATCTTTTTGGCGAGAGCCAGTTGCTGAACAAATTCCTCATCCAGGTCAGATTCTCTCCCCCGCAGGCTGAAGTTGCAGTGCACCAGTGCGATATCTTTTCCCGTAGTGATAAACAAATGAGACATTACCATTGAATCGATACCTCCGCTTACAGCCAGCAGGATTTTCTCACCAGGTCTGAAAAGTGAATTTGTGTCTGCATATTTTAAGAAAGCGTCAATCATAATTAAAGGCTTAATTATCTGTATTGTAGAATAGCCGGTGGTCCCGGATCAAAATTGTCAGGTCTGAACAACTCTTCGCCCGAAATTATCAGGTTGTTAGTCCGGGAGTATAACGGCAGGTTCGGGAAGAAAGCGATCCTCATCTGAAAAGTATTAAAGATCAGGTTATCATTCCTGATCCTCAATCCGGCTCCAATACCCGATATCACGCTTCCTTTCCGTATCAGCTCATTAGCTCCTGACAGCATGGACAGATCAGCGAAAATGAAAGGCGAAAATTTAAATCCGTAGAAATTGGCAGGACTGAAAAGGACTGACTCGATCCTGAGCGAAAGTCTCTGTCTGCCGCTTGCAGAATCATTCCTGAAGCCCGACAATCCCCTGATGGTTTCAAACCTGAGGTTTTCGTCGGTATACCTGTCAAAGCCCCTTGTATACCCAACTGTAAAAAAGTTCCGGAGCCTGGACCTGCCAACATAGAGAAGGTTGCTGAAATACTTTAATTCGGCTGTGAAAAGTCCCTGTTCCGTAACTCCTTTATTGACAAAGGTTGATAAACCGGTCATTATATAGAAATAGCCCAGCGATTCGCTGCGGATTCCTCCGGATACATCTATGGCTGCATATTCCCTGTTCTTGAATTCGCTTATCTCCTTACCTGCAGTTAATCTGAACAGCCCGCCGTAGGGTATATCTTCTGTCCGGCCGTAGTTGTATATAAGGCTGGTCTTGAAGTATTTCTGAACGGAGAAAGCAACAGAACCAAGGTAAAGGCGGTAGTTTTGCAGGTGATAATAGGAGTCGGGATTAATTGTTGGTCTGGCGGTTACAATATTATTCATGTAGCGAACACCTGTAATTATTCTTGTAACTGACACCTGATCGACCAGTATTGATCTGGAGATCCAGTAATCCTGCACATTATACCTGAGCGATGCCGGTTCCGGCAAGGAATCGAGGTCCTCTCCGGTAATTGTCTGCCTGAATGAGACTCCGCCTGCATATTTTGTGGCTGAGCTCAGTAATTTGCGATCAAGGGCAAAGCCATAGGTTTTCGCATCGAGTCCGTTGAGAAAGTAAATGTCAAGATCGGCAAAGGATCTGCTTATATTATTGATGCTGTAGCTGGCTCCGAACCCCGGAGAATCACTATCATCAGCATCATATGGAACCTCGATCCCGAATTCATGGCCCATTCCGAAAATGTTCCTCTCGAACAGCGATACCGACCCCTTGTCAATTGCCACATAATTAAAATCTGCTCCGATGGAATAGATATCTTTGGTAATAATCGTAATATCAACTTCTTCCTCATTAACATCATCGATGAAGATCCGTGCGTCAGCCATATACGGAAGTTGCCTTAAGATTCTTTCATTATCGCTTAATATCAGGGGAGAGGCAGTATCACCCTCAGAAAAAAGCAGGTTTTTCCTTATTATGAATTCATTGGTGCTGAAATGAGTCCTGTTCAGAAACTTCTCAATTCTTGTCGGATTCGAGATTGCCGGGTTGTGGATAGTTGTTCCGAATACTTCAAGTCTTTTTATCTCAATACTCCTGATTCTCTTTCCTGAATAACCGGGCCGGCTGGTCTGATTATGTCCTGTAATTATCCCTGGGTCCGGAGACCGGGAGGGAACGACGATCAGATCATAGAATTTACTGGCTATAAGGGATCTGGAGACATATTTTCTCAGGGTATCCAGCAACAGGTAATTCTCATGCGGCATTCCAGAGAGCAGCGGTCTCAGTAGCGAAGGGGAATAGTTGGTTTCCTGCCCGGAAAGTTCAAATCTGTTCTCTCTGTTGTTGAAGGTCAGGGTGAAGGGAGGTATTCTGTTTACGGGATCCTGTCTGTCCGGTAACTGGCAGTACCCCGTGGCTGATGCCAGGAGAAGTACCGGGATGAAAGCAAACCTGTACAGATTTTGTTGTTTTGATGAAAAAGACACATCAGGTTCAATGAGAATTATTGATCAGCACATCATCCGAATTGAACTGGAATCCAAGACGCTTGCCGGTGATCAGTTTTGAATGCTGGATCTTTGCTTCAGCCTGCCCCACGGTAGCAATTTTCACTGCATCGTAAGGGGGTACCAGCAGATCAAATTCCAGAGCGTACTGGATTGCTGTCGATATAATCAGTGTAAGGGAAGATCTTGTTATTTCTTCGTTGCCGTAATTGGTAAAAAGCATCCCCATCTGTCGCTTACCTTCCACAAAGTATTGTTTTTCGTGATTGATAAAAATCCTGGCAATCAGATATCCAAGGTCGTCAAGACGTGAATATTTGAATGAATCAGCCAGGAAATTATAAATATTTATTATGCCTGAATAGGCATTGAATTTGTTCTTCTGGATGTAGGGTGTTTTCCATGCCGGATGTTCCCTGTCGAACTGGAAAATGTTGGAGTGCATACTGAACAACAGAATGTCGCCGGCTACTCTGATCTGGGCGTCAAAACTGCTGCGGTCGGTGTATTCCAGCTTAATCCTGCTGTCGATATTATCGAGTTCCACATTAACTTCTTTGGCAAAGTTCTTGAGTATGTCTTTTACGATTGTGAATGATTCGAGAGTATTATCATAAACCTTTTCCTTTAAAACGGATTTCTCTTTCAGAGTACCGATTATTGCCACTTTTTTTTCTTCAGGATCCGACATAACAGAGGAGTTAATAATTTTTCTGACAAACCTGGCACTAATTTAGCAATTATTGGCAAAATACAAAAAAGAAGCACTTATCAGTCACCGGGAGACAGTCATTCTCAAGTAATCAGTATGCTCTTGCAAAAAGAACTCTCCGTTCAGAGGGTTTCCCTGAATAGATGCACCTGCCTCTTTCCTCAGGGGCATCGAAGGGAATGCATCGGATGGTTGCTTTTGTTTCCTGCTTGATTTTTTCTTCTGTTTCTGCTGTCCCGTCCCAGTGTGCCATAATGAATCCACCCTGATTATCAAGAATATTCTGAAATTCGTTCCAGTCATCAACTATGAAGGTGTTATCATTCCGGAACTGCAAAGCCTTGTTATATATATTCTTCTGTATCTCCTCAAGCATTTCGGGGATAACGCTGTAAACTGAATCAGCAGGTATTGTTTTCTTTTCGAGGGTATCGCGGCGTGCAATCTCCACACTGTTGTTTTCCAGATCCCTGGGGCCGATTGCCAGCCTGATGGGGACTCCTTTAAGTTCATAATCTGCAAATTTCCATCCCGGCTTATTATTATCGCGGTCGTCATATTTAACCGATATACCGGCCTTTTCAAGCCTGATTTTTATTTCCGTTGCTTTTTCGGAGATAGCCGGAAGCTGAGCGCTGTTATTATATATTGGAATGATTACCACCTGAAGCGGCGCCAGCCTGGGCGGCAGAACCAGTCCCCGGTTGTCGGAGTGAGCCATAATAAGTGCACCAATGGTTCTTGTTGACAAGCCCCACGAGGTTGCCCAGACATAATCGAGCCGGCCTGACTTGTCGGTGAACTGAACATCAAAAGCTTTTGCGAAGTTCTGACCAAGGAAGTGGCTCGTGCCGGATTGAAGTGCTTTGCCATCCTGCATAAGAGCCTCGATGGCATATGTGTCAATGGCACCGGCAAACTTTTCATTATCACTTTTATAGCCTTTAAGCACCGGCAGGGCCATGAAGTTTTCAGCGAATTCGGCATATACATTTATCATCCTTTCAGTTTCCTCGATCGCTTCCTCGCGTGTTGCGTGTGCCGTATGGCCTTCCTGCCACAGGAACTCCGCGGTCCTCAGGAAAAGACGGGTGCGCATTTCCCACCTAACGACGTTGGCCCACTGATTGATAAGTATGGGTAAATCGCGGTATGATTGTATCCAGTTCTTGTATGAATTCCAGATAATCGTCTCGGAAGTGGGCCTTATGATCAATTCTTCCTCGAGCCGGGCTGAGGGATCAACTATTATTCCTTTTCCGTTTTCATCGTTTTTCAGACGGTAATGGGTCACCACTGCGCACTCCTTCGCAAATCCCTCTACATGGGCCGCTTCCCTGCTGAAGAATGATTTTGGAATGAACAACGGGAAATATGCGTTAACGTGACCGGTGGCCTTGAACATTTTGTTGAGAGCTGCCTGTATATTCTCCCATATGGCATACCCATAGGGTTTTATGACCATGCATCCTCTTACAGCAGAGTTTTCAGCCAAATCTGCCTTGATAACCAGATCGTTATACCATTTTGCATAATTCTCCTCCCTGTTTGTCAGAAACTTCGCCATGTTTCGGTATGGAATTTGTTTTTATAAAAAATACGTCCCCAAAAATAGTCAAATCTGACGATAAAAAAACAGGAAGCTTTTTATGAAGACAGAATACAGAATATCCGTTAAGGGGCATTCCTTCGAGGCTTATTCAGTAATATCAGAAGATTCCAACCCAGGTGAGGCTTTCTCATAAGCCTGGATTAATTTAACCACAAAGGACACCAGGGAAAACACAAAGGGCACAAAGGATTATCAACCAGTATTATATACTTTGTGTCCTTTGTGCGTACTTTGAGTCCTTAGTGGTTAAAGGTGCTTTTGAGATTACCTCTTTTTTTATTTGCAGATATGGAAAAAAGATTAAATTTGTGTAGAGTTTATAGATTATCCGGACTTACAGGTTGTTTGGTACAATATTTGAGTATATTTATGTAAACCAAAAGGGGGAAATTAAAATGAAAGCACTGTATTATCTCACGGCCATAACGCTTCTGACACTGGGTTCATGTTCTTCCGGCCTTTATGTGGCCAGGGAATACGATGACCTCTATTTCGTTGCTGCCGATCAGCCTGTAGCCACCACTATTGTTGCCGAACGCAGGATTCAGGAAGGAACCCTCAGATCTGAGGAGTATTACGACAATATTTATGCTACCGACACGCTTGTTTCTTCGGAATATACTGACGCACTCAATTATAATGATGCCAATATCAACTATTACAGTGGTAGCGGAGGAGGGGCCTATGATTATTATGACGGGTTCTATTCGAGCAGGATAA
Organism: Bacteroidales bacterium; assembly: GCA_019429325.1. Classification (GTDB taxonomy): domain Bacteria; phylum Bacteroidota; class Bacteroidia; order Bacteroidales; family VadinHA17; genus LD21. The sequence continues at coordinate 19,352 of JAHYJA010000013.1, forward strand.
ACAGGTTTTACGGAAATTATTTTAATCCTTACTGGAGAGATCCTTTCTACTACGGGTACGGCTATTCACCGTTCAGTTTAAGCTTCGGGTACGGATTCGGTTCCCCTTATATGAATCCTTACTCTTATATGAATCCTTACTATGGCTACTATGATCCTTTCTTCTATGATTCCTACTACTACGGTTATGGAGGAATGTACGGCGGTTATTACGGAGGTTACTACGGGAACTATTATAATCCATGGTATTCACCGTATTATTATCCCCGCTATGGCTATACTGACGCAAAGTACACTGTACCTTATGGCAGGACAGAAAGAGCCAGCAATCTTTCCACAAGATGGACAGGTGGCACAGCCTCTCCTTCTGCTTCAACGAGAAGAGATCCGTACCTTTCCACGGATGGAGCAAGGACGAGTACCACACAGGCAGTATCATCTGATGCAAGAAGAACGATAACAGACAAGAGCATTACCCAGGATCCGGCAAAATCAGGGACCCAGAGCATTTCTGCCACGCCCGACAGGAGATCAGTAACAACAAAACCTGAATACAATTCTGTTGAAAGAACTTATACGCCAAGCTATAACAACCCCCGGATGAGTACGCGCCCATCGTATAACAACAGCAGAGTTAACCAGACTACTACTCCGGCTGTCAATAACATCAGGTCAAACACCAATGTCGCTCCCGGAAGAACGAATATAAACCAGTCTCAGGCTCCTGGTGTAAGGAGATCCGTTCCCTCAATTTCAACAGGACAGATCAGATCAGGAACTTCCGCACCCACTTACAGCGTTCCGGCACGCAGGAGCACCGATATGGGTTCGATGTCACGATCGATTAACTCATCAGGAGGATTCTCATCAGGGTCCGGTTCAATGAGCAGTGGCGGTTCCTCTTCGGGAGGAGGCTCTTCATCCAGCTCCTCATCGTCTTCATCATCCGGCGGGACAAGGCGATAAGCGGAAAACAATTGATTATGATACCTGCAGGTCCATTCTATGTCAGAGTGCAGGTATCTTTATAACCAGAAATAACATAGAGTAATGAAAAGAATTAAAATATTTATACTGACGGTGCTGATCGCGTTCCCTGCCATGTATGCGCAAAATGTGGACGACGCGCTGAGGTACTCCCAGTTATTCTATAGCGGAACGGCCAGATTCATGGCCATGGGGGGAGCATTTACAGCACTCGGTGGCGATCTGTCATCACTTAGCCAGAATCCTGCAGGATTAGGTATTTACAGATCTTCTGAGGTCTCTTTTTCACCTCAGCTCCTTAACATAAATACATCGGCCAATTTCTTCAATGGCCTCAGCAGTGATTATCTCAATAATTTCAATATTGGACAGACCGGTGTGGTACTGAACCTGATAAGAAACAACGATCAGTCAGGCCTTGTTACCCTGAATGCAGGCTATTCGTTCAATAAAACCGGAAATTTCTATTCCACGACCAGGATCCAGGGCAAAAACGATTACAGTTCCATGGCAGACTACTGGGCAGACCAGAGCAACGGCCTTCATTATACCACTCTGGGAGGAGCCGCAGGAATAGCATATGATGCATGGATAATGGATACCATTACCGGATCGGGAGGATACTACTTTGGCACAGTGTTCTCAAATTACGGAGACAATCCACCTTCAATCTACGGGCAGAATGTCAGACGCATAATTACAAATTCAGGGTATATGGGTGAACATTCCTTTTCAATAGGAGGGAACTATTCGAATAAAGTCTTTTTCGGCGCCACTTTCGGAATAAATACTCTCCAGTTTACCGGACATTATGAACATCAGGAGTCGACCAATATTACACTTGCATCGGGATTCGATAATTTCACCTATACCAATCATTATGAGAACAAGGGTACAGGTTATGCATTTAAAATGGGAGCGATCATAAAACCCATGGAGTATCTTCGCATCGGCTTTGCATTTCACGCACCCACTGTTTACAAGATAGATGAGTACTACTACGACAATGTCGGCTCGCAGTTTGATGATGGCGACAGTTACAGTTACTCCAACGATCCGATGCGTTACAACTATGCACTTACCACTCCTCTGAGGGCTATTGCAGGAGTGGCTGTACAGTTGCAAAAAATGGCTCTGCTGAGTGCAGAATATGAATTCGTTGATTATGGTTCCGCAAGATTCTCCGAAACAGGTGATGACTTCGATTACAGCGAGAAGAACATGAAGTTGAAGAATACCCTGAAATCCGCAGGGAACCTGAGGCTGGGAGGTGAAGTAAGGCTGAACAGGCTTTATCTGCGCACAGGCTTCGGGTATTACGGTAAAGCTTTCAGGGAAGGCGAAGAAAACCAGAACCTCAACTATAAATCATTCTCGGCTGGCGCCGGCTTCAGGGAGCAGAACCTCTTTGTAGACTTTGGCTTCACCCGCTTTCAGGACAGCCAGAAGTATTTCCTGTACCCTGTTTCCGGAAATACACCATCAGCAATGGCTGATATTACGACAGGCAGAAACATCTTTACCATGACTTTCGGCTTTAAATTCGGCAATTAATGCTTCTTCTTTGATTGACTTCCTTTTCAGTGGGGCTCTCCGGTACAGGGGAGCCCCTCTGTTATTTTGCATAAAGATATTCTGAGGAATCTGGTCCCATGTTGAAAAGGAGATCGATAATGCTTAGTCCGGGCACGAAGCCTGTCCTGTAATTGAAGACCTGGATATATTCCCTTGATCCAAAATCCGGTTCCTTTTTTGGACTTAGCCTGTACCTGTAATCATTGCGTGCGTCAGATGCCGGCTCGAAGGTTGATGTAAATCCAATGGTTTTTCTCATTTTCAGGAACTCCAGCATGGTAAAGAGGAGGTCAGTGTTGAGATCGATCAGCAGTCTCGGTCCGGAATTGATTATCCTTTCGATCTTTTCAAAATAGAACCGGAACCAGGGGGCTGAATTATACGAGGCTGTCAGAGCCCTCAGATGAATGCTCTGCCATCGTTTGGTATAATCGATCTCCACATCCTTAATCTTAGCTTTCGGCTCACCTCCTTTTTTCACGGGGACAGAAAGCACAAGCGGGCCGCCGGATGAGAGAATTTTGCACCTGTTCCTGTAGGTTTGCCTGGTATAGTTTTCTTCTTTCTCGATAAATATTTCTCCTGCACCCTGAATCAGCATGAAATAACCTACAGGGGGCAGGTATGCTGTCGACAGGAGGATCTTGTCATCCATATATGCTGATTATCACGACATCCGGTTGATCATGCTGGCCGAGAAACCTGCTCCGAAGCCGTTATCGATATTGACAACGGTTACGCCAGCTGAACAACTTGTAAGCATGGCCAGGAGTGCTGAGATGCCTCCGAAATTGGCTCCGTATCCAACGCTTGTAGGAACTGCAATCACAGGTTTATCCACCAGACCGCCCACCACGCTAGCCAGCGCGCCCTCCATGCCCGCGATAACTATGATGACCCTGCAATCCCTTATTTCGGGAAGCTTGTCGACCAGTCTGTGGATCCCGGCTACCCCGGCGTCGTAGATCCTTAAAACGTTATTGCCAAGAAGCTCTGCGGTAATGGCAGCCTCCTCAGCGACGGGTATGTCAGATGTCCCTGCCGTGATTACCGCGATCCTGGTTGCGGGTGTTTCAGGCTTACTCTTCTGTATGCTCAGAATACCGGCATCCCTGTGGTAAACGACGGAAGGTTCAACTCTCCTGACTGCTTCAAACATTGTTTCATTCGCCCTCGTGCCGATAATATTCTTTTCACGCTGAGCCATTACCCTGAAAATCTCAGCGACCTGATCCACCGATTTCCCGGCGCAGTATACTATCTCCGGATAGCCCGTCCTTATCTCGCGGTGATGATCTATCCTGGCAAATCCGAGATCAGTATATGGAAAGTTTTTCAATACTTCAAGGGCATCAGCAATACTCTTTTCGCCGCTTTTTACATCTTCCAGTATCCGTTCAAGTTCTTTTATAGTCATTGTGATCTTATTTGGTGGGTGTACCGCTTCTTTTATAACCTTCCAGATCCAAAGTTATATATCTGAATCCGATTTTCTTGAGGTTTTCAATCATTTCCTCCCTGCGGGAGTTAGCGATTATCTTCTCCATAAAGCCGGGAAGGCATTCGATCCGTGCAAGATCTCCGTGGACTCTCACCCTGACACCGGGGCACCCTTTTTCGAGAAGCATGGCTTCTGCTGCTTCAACCATTCTCAGTGTTACCTCTTCCACTTCAACATTATGGGGCAAACGGGTGAGCAAACAGGCATTGGCAGGCTTATTCCAGATCTTAAGCCCCTCGTGGTGAGCCAAGTCCCTTATGTCCTGCTTGGTTAAACCCGCCTCAAGAAGCGGGCTCCGTATCCCGAGTTCTTCCAACGCTTTCATACCCGGCCTGTAATCGTAGGTGTCATCAGCATTTGTGCCGTCGGCCACAAATTTATACCCGTTTGTCCGGGTATAATCGAGAAGCATCGTAAAAAGAGCCTTTTTACATAAATAACACCTGTTATCAGGGTTGGACCTGATCTCTTCGGGAATTGGCAGTTCGATAATTTCGTGTGGTATTCCGGACGATCTCACAAATTCAGTTGCTTCGTTTATCTCGTGTTCCGGGATATATGGGGTTTTAATCGTAATACCTTTCATATCACGTATTTTAAGTGACCAGGCCCTGTGGAGGAGAAAGGTGCTGTCAACACCTCCTGAGAAAGCGATAATAAAGGAACCCATATCCTTAAGGAGTGTATCGAGCTTTTCAAGTTTTATGTTAATCATTTTCGTAATTATTTTTACCAGCCAGCAACGACATTATGTTGTTATAGACCTCTTTTACAGGGATCTTCCTTTCTTTGGCGATCCGCTTGCAGTCTTCATATTCGGGTTTGAACGAGACCTCCCTTCCTTTAAAGAATGAACGCTTAACATTTATTTTCCCGTACGGGGTCTCTATCGCTTCAAGTTTTCTTGCCAGGGTATCTTTTCTGAAAAGAAAGGTTCTGATACCGATCGATGTAGATTCAGTGAAAATTATTTCCCTTACAAGGTCAGCTTTCTCTATTTCACAAATCACATTAATCTTTACGCCGGGTCTTCCTTTTTTCATGATGATATCTGAGTAGAACACATCTGAAGCCCCGGCATTGAATAGCCTTTCGGATAAATAGTCGTAAAACTCAGGGTTCATGTCATCCACATTACACTCAATAAGCGCCGCCTCATGGCCTCCGGATTCCTCCCCGGAGGCCGTCCCGAGAAATACCCTTAGCAGGTTAGGGACATCGGGATTCTCTTTATGGCCTATCCCATAACCAGTCTTTTCAATTCTGAGAGCATCACCGGATGCGAAGTGAGTTCCCAGAACAGCTAATATGGCGGCGCCTGTTGGGGTTGTCGCTTCAAAGCTTACACCATTTCTCCTTACGGGAATATCTTTTATGATCTCAGCGGTAGCAGGTGCCGGAACGGGAAGAAGTCCATGGTCACATCTGACAAAACCGCCACCCAGTTCAACGGGTGATACAAACACGGCATCAACGTTAAGTGTGTTGAAGCAGATTGCCGCACCTGCAATGTCGATAATTGAATCAACAGCTCCCACCTCATGAAAATGAACTTTCTCCACAGGAATACCGTGAACTTTTGCTTCTGCTTCAGCTATTTTCATGAAAATCTGCAGGCTCAGGTCCCTGGTTTTCTGATCAAGCTGTGAGTTGCTGAATATCTTTTCAATATCTGCGAGGTGCCTGTGTTTATGCTCGCGCGGTGTCTGCTTCACACTAACTTTAGTGCCGGTTATGCCGTGTCTCTGATCTTTTTCAACAATAAGCTCCCAACCTTGCAGATCAAGTTTTCCAAGCTCACCGAGCAGATACTTTCTATCAATACCAAGGTCAATCATGGCACCAAGGTTCATATCGCCGCTGATCCCGGAGAAACAATCATAATAGAGAATCCTCATAACGAAGTAATTTTAAAAGAGAAACAAATCAACCAGGTAATTATTATCTTAACCCATTAAATCTGCGTTCCCTGTTTTGGACGCTAAGATACAATTTACACGCGTTTTACAAATACCAAAAAAAAGTTGTATCTTTCGCCACTTATTCTTAATCTGTTGCTGTTATTACGAGTATGATTATGAAGAGAAGAGATTTTTTAAAGACCTCAGCCGGTGCGGGAATGGCAGCGGGTGCTGCCCTGAGTCTGGGAGGGTACGAGAAGCTTTGGGGAGTGGCGCCAACTCCGGAAAAATATGATGTTGTGGCGGTGATGGGTGGCAATCCGGATGCCATGTTCGATCTTGGGATTCAGGAGCTTGGCGGCATGGGTGCTTTCGTGAAGAAAGGCCAGAAAGTTCTCCTTAAGCCTAACATCGGGTGGGATGTGATTCCTGATCTGGCAGCCAACACAAATCCCCTGCTTGTAAGGCGCATAATTGAACATTGCCTGAAAGCCGGAGCAAGAGAAGTTTATGTTTTTGACCATACCTGCGATAACTGGGTAAACACTTACAGGAATTCAGGAATCGAGAGAGCTGCTAAGGCCGCCGGGGCAAAGGTTGTGCCGGGCAATACCGAGAATTATTATCAGCAGATAGAAATTCCGGGAGGCGTAAGGCTTAAAAGGACAAAAGTACATCAGCTTCTGCTTGAAACAGATGTCTGGATCAACGTACCCATTCTTAAGGACCACAATTCCACAAGAATGACCAGCTGTCTCAAGAATACCATGGGTCTGGTATGGGACAGGGGTTGGTGGCACGCCAACGATCTGCATCAGTGCATCGCCGATTATGCTCTCTTTGAAAAGAAGCCGGTACTGAATGTTATTGACTGCTTCAATGTTATGGTGAAACATGGTCCGAAAGGGGTCTCTAAGGAGGATGTTGTTCAGATGAAATCGCAGATACTTACCACCGACTGGGTTGCGGGTGATGCTGCAGCCGCCAGGATGCTCGGCATTGAACCGGAAAAGATAGATTATATTCCTATGGCCCACAAGGCAGGACTGGGCAATATGAAGCTCGACAGCCTGAATATCAGAAGAATAAAAATGTAAATATTAATGACTTCTCCATTTCTTAGGACTTTTCGCATAGTCTTTTCAGCGATCGTTCTGGTTTGTTTCTTAATTGTCTTTATCGATCTCAGATATAAGATTCCTTCTGAGTATATAAACGCTCTCATCTATCTGCAGTTTGTACCTTCTGTCATAAAATTCTATGATCTGAGGATCATGGCAGCAGGTGGCTTTGTTATTGTCCTCCTGTTAACACTGCTTACCGGACGAACTTATTGTTCCTTTCTTTGCCCCCTGGGCATAGGGCAGGACCTGTTCAGCAGAATAGGAGGACGTTTAAGGAAGAAATTCAGGAGATTCGGGTATAAGCGGCCTCATACAATCATCAGGTATTCTCTGCTTGCTGTCACCCTGGTAGTTACGCTTGTCTGGGGCGTATATCTCCTGACATTGCTCGATCCTTACAGCATATTCGGAAGGTTCACAACCTATTTTGCCAGACCTGTTGTAATCCTTATCAATAATTTCCTGGCTAATATTCTCGGTAAGTTTGACAACTATTCTCTTCATCATATTAATATAAAGGGATACCAACTTCTTTCATATTCCATACCGGCAGCGTTTTTTATTCTTGTAGGGACACTCTCCCTTATGAAAGGCAGGCTCTACTGCAATATGATATGTCCTGTCGGAACCCTGCTCGGACTCCTTTCTAAAATTTCGTTTCTCAGAGTCAGGTTTGAGGAAAGTAAATGTACCAGATGCGGAAGATGCGCCATAGTATGCAAATCGTCATGCATAGATTTTCTCAGGCTGGATATAGACAACAGCCGGTGCGTTGAATGTTTTAACTGTATCACGACCTGTCCCGACAAAGCTCTTTCATTCGGAGTGGTAAGAATCGGCAAAAAGGAGCACAAAACGGATGAGTCCAAAAGAAGACTGATAGCAGGAGCGCTACTTGGCATTGCCGGCATAGGCAGCCTCGCGAAGGCTCAGAACAATAATGTTCCGACACCCAAGAAAGGAACGACAGTCAGGGAGGAGAAAACATATCCTGTTGCCCCACCGGGAGCAGGTTCCATTGAAGAGTTCAATAAGCATTGCACTGCATGTTCACTGTGCATAAGCGTTTGTCCCAACCAGGTACTCCAGCCTGCCCTGAAGCAATACGGACTTGTCAATATGATGCAGCCGGTGATGAATTTTCATAAAAGTTTCTGTACATTCAACTGTACGAGATGCACGGAAATTTGTCCCACATACGCACTCAAGCCACTTGAGCTTGATGCCAAGAAACTGACACAGATCGGAAAAGTTATTTTCATCAAGGATAACTGCATTGTAAAGACTGAAAAAACCGCATGCGGAGCCTGTTCCGAAGCATGTCCCACAAAAGCCGTATATATGGTCCCTTATGAGGGGAACCTGGTCATTCCGGAGACAAATGAAAGTATATGCATTGGTTGCGGGCATTGCGAATATGCCTGCCCCACAACACCATACAAAGCTATCTATGTCGATGGTAATGCGGTTCACGTTGCTGCCGAAAGGCCCGAGATAAGGGAAGCCGAGATCAGTGCACCGGAAGAGTTCCCGTTTTAAAGAACTGACAATTGCAATCAGACAGTTTTTACTCACCTGCCGGCCGTTGGTATAGTTATTCTCGCAAATTTTTCCTATATTAATCCCTGAATTCATCCTAACTGATATGAAACCAACGCACATTGAACATATCGGCATAGCTGTCAGCAACCTTCCGGAAACAATAAAGTTCTGGGAGAATGTACTCGGGCTCAAATGCTATAATATTGAGGAAGTAGCTGACCAGAAGGTCAGGACCGCCTTTTTTATGGTCGGTCAGACTAAGATCGAGTTGCTTGAATCGACTGATCCTGAAGGACCAATAAGCAGGTTTATTGAAAAAAGGGGCGAGGGGATCCACCACATTGCTTTTGCCGTAAGGAACATCGGGGAGCAGCTGGAAAATGCAGAAAAACACGGGGTGAAACTTATCGATTCCAGACCAAGGAGAGGGGCTGAAGGCCTCGATATAGCATTCCTTCATCCCAAATCAACTTCGGGTGTTCTTATCGAACTTTGTGAAGACAGGCGGCAACACCCGCTTACTGATCTTCCCTGAAGCTTCGGTTGTCAGGGAAAGCTCAGGAGGGGAAGACGGGCGCATAACAACGAAAGTCAAACAAAAACAGCTGTAAAATGAAGATAAGGTCAGCAAAAACCGGCAATGCCGGTCCGGGTATCAGATCAGACTGTGAGATCGTACTGGAGACAGGCAACCAGGAGGGAATAAGCATCGATCTGATCTCGAAGGTTAAAACTCTTTATGGCGGATCCATTACAGGATTATGTAAAGAAATTCTGGGGTTTTACGGGGTAGGAAATGCTCATCTGAAGATTGACGATTCAGGTGCACTTCCTTTTGTTATTGCGGCTCGTATGGAGGCGGCAATAAAACAGATTACGGATGCAGACCTTGATTATCTCCCGGAGTTTCTGCCTGAAAACAGCTATAACACAACCCCCGGCAGATTCAGGTTTGCAAGGCTCTATATTCCCGGTAATAACCCGGCCCTGATGATCAATGCCGGCCTGCATTCAGCTGACGGGTTAATCCTCGATCTGGAGGATTCTGTCGCTCCCTCCAGAAAGGATGAGGCCAGGATACTGGTGAGAAATGCGCTGAGACAAATAAATTTTGGCGGTGCTGAAAGGATGGTCAGGATCAACCAGGGCGAGAGAGGATTGAAAGATCTCGAATGCCTCATCCCTCATAATATCAATTTGATACTTATCCCGAAATGTGAGGATCCGGAAAATGTGCGCAATATTGACAAAAAGATATCAGAAATAAAAATGAGATATGGATTGACCAATCCGGTATTTCTTATGCCCATTATCGAAACCGCCCTGGGAGTCGAAAACTCGTACGAGATTGCCAGATCTGCGGTAAATATTGTTGCCATTGCAATAGGTCTCGAGGATTACACCTCCGACATAGGTGTGTCGAGGACAGTCGAAGGGAGGGAGTCTTTATATGCCAGAACCCGGCTGGTCAATGCTGCAAAAGCCGCCGGTATACAGCCTATAGATTCAGTCTTCTCCGATGTCACCGATATGGGAGCCCTGAAAAACTCTGTTCATGAGTCCAGGTCGCTTGGATTTGAAGGAATGGGATGCATTCATCCCCGGCAGATAGCGGTTGTAAGGCAGGCGTATTTCCCGACGCAGGATGAACTGGAGAGATCTGTTAAGATTGTGGAAGCTTATAAAGAGGCCCTTAAGAACGGTCTGGGGGTAGTGGCACTCGGGTCAAAAATGATTGATCCTCCGGTCGTTGCGAGAGCCCAGAAGTGCGTTGATCTTGCCATCAGCCTGGGACTGCTGCCTGCTGACCGGGCTGGCGGAGAGGGTAGTCGGTAATCAGTGATCGGTAATCAGTGATCGGTAATCAGTAATCGGTAAAAAATTATGAAATGGAGGTAAAGACTGTAATAAATGCTGCGGGGAGGGAGGTGCCGCTTGAAATAAACGGACAGCCTGCCATCCCATTTAAAGGAGTCGGTAAGCACCGTCCCGAAGGAAGGAAACATGGTACACTTATCCCAACCTGTATTGATTTCCCTTCAGACGGCAATAAAGTTGTGGGTTCGCTTGCAGAGGCCCTCAGGAGATGCGGCCTGAAAAGCGGAATGACAATCTCGACTCACCACCACCTGCGTGACGGTGATCTGGTGAGCAACACCGTATTTGATATTGCTGCTGACATGGGATTAAAGGACCTGGTATGGTTCCCCTCTGCCTCCTTTCCATGCCACGAACCGCTGATAAAATATCTTGAGGATGGTACCATTAACAGGATTGAAGGCAGTATGAACGGACCCCTGGGACGCTTCGTCTCTGAAGGAAGAATGAAGGGCACTGCGGTCCTGAGGTCGCACGGGGGGCGTGTGCAGGCCATACAGGACGGTGAGGTTAAAATAGACATAGCGGTGCTGGCTGCGCCCTCAGCCGATTTATTCGGAAATGCCAGAGGTACAGGCGGTCATTCCGCCTGTGGAGTGCTGGGGTATGCGAAAGCTGATTACATGTACGCCGATAAGGTAATTATTGTCACCGACAACCTTGTTGAGTTTCCCTGCTATCCAATGGAAATTGAAGGTAATTACGTTGATTACGTTGTTGTTACTGATAAAATTGGTATCCCTGAAAGGATAGTTTCGGGCACAACACAGATCACAAAAAGTCCTGACAGACTCTTAATAGCTGATTTGACTGCGCGGTTCCTTGAGAAATCCGGGATTCTGAAGGATGGAGCGGCCATTCAGGCCGGGGCAGGAGGTACATCTCTGGCTATAGCCGTTTTCCTTCATGATATCCTCAGGGGTAAAGGATGGAAATCAAAATTCGGTTTTGGCGGAAGCACAAAGTATATGGTTAAAATGCTTGAAGAAGGTCAGATGGGATATATACTTGACGCACAGGTTTTTGACCTTGAGGCTGTCAGGTCAGTTGAGGACAACACTAATCATGTACCCTATTCTGTTTATAATGCTTATAACTACCATTCAAAGGGTAATCTCACAAGCATGATGGATATTATGATCCTGGGAGCGACTGAGGTAGATCTTAACTTCAACGGGAACGTCGTAACACATTCTGATGGCTATCTTCTGCACGGGATAGGCGGCTGGCAGAATTGCCTGCATGCAAGGAACGTGATCCTGCCGATACCCCTGTTCCGCGACCGTATACCTGTTATCGTTGACGAGGTAACCACCCTGTGCGGTCCGGGCGAGCTTATTGATGTTATCATCACAGAGAGGGGTATCGCTATCAATCCGTTAAGGAAGGATCTTATCGAAAACGTTAAAGGCAGTGGTTTGCCGGTAAGGACCATTCAGGAACTCAAGGATGAAGCTGAGAAAATTTGCGGCAAACCGCAGAAAGCCAGATTTGATGAGGAGATTGTGGCTGTGGTAAAATGGGTAGACGGCACCGTGATTGATATTGTCAGAAAAATTAAAGATTAAACCTTAAAATGGAAAGATACCAATGCGTTGTTTGCGGATATATCTATGATCCGTATGAAGGTGAGCCTGAATCAGATATCAGGCCGGGAACCCCTTTCGCCGAACTTCCCGACGATTATTACTGTCCGCTGTGCGGAGCCGGGAAAGAAGATTTTATTGTATTGGAGTAAAAGGGGGTACAGAAGAAAGACAAAGGGATCATCATGCCTCAGGGATATTCCTGAGGACCTCTGTCAGCAGATCCCAGAACATCTGAACGGTTTTAATCTCAATTTTCTCATCAGGTGTGTGGGCTCCCCTTATGGTGGGCCCGAATGAGATCATGTCGATGCCCTCAAATTTCTCATAGATCAGGCCGCATTCAAGACCGGCATGTATGGCCCTGACCATGGGCTCTTTCCCGAAAAGTCTCAGATAAGACTCACGGGTGATCCTGAGTATCTCCGACCTGAGGCTGGGCTTCCAGCCGGGATAGCCATCAGAATGTTCAACTCCGGCACCGGCCAGTTTGAGGCATGAAGCAACGGTTGCCGCGGCATCGGCTTTTGCTGATGCCAGAGAGCTTCTCTGCGTAGTAACTATCTTTATGGTATCATCATCGCTGAACCTGATAGAAGCCAGATTGGTGGATGTCTCCACCAGATCCTCCATTTCCGCCGACCATGCAATAACACCATGCGGACAGCAGGTGATGGCATCAAGGAGCCTGGTTTGTGTCTTTTTATCAAGAGAAAGGGCGGGACTCTCCACAACTTTGATCGTAATCTTCATTTCCTTCTCAACGGATCCGAATTCGGCAGACATATCGGTCTGGATAAAATCGACAGTTCTTCTTATCTGATCAGCAAGTGATTCGTCAAACAGAATCTCCGAGAAGGCTTCCCGGGGGATAGCGTTTCGGAGATTGCCGCCGTCGAATCTGCTGATGGAAATATCATACTGATTGGAGAGGGTTCGCAAGAGCCTGTTCATCAGCTTTATTGCATTGGCGTAGCCTTTGTGTATCTCGTCTCCCGAATGGCCCCCGTGCAAGCCGCTAATCGAGATCTCAAATGCACTGAGCTCCCTGCTTACACTAACCGGATCATATTTAAGTGTTCCAACTGTGTCCATTCCTCCGGCACAGCCGATAAAGAGAATACCTTCATCTTCCGAATCGAGGTTCAGCAGTATCCTGCCGCTAAAAAAGCCGGGATTAAGGTTTGTTGCACCCGTCATGCCAGTCTCTTCATCAACTGTAAAAAGAGCTTCTATTCTTCCTGCTTTCAGCGTTTTGTCAGCGAGGATCGCCAGCTGTGCGGCAATACCTATACCGTCGTCTGCTCCAAGTGTGGTTACCCCGGCCGTTACCCATCCTCCTTCGATAAGCGGTTTGATGGGATCTGAAGACCAGTTGTGATGGTAATCAGAGTTCTTTTCTCCCACCATATCCATGTGACTCTGGAGAACGACGGTTTTTCTGTTTTCCATTCCGGGGCAGGCAGACCTGACAATAAGTATGTTTCCTACACTGTCCTCTTTTGATTCAAGCCTGTGCTTTTTTGCAAAACTGAGAAGATACTTCCGGATCTTTTCCTCATTCCTGCTCAGTCGTGGTATTTTACAGATCTCTTCAAAAAATGTCCAGACCGGTGCCGGATTCAATTCAGCCAGTAAACTCATGAGCGCAGTGTGATTTTGAGTAATGCACAAAAATAGTCTTTTTAATCGAACCGGAGAGGGCTTCCTGCCGGGAATGTCATGAATGCAGGAGCCGCTAAGAAGGAGGGGGAGAAAGGGAGAAGGGGAGAAGGGGAGAAGGGGAGAAGGGGAGAAGGGGAGAAGTAATTTTTTTTAATTATCTTTCTACCTGATTCAGTTAATTTATAATGTAAAAATATCTATATGGCTAAGCGGAAAATTGTAACACTGCCGGGAGATGGCATCGGTAAGATAGTACTTGACCAGGCGCTAAGGGTTCTTGATGCGGCCGGCTTTGATGCCGATTACCTTCATGGTGACATCGGCTGGGAATTCTGGTGCAGGGAAGGTAATCCTTTGCCGCAAAGGACCCTTGAACTGATCGGAGAGCATAAAGTTGCACTCTTCGGTGCCATAACATCAAAGCCCGCCGAGGAAGCATATGCTGAGTTAGATCCCGGACTAAGGGACAAAGGATTCAAATACTCCAGTCCGATAGTGGGATTACGGCAGTATTACAACCTCGACATATGCGTAAGGCCATGCCGGTCATACAAGGGCAATCCTCTCAATTTCATACGAAGAGGGAAAGGCAGCACAATCGAGGAACCTCTTGTTGATGTTGTGATCTTCCGTCAGAACACTGAAGGGCTTTATTCTGGTGTAGAATGGACAAATCCGCCACCGCAGGTTTACCAGGCACTGATGACTCATCCGAAATTTGCCCGAAATTTCGGGAAGGTAGCGCCGGAAGAATTATCAATTTCAACAAGAATATTCACCCGCAAAGCTACAGAAAGGATCATCACAGCTGCCTTTGACCATGCCGTCAGCTACGGATATAAATCGGTTACCCTTTGTGAGAAGCCGAATGTGATAAGGGAGACATCTGGCCTGATGTGGAGGTTAGCGAAGGAGATTCAGAAAAGAGAGTTCCCTGGTATTCAGCTATACAATACAAATATTGATGCTCAGATGATGTGGCTGACGAAGAACCCTGAGGAATACGGCGTTATCGTTGCCGGGAACATGTTCGGGGATATTGTTTCAGACGCTTTTGCAGGACTGATCGGAGGTCTGGGTTTCGCATGCAGCGCCCAGTTCTCGTCGGATGGTATTGCAGTGTTTGAACCAACACACGGTTCGGCGCCCAAATATGCGGATTATGAGGTTCCCATTGTCAATCCGACGGCAATGATCGAATCGGCATGCATGATGCTCGATTACATTGGTGAGGCTGGCATTGCTTCCACAATAAGGAAAGCGATCGCCTCTGTGATAGAAGAGGGAAGGGTAAAGACCTACGATATGATGAAGCTCCCGGGCAGACCCGATGTGATTCAGAATGGTGCCGCATCGACCGTTCGGATGACCGACGCAATCATCTCTAAACTTAACTGAATTAAGGGCATCTCTAAAAACTCATTGTCAATATATATGCCTGATTGTTAATAACATAAGGTTGATTTTATTGATTATGTGTAATTATTTAGCTGGTCTATAAAGATAGGATAATATTAATCAACCAGCTTTTAATGGGATAGAATTTAAAAACACAAGTCCTATTAACAATTTCGTGATGCTGCTGTTGATAAGTTGCAGTTTTTCAATGATTTTATGTGCCTGAGATTGCAGTATTTCCACATACGGCAAAACTAATCCTTAAATAATCGCTTCCTGGGCAGACAAAATTCCAAAATGCATGGATATGAACAATTTGAGCCATTGGCATTGTATAACTTTTAATGTAAAAACTTGTTTTATAGGATATTCCCTTTGTATTTTTGATAAAAAAAGTTTTGGTCAAAGATTTAACCATACGAGTTTTAATCAAGAGGGTCGAAGAACTAGACAGGAGGGTAGATGATCTTGAAAAAGAGAACAAAATCCTGCGTCATGAAAATGCTATACTGAAAGCGGATAATGCCGGGCTAAAGGCGGAGGTCTCAGATTTAAGGGCACGTTTAGAAAGCAATAGTCATAATAGCAACAAGCCGCCATCGAGTGACGGGTATAAAAAGCAAACTATAAAACCCGGATTGCCAAAAGGTAAAGGCAGCAGTCAGGGTGGGCAACAAGGGCATAAAGGCAATACCTTACAACAAGTTGAATCTCCCGATGAAATAGTCCCTTGCGTACCTGATATCTGCACCTGTGGACATAAGTTTAAAAAGGATCAGTTAATACTGGCAGAAAAGCGGCAGGTTTTTGATCTTCCACAGCCTAAGTTGGAAATCACCGAATACCAGATATTTAAAGCTTACTGCCCCACATGCGGTAAAGAGCACAAAGGAATTGCCCCTGAAGGTGTCAATGCTCCGGCACAATACGGGAACAAGGTAAAAGCATTTGCTGTATTGCTGAACGTGCACTATAAGCTTCCATTCAAAAAGATACAACTATTGTTCAGCGATCTGTTTGGTTATCCGATAAACGAGTCAACTATTAGCCAGGCCGGAGAGAGATGTTACGAAAAGCTTGAAGAGAGTGAAAGGATAATCAAGTCGAAAATAATTGCTGAAAATGTTGTCCATGCTGATGAAACAGGTCTTCGCACAGCAGGGAAGCTGCACTGGTTGCACACGGCAACCACCCGTTTATATACTTACCTGTTTGTACACGAAAAACGGGGGGCTGGTGCAATACAAAGCAATAAGTCCGTACTGCTCGATTATATTGGCTGGCTCGTTCATGATTGCCGGGGCAGTTATTTTAACAAGGCAGATACAAGCGGACTCCGGGAAGGAACCTTGTCGAACGCCTGATCAGGGAAAAGGATGCTGTGCTTGCATTTGCTTTCAATGAGGGAGTGCCGTTTACAAACAATCTTGCCGAAAGGGACATAAGACCTGCCAAGGTCAAACAGAAAATATCAAATTGCTTTCGTACGTTCAAAGGAGCTGAAATATATGCCAGAATAGAAGGCTTTATTTCCACAGCGAGAAAAAATAACCGCTCCGTCTTTTCAGAATTATGCGCTACCTTTGAGGGACACAATTTTATTACAGCTTAAATACAGCTAAACAGTTACCTTTAATCAAAATTTTGAACATATTCGTCAAACTCATCGTTTTTTGACGAATGACCCCGCAGAACATGCCAACAAGTTTGCCGGTTTGACCTGTTACATATAATTAAAGGTAACAAAATCCGAAAAGGGCCGGATTAAGACAAAACGGCCCTTTTTTGATTTGGAACGGAAGGTTTGATTGAGTAATTTCACCTGCGAAATATATGTTCTTTAAACTTGTCGGGCCCTGCTGTTTCAATAGAAAACATGTTACAATAAGAAGCTTAAAAAAGTGGCTTAAATAAATGAATGACAACAATATACAGAGAAATATGCATGGGACTGACGGGGCGGAAGCATGCCCCGCCGGAAGGCGGGGAAGATAAAAGACAAAAGTAAAAAGGCATGAAAAAGCTGGCAGTCGAAGCAAAACGGAGATTCCGTGGAGCGGAAAGCGCGGAACACGGGGCAATAACTAATAGCTTCTTTCTTCGGTCTTCGGTTCCGCTGATATTGTATCGGGATGTGGCAGCCGAAGCTTGAAAAGCCGATAATAGTTTTTCGCGAAACAGGCATCGCCGCGTTCGTTGGTATAGGCATTACGCGATGTCTCTTTGAATATGAACATGAACAAGCCT
>JAHYJA010000193.1 GCA_019429325.1 Bacteroidales bacterium
CATTTCTTAATCAATTAGAAATCAATACTATCTAAGGGAATAATTATAATTTATTTGTTTCTAAAAATACTTATTATTCCCGTCTGTTTTAAGACACCCGGGTTTATTCAATACAATATTTATTAACAAAAGAGGTTAATCGTTTTTCTGAAGTTATTCCCTGCGATTAAATGTTAAGATCCCGGTGAAAGGGTGTTGCATGCACCGTTACTGCCTCTTCAGGATTCTTTATTCCAGTAATTCCTGATTAATACCCACAACCACCCGGTATTAACAAGCAATGCCAATCCATAAACTGATAAGGAATCCGGGTGCTGAACAACAGATGTGATCCAGTACGGAGGGAAGAACCATGATAATACCGTAAGCCACCTTAATGAAAGCAAATCGGTAAAGGCAAACAAACTTAATGCATTTATTGCCTTGGCAAAGGTGAGTCCCTTTACCTTGTCATCTGCAAAAGAGAAGATAAGCAAGCCGATTAAAATCGAATAATTCGAGGATAGCAAAGACACAAACAGTACCGCAATAACCGGCAGTTCCACAATATCCATCACATAATAACCGAGGATGCCATAAAGAAAAGTCGAAGCTGCAGCGAAAAGAAGCCTGTTAAATAAATAGCCTCCTCTCCCCAGAGGAGTGACCGACATCAGTTCGCTGATGTTTCCATCCCGCTCGTCTATCATCATAAATCCGGTAACAATCCCCAACAGAGCCCCGCACATCATTATAACAAAAACAAGTACATAGAACAGGTAAGGAGATGCATCAAATCCGGTACGGGTCAGGAGGAATGGAATCAGAAACAGAACCATCAGTTTGAATGCGATAATCAGTAACAGGGGCGCGAAAAACAAAACAGCCATGATCGGATCACGCATGATTTGTTTAAAATCGCTTCTTAAATGAGTAATCTGCAACATAATAATCTACTCCTGATAAATAATTTCGTTTTCAAAAACCCGTATAGTCCATCGCAGAAACAAATAATTCACTCCGGTTAAATAAACTATCAATGCAATCGCCTCATAAAAGTTTATTCCCGTATAAGCACCCAGCATCAATCGTAAAGCTGCAACACTCGGGACTATGGTGAACACCCATGAATACGGGAATCCTATCAGTGTGACGCATGGTAAAACGAATAACAGCATATACGGAATGGTCTTTATCATGTACTGATTCACTGTCTGACATCCGGCATTGATCATTATCCCGCACAGGGTAAAAATGCCTGATGTAAGTACTGTTGATAAAAACAATATTAACCAGTTCACACTTTCGTATTGACTGAACCCCGTAATCGCAAAAGCCGCCAATACCGATACCAGGGCTAATGAAACAACTTTTGAGAGCAGGTATTCAATCGTCCGCAAGGGTGAAACCACCAAAACCGATAATACTCCCTGTACTTTTTCAAGCATAATTATTCCGCCGATAAAAAATAATCCCAATACTGACGGATCAGAAAAAACCACCAGCGGCAAGGCAACGGACAACACATCCTCTGGTAAAAAGGACAGTATGATTAAGTACATGATGGTAATCAGAACATAGACCAGATAGAAACCCTGTTTCATCTGAAAACGGATATCCGCCCATATTGCATGCAGAAACCTCAAAGCAGATTCCTCCCTGTTAATTTGATAAAAATATCCTCCAGGGTTGCCTCACAGCTGTGGATCGTTCTTATATCAGTATTTTTAAGGATATCTGTAAACTGTTTGTTTTCGGCAAGATGATCCATCTCAAATTCTTTCTCAAACAGATTACCGTTCTGTTTATATTCCACCTTTATCCTGCGCTTACCGTGCTCAATCATTAAATCCTTAGGCGAACCGGTAACCACAATCTGTCCGTCAACAATAAAGGCCACCCTGTCGCATAGCTGTTCAGCAACTGTCATGTTATGTGTAGTGAGAAAAACCGTTTTGCCTGCAGATTTTTGTTCCAGGATTATATCCTTTATTATGTGAGCATTTACGGGGTCGAGACCTGCAGTTGGTTCATCAAAAAACATCAATCTGGGTTGATGCATAATGGAGCGGATAAAATTCAGTCTCATTTTCATTCCCTTCGAGAAACTCTCTGCCCGCACATCTTTATCAGGTAAGAGTCCGACACGGTCAAGCAGTTTGTCCGGGTTCTCTATCCTGTCCTTGTAATAGGCACTGATGAGTTGTAAGTTTTCTTTTGCCGTTAACTTTAAATACAGATTCGGAAAATCAAAAGCCACACCGATTTGCTCGTAAAATTCTTTACCCCACTTTTTTCTTTCCTTTCCCATAACTTCAATCTGTCCTGTGTAATTTCTCAGCAAACCTATTATAAGTCGTTGTGTTGTTGTTTTCCCTGCCCCGTTTGGTCCCAGAAAACCGAATACCTCACCTTCATGAATGTTAAAATCCATTTCATGAATTGCCTTTTTTCGTGTTTTCTTATAGGTGAAATTCAAGTTAATTACCTGTACCATAGTATTTAAATATGACAGAAATCCGACTTCAGGAAATCACTACAAGGTAGATAATATCCGGAGAATTGGGTGCAATGTCTCTGCTCTTTGCCGGTATTGAGTAAAACTATTGTAATTTTAAATTGTTATTACATAAGTACAGTCATTTTCACAATAAACTGTGACAAACCGATGATTGATTACACTGCAACATATACCGACTTTTATCAACTTACAATGGCCCAGGCTTATTTTCTGAGGGGGCGGAAAAATGAATCAGCTGTTTTCGACTATTTTTTCAGAAAGCTTCCCTTTGGCGGTGGCTATGCAATTTTTGCCGGACTGGAAATCCTGCTGGATGTACTTGAAAAAATGAAATTCCGTGAGGATGAACTGACCTTTCTTAAACACCAGGGCTTTAACAGCGATTTTATTAACTATCTGAGAGGGTTCCGGTTCAGGGGAAAGGTCTCCGCCATAAGGGAAGGTGATGTAATTTTTCCTGCAAGCCCGGTACTTAAGGTGGAAGCCGGTATAATTGAAGCCCAGATCATTGAGACCGTATTGCTCAATATCCTGAATTTTCAATCGCTCATTGCCACAAAAGCAAGCCGTATGCGTCTCGCTGCCGGTAACAGAAAGCTTATTGATTTCGGTCTTCGGCGTGCTCCCGGCCCGGGAGGTTATTATTCAAGCCGCGCCGCCGTTATCGGAGGTTTTGATGCAACCAGCAATGTAAAGGCCGGACTTGATTTTAACATACCGGTTTCCGGTACAATGGCACATAGTTTTATTGAGAGCTATGAAAACGAACTGACTGCTTTCAGGGATTATGCGGAAATACACCCTGATAACTGTGTGTTGCTTGCTGATACCTACAATACACTGAAAAGCGGGATCCTGAATGCTATCATTACAGGAAAGGAGATGAAGGAGCGCGGAGAAAAACTTATGGGTATCAGGCTTGACAGTGGTGATCTGGCATATCTTGCCAGGGAAAGCCGTATACTTCTCGACAGGGCCGGCCTGAACGATGTAAAAATCGCAGTATCCAATCAGCTGGATGAATATGTGATAAAAAGCCTTCTCGAGCAAAATGCACCAATTGACATTTTCGGAGTCGGCACAAGTCTTGTGACAGGAAGTCCCGATGCATCATTCGACGGCGTATATAAGCTGGCCATGTCAGATGAAAAACCGCGAATCAAATTATCTGAGACAATCAGTAAGATAACACTGCCATTTAAAAAACAAGTGTACCGGATTAAAGAGAGTGATGAGTCCTGGATCGGGGCAGACG
Source organism: Bacteroidales bacterium (assembly GCA_019429325.1). Lineage (GTDB taxonomy): Bacteria > Bacteroidota > Bacteroidia > Bacteroidales > VadinHA17 > LD21. The sequence goes on from JAHYJA010000193.1 coordinate 3,756, forward strand.
CAATAGCCCTGGAAGATGAGAATGAGATCCTGAAAATATACCACCCCTTCGAGACCGGCAAATCAATGATTATTGAAAAGTATCAGAAGGAAGCTCTCCTTGAACCTGTAATGGAAGATGGTGTCCGCAGAAATGGACGAAGATCCGTCGAAGAGATTGCCGGATACTGCAAAGCCAGACTGGATCAACTGCCCCGGGAATATAAAAGGTTCAATAATCCGCATATCTACAAGATTGGTATCAGCGAAGGCCTTAAATCAGACCGGGATAAATTGATTAATGAGAAGAGAGCCGATAAATAGAAACCATGACTTGTACTTAGTAGATCAAACCATGAAAACCCTTATTATAACTGATCTCCAGTATGATTTTCTACCGGGAGGCGCCCTGGAAGTGCCGTTCGGAGATCAGATTATCCCGGTTATAAACAGCATACAGGAGAGATTCAGCCTGGTGGTTGCCACTCAGGACTGGCATCCCGGTAATCACAGCAGCTTTGCATCTAATCATATCAGGGGAAAACCTTTCGACAGGATTGAATGGCAGGGAGGGGAACAGATTCTCTGGCCCGATCACTGTGTAATAAACACGAAAGGTGCTGAATTTCACCCTGATCTGAGGATGGACAGGGTTGAAGCTGTCTTCAGGAAAGGCATGGACCCGGAAATAGACAGTTACAGCGGCTTTTATGACAACGGGCATAGAAAGAATACCGGTCTGGCAGGATACTTGCGCGAACGGAAAGTATCAGAGCTTTATTTCTGCGGACTTGCGGCAGATTTTTGTGTTTATTATTCAATACTTGATGCGTTGAATGAAGGTTTTAATACAACACTTATCGAAGATGCTACCAGGCCTCTGAGCAATGAAACCTTTGAATTCATAAAAAAAGAGCTTACAGCCAGGGGTGTGCGGTTTATCAATAGTGACGAGATACCTCCCCGCTAAAAGATTCTGCCCCTTAACCCGAAAGGCTGGCTATGCCGTTTTGTTCAAGGATGGAACAAACGGTGTCAGCAGCGGTTTTGTCGATGCTGGAGTAGCTTATAAAAACTTCGGGTGCCATTAACAGTTTTATTAAAAAAATTTAAGCAAAGAGGATCAGCCCTCTTCGATCAGCCTTATTTGTACGGCAGATTCATCTTGCGGGCAATCTCCTGGAAACGTGGCTCATCGCGAATAATATCATAAATAGGGAATAATAGATAAGGCATATTTGATTC
>JAHYJA010000014.1 GCA_019429325.1 Bacteroidales bacterium
CGGGTCGCCTTCCATCTTACCGGCCGGAAGAATATAATCAGGTATAACAGGGGTTGTTCCCGATCCGTACTGTGCATGGTTAGGCGCTACTCCCCTGTTCTTGTATGACAGCCATACTGCTTCTGCATACTCCCGGGTGTTCAGCAGGTCATACTGGTTTGCATCCATGTGAATACCTGTCCTGGCGCTGAACTCGATCAGAGGTTGTTGTCCCAACCGGCCTCGTTTGGTAGTAACCAGGACGACACCATTTGCTCCCCTTGCGCCGTAAATGGCAGCCGAAGCAGCATCCTTAAGAATGGTAATGGATTCAATATCGCTGGAACTAAGGTTATTACCAACTCCTGACGGAACACCGTCAATTACATATAATGGCTCAGGATCATTGATGGTCCCGATGCCACGTATGCGGACAATGGCATCACCGCCCGGCCTGTTGGCTGTCGACACGGTAACACCTGAAGCAATTCCCTGCAATGAAGCAAGCGCGGCAGGCTCCTGTCTCATTTTCAGCTGATCGGCCTGTACTGTTGAAATTGATCCGGAAAGGTTCCTCCTTACCTGGGTGGTGTAACCAACAACCACAATCTCCTCGAGCGCTGAAATACTCTCCTGAAGCACCACATCGACAGTGGTCCGCGTTCCGACAATCTCTTCAGCCGTCGTGTATCCTACAAATGAAAAAACAAGGACGGGATTTGCTGTAGTCAGAGTGAGGGTATATCCCCCGTCAACATTCGAAATCGCTCCGTTAGTGGTCCCTTTTTCAACAACATTTACGCCAACAAGACCGTTGCCTCCCTCATCTGTAATCCGGCCGGTAACAGTCCTTTGCTGATCGTTGTCCGGGAAGGTGTTCACAGCGGAAAGCTGTATGGTCCCAAACAACAAAATCATGGTTATCAGTCTCATTACCAGCCTCCACCTTTTTGGTTTGTCTGATGATGAAACCGGAAATTCAATTTTTCTTGTCATACTTTTTATGTATTAGGGTTAGATTTTTTACGTGATTCTTCATGGAAAAGCATCGGATATTTCAGTAATAACATTACGAAAGTATCTGCCACTTTAATAAATAGATTAGTAAGAAGTTGATAAGACTTCGGTTTAGGTCAGTTAAAGGTGGATTGTTTCATAGGCCTGGAAATTTAAAAGGTTAATAAGCTCGGTCTCAACTAACTACCAAAATCCTCCAGAAACACGATCAGGATTCCTTAATGTTTTCACCCTGAAAGCGTGCAAATTAACTAAAATATTTGATTCATGCAAGAATGCAATGTAAAAATCAGCTTCTGCCCGGACAAGAGCAGGATATTACCAATATTTAATCCGCTCAAACATTTTATCTGCAAGATATTACACAATAACTGAAAAAAGAGAGGAGCAAATATTTGTTTTTTTAACAGGAATCAATATATTTGAAAAGTTAAAAGTAATTTTATTCTCTGATTAGTTTTGAGCTATTATTCGCTGAGATTTTGTGTAATTTATTCAACCGGCTCTGAGCTTTATAAGAATAATAGTCTTTTCTGAAACAGCAGGAAAATATGTTTTTGAATTTTTGCAGTGAAATTAAATACCGGGGGATATTGAAAATAACTACCTGCGAAATTATCATCGGACAATAATAAATAACAAAATAGTATTAATCCTTAAAAATCTTTGCCTATGGTTGACCCTTTCATCAGCTGATCCGGGCGGAGTTTTGTACTGCTCCCGGTCCGGTATATTCGTAAGTACAGCGCTGAATAATTCAGAAACCTGATTATAAAACTAACTAACCTTAAATTATGAATAAAAAAAACGTGCGAGTATTTTCATTCATGGCAGGTATTCCAAAAGTGAAAATCGTCATGAAGCTCATAACCATGCTTTTGCTGCTGGTAACGATCCAGGCATTCTCAGTGCCGGTTCCATCCTCAGAAGATGTGCAGCAATTGCGGATCACCGGAAAGGTGACTGATCCTGCGGGAGAGGCCCTGGCTGGTGTGAACATTCTTGAAAAAGGAACGCTTAACGGCGCTATTTCAGATGCAAATGGTAATTTCGCCATTTCTGTTGCCTCCGCAAACTCCGTTCTCTCCTTTTCATTCGTGGGGTATGTTACCCGCGAAGTAGTTGTCGGGGCCCAGACTAACATTACGGTCGCACTTGATGAGGCTGTTTCAGCACTGGATGAGATCGTTGTCGTGGGTTATTCCACGCAGGCAAGGAAAACCCTTACGGGTTCGGTATCGACTGTCAACGCGGCAGCCATCTCTGAAAGTGCCGCAACTAACCCGATCCAACGTATCCAGGGTAAAGTGGCCGGTGTAACGATCCTGAACCAGCACACACCCGGTGCAGGTGCAACTATCCGTATCCGCGGTATGACCACCATCAACGACTCCAATCCTCTTTACGTGGTGGATGGCGTTCCGGGTGGAACTTACTCACCCAACGACGTTGAGTCAATAACCATTCTGAAAGACGCAGCCGCACAATCCATCTATGGTGCAAGGGCAGCAAATGGCGTTGTTCTTATTACAACAAAGAGTGGTCGTAAAAATCAGAAGGTATCATTTAACGTTAATGTAAGACAGGGCGTTACTGTTCCCGGAAAATTCTACGACCTGCTGAATGCCCAGGAGTGGGGTGAAATGCTCTGGCTCGAGGCAAAAAATGCCGAAGTACCCAATTACAGCCACCCCCAGTATGGCAGCGGGGCCACACCTGTCGTTCCTTACTATATATACCCCACAGCAGGGGTACAGGGCGACCCGCGGGCAGATATGTCATTATATGATAACAAGATGTCACTTGAGGACGGAACCGATACCTACCTTATTACAAGATCAAGCCCCGGAACCGACTGGTATGGCGAAGCTACACGGAATGCAAGCTATAAAGAATATACCATGGACATAGCCGGTGGTTCACAGAACACATCCTATTCTTTCCTGATGGGCTACACAAATGATGAGGGTATATTCAATTACACGGGTTTTGAAAGGTATAATTTCCGTACCAATATCTCTTCATCACCTGCAACCTGGATAAGCGTCGGAACAAACATAGGGGTGCAGTATTATACCTACTATGGTCAACGGAACGACAACTCTGAATCATCGCTTGTCTCATGGTCCTATAGGATGCCGCCGATAGTACCCGTTTATGATGAGTCAGGAACAACCTTTGCCGGATCAAGACCAACAAGTATGGGTAACTCACAAAACGTTATGCACCTGCAATATTTTAACCAGTGGGATAATACAAAACGGCTGACTGCCAGCGGTAATGCTTTTCTCCAGTTAAATCCTGTTAAGGGCCTCGCGCTTAAAACCCTTATTGGAGTTAACACTTATGGCCAGAAGGGACAGGATTATTACTTTGTTGAAGTTGCCGCTGCTGAGAGAGGGACCTATGATTCATATTCCATCAGCGGAGCTTTCAATCTTAACTGGACCTGGACAAACACGATCGAGTATTCTCTTGTAACCGGTCAGCATAATATAAAAGCTATTGCAGGGACTGAGGCTTATGAAAGTAACTCCAGCAACTTTAGTGCAAACCAGTCATGGTATCCTTTCAAGAACATCAATTACATGACACTGAGCACAGGTTTGCGTACCTTCGGAGCCTCCGACAGTTACAGCGAGTATAGTCTCTTCTCCATTTTCGGCCGTGTTAATTATCAGTTTGCTGACAGGTACCTGCTGGAAGCAGTGGTCAGGCGTGACGGCTCATCGCGTTTCGGTAATCAGAAGTACGGAGTCTTCCCTGCATTCTCTCTTGGATGGAGAGTAACGGAGGAGGCCTTCATGGCTTCCGCCAAGTCGTGGCTGAATGAGTTGAAAGTACGTGTCGGGTATGGTGTTGTAGGTAACGACCGTATGGGTAATTATAACTCATATACAAACTTCGCATTCCACGAAAGACATGCAAATTATCCTATGAGTGGAAGTAACAGTTCCGCAAGCATGGGATTCCGCCAGTCAACCTTTGGAAACACCGATGTTAAATGGGAGACGACCAGAACCACAAATATCGGAATTGATGCGACTCTGATGAATCACTTTACATTGAATCTCGACCTGTGGCAGCGTAACACAGAGGATATGCTTTATCCGAAACAGCTGCCGCTTGTTCTTGGTACAGCCAGCAGGCCCTCCATCAACATCGGTTCAATGAAGAATACCGGTTTCGATGCAGAGATCGGATACAGCAACAGCGCTCTGAACGGAGACCTTACCTATAATGCAGGACTGGTATTCTCGCGCTATGTGAATGAGCTCGTCAAGCTTACCGACGTTGAGTCAGACTTCTACCAGGGAAGCTCCTTTCGTGAGAAGCCCTACACAAGAACCCAGACAGGCAGGGCATTCCCTGAATTCTATGGTTATATTGTCGAGGGGATCTTCCAGTCGCAGGCAGAGGTTGACGCCTGGCCTAAAGCGTTCGGTGAGAACGGAACATATAACGCCCCGGGGCACTTCAAATACAAGGATGTTGACGGCAACGGATGGATCGATGCCAACGACCGTACATACATCGGGTCACCTCATCCCGATTTCACAGCAGGTCTGAGCCTGAGTCTCGATTATAAGGGATTTAGTGTTTCCACAACCCTTTATGCTTCGGTTGGTAACGATATGGTGAACTATGTTAGCCGGTATATTGATTTTACGCAGTTCGCGTCAGGAAAAAGCAAAAAGAGGCTCTATGAATCATGGGGCAGTCCTTATCTATCCGATAACAGGGACGCCACTATGCCGATCATCTATAACAATGATACGCCTCATCAGGAGCCTTCCACCTTCTTCCTTGAAGATGCTTCATTCCTTCGCATGAAAACCCTCAGGATAGGTTACGACATTAACAGACTTCTGAATAACAGGTTCAATTCCCTTCAGCTTTATTTCCAGGGTTCAAACCTGTTCACTATGACCAAGTATTCAGGACTGGATCCGGAAATATCTTCCGGAGGCATCAACATGGGAGTGGATGCAGGCGCATGGCCCACATCGCAGCAATTTCTCTTCGGGATATCTTTTGGCCTTTGATGTTTGAATTATTATGAATAATTAAAAAAGATAAATATGAAAAAGACAATTAAATTATTATCATTGACTCTGCTTCTCGGAAGTCTGCTGATGATATATTCCTGCAATGATGAGTTCCTTACCAAGGAACCACCGGGAGTTGCGGCAGGATCAGTTATGCAGTCCCCGGAAGGTATGGAATCACTTGTCGTCAGTGTTTACGAAAGGATGCAGAACGACCAGCAGTCAATGTTCGGAGCTGCAATGACAAGCGACTGGACCTATGCCGGCGGATGTTCCGACGATGCATATAAAGGGACCTCTCCAGGTGACCAGAGTGCCTTCAACCTGATCGAACGGTATGAGGCCCTGCCCAACAATCCTTATATGCAAAACAGGTGGAATGCCTGCTACGACGGGGTTGCCCGTGCCAACGTGACTCTTGAATTCCTCTGGGAAACACAGGCAGGTTCCAATCCTCTGCCTGCTGCCAGAGCCACAACAATGGAGGCAGAACTGAAGTTTCTGAGAGCATGGTTCCATTTTCAGGCAACCAAGATCTTTGAAAAGATCCCTTATATTAAAACAACCGTCGAACTGGGTGATCTGGCTCCAGAGAAAGTTCCGAACACCGATGAGGGATGGGATCAGATTGAAGCTGACCTGCAGTATGCACTAGACAACCTGCCTGAAACGAAAATCAATGGCGAGGTTGGCCGCGCTGACAAATGGGCCGCCCTGGCAGTAAAAGCACAGGCCCACATGTATCAGAACGAGCTCGCCCAGGCCAAACCGCTTCTCGACGAGATAATCACCAGCGGGAAATTCAGCCTTGCTTCGGAATACACATGGAACTTCGACATGACTCATGAGAATAATTCCGAATCTATTTTCGAATTACAGTGCCACACAACCGGAACCACTCGTTCTTCAGTTAATGGTTCCGGGTGCAATTTCCACCAGAAGGGTCCGGCAAGCTGTGGCGGCTGGGGTTTCTATCAGCCATCCCAGTGGCTCTTCGAAGCATTCCAGGTTGACAACGACGGACTTCCCAAACTCGATGTGGCTGACCGCGTTGCTCTTGCCTCCGACATGGGTGTAGGGAGCGGGGATGACTTCACTCCTACACAGGAACTTCTTGATCCGCGTGTTGACTGGATCATTGCACGCCGTGGCGTCGACTTCCTGGGCTGGGGCATCCACCCGGGTAACGACTGGATACGTGAGCAGCCAAATGGCGGCCCATACATGACCAAGATATTCATGCACAGGAAAGAGAACCAGGCATTGAACAATTACGGAAGCGGATTCTATAATGGTAAAAATTTCAGGACCTACCGTTACGCAAGCATCCTTCTCTGGAGGGCTGAATGTGCAGTAGCTGACAATCAGCTTGATCTTGCCAGAGATTACGTGAACATGATACGTGACCGTGCCAAGAACAGCACTCCGGTAATGGGTCTCTGCACCAGCTATCAGAACCTGGGATCCGATCCTGTGGTTGACTATAATCAACCGGCCGCTAATTATAAGGTTGAACCTTATCCGGATGTTGCCGGAGCATATCCGTTTGATAATGCTGCCAACGCCATGAAGGCTATCCAGGAAGAGACCAGGCTTGAATTTGCCTGCCAGAACCACAGGTTCTTTGACCTGAGACGCTGGGGAATAATAGCTCCGACCCTTAATGCATATATTGAGCATGATAAGAATTTCAGGTCATTCCTGGCAACCGGAACAGTGGTGTTCAATGCAACTGAAGATGATTACTGGCCAATACCACAGAGCCAGATCGACCTTCAGAAAGGTGTTCTTACACAAGACCCGGCTTATTAATAATCAATTAAGACAGGGTGGTACAAAAAAAGAGACGCGCAGATTGCGCGTCTCTTTTTTTGTACCCTCAAATAAATTCCCGCGGAGCGGTTCCACCATTAATTGGCGATTATCTATCTAAAATGAAAATAATACCAGAAGGTGTTACCGAAATCCTTCTCCATCTTTTCCCTCATGGTTGCCGGATTCTGCCTGGCTGAAAGATAAGCTGCCAGATACTTGTCAAAACGGGCAGGTGTTTCGCGGTTCATCCTCAGCTTACCAAGATCCGGAAATATCCCGGTACTGTTGTAATATACAAGTATTGCCTCTTCAATGTGGCGCGGAATAGATGAATAGCCCGAATCCTCCATATTGACGATATTATTCACAATAATCTCGACCTTTTTCGATAGAAGCAGGCCAGCAAGATAATATTCAATAGCCCTCCTGTTTTCCGGGTTACCTTCGAGAAGATATGGAAGATTGTTCTGGGGTTCATTGAACTGGATGAAAAAATTGTTTTCTGGCACCAGATCCATCCTTGGGCCAAGGTCATTATGTGCTTTTATAAGCTCCGGTTCATCTGCCAGTTTCTTATACTCTTTAGCCCATTTTCTGTAATAAAGGGTCTTTTCAAGTATATTGAGATATTTACGGGCCATACGGAAGTCTTCGTTGATAAGGCTCGTTCTCGCAAGCATCTTTATGTTCTGCGGCCTGTAACCGTAAACCACCATCTCCTCATAAGCCCATCTGTGAGCTTCATTGATCAGTCCGACCGAATAATAGAAGTACCCTCCCCTGTTGAGATGCTCACCGCCCCAGGGCAGAACAAGTGCACCGGCACTGAAATCCTGACGTCCGAAAAACAACCTGTCGCAAAGCTGATCACTCTCTGAAAGAGCATAGTTGTAGAAGTACTGCCCTATAAGATTTCTCGAAGGTCTCATTTCATGCAACCTGGCTGCTTCCTCAAATTTTCCTGTAAACACATGTTTTTCCAGCTCAACTACCCTGGCAGTCTGCGGATTGTAAATCTTCAAAACAGAATAAACAGCTGCAGCTGTTAAGATAAGGGTAGTGACAACGGGATAGATCCGCCTTCTGTTGTATCTTCTGATCCTTATCCCGCCCAATGCTCTGCTGATCGCCGGGTAAAAAGCAACGTAGGCTGTCAGAAGGGCAAAAACAGCCCTGTAAAACGGATTCTCCAGCAAAGGGAGGGGTGAAAGTATTATCTGCTGAACAGGCTGGAGAAAGATTATCTTCCAGAAAAGGAGAAAAGAGAAACCTGCTGTTCCCAGAATGAATATTGACCGGACAAATCTTTCTTTGCCTTTTTCAATAAAAAGATTGTGAACAAGATACATGCCCAGAAAGATCATGAAATAAGCTCCGGTAAGGTAATAGAGCAGCGGCATAAGAATCAGTTTCACTATAAATTTAAGCCTCCTGCCGTATAAAATAAATACAAGATATAATACAAGTACTGCCACAAATCCCAGATTATATTCCATCATGTGATAGTAATTAGTCTGCATAACCATCAGAATGAGTGACGGTACCATCAGAAGAGGCAGTGAGAATCCATTTTCCGGAACAAGCCGCTTATTGATCCTGTACAACATTATTGCCGGCAGTGTCAGGACAACCGACACCATCACCGATCCTGTTATCCTTCCGGCATAGAATTGCTCCAGGAATCTTGCAATATATTCGAGTGGTCCGCCTGGCTTCAGCAGATACTTGTGAAGATATTCTCCGGTAAAAAGAAACAGTGTCTGGTTCTCCTGAAAATAAAGGATATAGTTTCCAGGGAAGCAAAACCAGGCAAATGCCGCTAAAAAAAAGAAGAACGGAGCGGCTATCACTCCCCTCTCTTTTTCAGTTACAGGTTTTTTTATCATTCTCACTCGTGAATTGGTCTTACGTTATCCTCAATGGCCGCCTTTATTTTTTTCTCGTTGCGCAGTTGTTCAGGTGTGGCATCTCCGCCGGGCTGAGCCCTGAGTATATCCTGTTTTGATGCTGCAGCAAAATCCCTCGGTCTCAGTTTAATTTGTCCGTTGACAAATTCAGGTATATTGAAAGACTCGAGCATTTTGTCATAAAAGGCAGGATCTTTCTGGGGAAGTATAAATTCCCTTCCCTGATTTCCTTTCGGATCGATATATGCAATGAAAGGTCTGCTGCTTCTGCCGTCAGTTCGTCTGCTGCTGAACACGATCCACCTGCCATTATTTGACCAGGTATGGTAACTCTCCGTCTCCGGGCTGTTTATATCCATTCTCCGGGCTTCTCCTGTTGTCAGGTCCAGCAAATAAAGATCCGCTTCGCGGTGCCATACCGGGAATGTCCCATAATCTGCAAGAGTGAAAACCAGATATCTTCCTACAGGTGAGACCCTGGGGAAAGAAGCGCTTTTCATGATTTCCGATGCCCTGAAAATTATCTCGGTATCTCCGAATGTCCTTGAAAAGGGGTCGAATGACTTTCTGGCAAGATCATAACGGGTATTCATTATCTCCTCCATCTCCGGATTGTAACCTGATTCATACTGAGACGCCCTGCAAAAATAGAGATGCTTCCCGTCCGGTGACCACGACGGAAAGGTCTGCAGGTATTCGTCCGGATCGCTGTCCGTAATGTTTATTGTTTCATTCTTTTCCCTGTCATAGAGGATAAGGGATGAAACGAGATCAAACACCTCAATGCTCTTTTCCGGGATGGAGTAGAAACTTTGCCGTACCTGGTTTGATGAAAATGCAAGGAATCTTCCGCCGGGGTGCCATGCAGGATAGGTCGCCCCTCCGGGCATTCCGTCGATTTTCGGATCAGCCTTTGTAATCCTGCCGTCCTCGGCGAAATATGTTCCTCCGAGCGATCCCCTTATATGTATCATGAATCTGTCGGGACTGTTACTGTTGAAAGAGTGACAGTTGGCACAATTTTTTTCGATTACCTGGTTCTCGATAACCGATTTTACCCTGAAGCTTTCAACTGAACGCTGGACTATCTTTATATTTGACCAGCTGTAATAACCGGGATGGATAAGCCTGTAAGCAAGGTAAGGATCAACCGGGTCATCAGCAACATGCATATAAAACGGATCATATTGTGTAAATCCTTTCCGGCCATCCGAAGCATAAACGGTGATTGTTATTTTGTCTCCCCTGCTCTCTTCAAGAAGCTTTTTCCATCTCCGTGCCGGAAACCTGATCTTGCCGTTTGATGCTCTGATCCTTATGAGGTGACCCCCGGGTGAGGTCGCCGTTACCCTGTAAGAGATCCCGTCTTCCCTGATCATAAAATTCATCGGGGCAATGTTTGGCGGTATGGTAACACCAATGTAATCAGGCTCAACCAGAGGTGTATGACCAGCATTCCGGATATCAGCACGCTTCTCCGTTCTGCAGCCGGGAAAAAACAGAATCCCACATACAAGGGTCAACACTATGAAACTTCTTTTCGCTGTCATTCCCTATTTTTAGGATTTATTAAAGGTTGTCTGGTTCCGGGTCTTTCCCATAAACAACCAGTCCACTTTGCGCTAAAGGTAGAATTTTTAATTTAACCGCACAAAGCCCAATCAACCAGGATTGACTCACAGCCCGATGGTACGTCTCCATACCCTCAGCCCGATAAAGGACATTGCACAGTATATTGCATACAGGGCGACCGTAGGATAGAGACCTCTCATAATAAAGAGCAGGGCCGAAACAATGTTGACGATGATCCACAGATACCAGTGTTCATAGATCTTCCGGGCCAGCATCCATGTTGCAATCACCGACAGGGAAGTGATAAACGAATCCCATAACGGCACCGGCGAATCGGTCCATTCCGAAAGAACAAACCAGACCAGGGAGAAGAGTCCGGAAAAAACCATCGTCAGAACAATTCCGGTTCTCATCTTCAACCTGGTTACAGCCAGTTTTTCCTTCCCTGTGCTCTTCGCTCTAAGCTCTCCGCTCTCCGCCCCCTGCCCCCTGCCCTCCGCTCCCTGCTCCCTGCCCCTTGCCCACCAGTACCATCCCAGACAGCTGATGACAAGATAATATCCCTGAAGGCTCATATCTGCATAGATCTTATGAGTAAAGAAAACCCAGATATAAACCGCTGAAGTCACTATACCGACCGGCCACAGCCAGAGATTCTGCCTGACCTCCAGGAAAACATAGATTATTCCGGTTACAGCTCCGAAGATCTCTATCCAGTTATCTGATATCCAGTATGATATTGTCATAGGACTGCTAAAAGGTTATAAGAAGACCGAAGACCGAAGGAATGAAAGGGAGAGGGGGAGAGGGAGCGAGGGAGCGATGGGGAGAGGGAGCGATGAGCGGTGAGCGGTGAGTAACTGGACTGCATGACTGCACGACTTTAAAATTTGACGTTAAGTCTGATCATATAATTTATGCCAGCCTGCGGAAAATAATATGCCCAGGTCTTTTCAATGCCATCCTCATACCAGTTACCCCCGTAGGCATTGCTTTCATACACGGCATTAAACAGGTTGTTGATCAGGAGCTGCATTGTTATGTCCCCGGGCTTACTGATTTGAGGCTCAAGATCAAACCTCAGGTTGTTGACAAGGTATGGTGAAAGCCTTCTTTCCCTGCTCATTGTATTGTCAAAGTACTGCATCCCCACATATTTGCTGATGAAATGGATTCTCAGCCACGATGCCGCTTTGAAAGCCAGGTTGCTGCTACCTGTCAGCCGGGGTGAATAAGCGATGTCGACATCCCGCGGCTCCCTGCTTCTGTATTCTGCCGACCAGTCGGATGTGTTATAATCGGTATAATACTCCACAAAATCCACGATCCTGTTCCTGCTGAGCGTTGAGTTAACACTCCACTCAAGAAAGTCAACGGGTCTGAAGCCCGCATTTAATTCGACACCGATCCGGTAGCTGTTGCGGACGTTGGTCATGATGGGGTAGCCGACATCACTGAGTTCACCGGTAGGAACAAGCTGGTTCCTGTAAAGCATCGAATAAATATTAAGGCCGGTTGAAACCCTGTCTCTCCTGAACCTGTAGCCGAGTTCATGGTCGAACAGTCTCTCAGGTAATGGAGTCGCATCATCATCACCCGCGGCCTCTTTGAAGTCGGTGCGTGTCGGCTCACGGTTTGCCAAGGAGAATGAGTAATAAAGATCCTGGTTCTGGTCAATATTGAAAAAGATTCCCATCTTCGGATTGAAAAAGTTATATCTGTGCACCTGGCCGATCTCCTTCAGATCGTCATCCTCTCCGTCGAGCCTGTAACTAATATGCCTGTACTGCAAATCTCCGAACACGCTAATCCTGTCAGTCAGGGAGTAGGTGAGCTTCCCATAGATGCTTGCCTCGTCTTTTATTCCTGTATTCATATACCACTGGTAATCCTTCTTGTAATTGCCCGACCAGGCCATCCAGAGTATCCTTCCATAATGGTCGCCGGTATAGCTGTTGGCCCCGCCTCCGATAACAGCTTCGATACGGGGCTTGCGGTAATTAACAGACCAGACAATGCCATAAAAATCGTTCGCCATCCATTTTCTTCGTATCATATCTGTCTTATCGGTAATGGTGCCGTTAATATTCAGAGGCAGCAGTCCATAGTCCTCATAATATCTGTCTTCCCTGTATTCCTCATAATAGCCCTTACCTCGGGTATAATGCAATGCAGTCTGTAACGAAACCGCATCGGTGGCTTTAAGATTGTAAATTAGCTGGTAATGGTTCTGGACATAATTGTCTGTTTCATTGTCATAATACTGTGTGTTACCGTTCTGATCAGTATATTCTCCTGCAGGATTATACCGCCGGTTGATGGACATCATCTCCTGCGGAACGCCCCACCAGCCAATGCCGGTTTTCTCCTCGCCAAGGATAATATTTGCCTTCAGTCCTGATCTGTTGCCTTTGTAGATCCCGCTGATAAAAGCGGACCTGTGTTCAGAGCCTGTTCTTTCTATATACCCGTCGCTTTTTAGCGCAGAAAAGCGCATCTGCAGGGCGAATTTCTCAGCAAGGAGGCCTGTTCCGGCTGCAACCATACCTTTGAAGGTATTAAATGATCCTGCTGAGAAGTCTGCTTCCGCAAAAGGCTTATTATCAGGGTTTCTGGTCTGAATGTTAATTGAAGCGCCAAAGGCTCCCGCTCCGTTGGTTGAGGTGCCGGCGCCACGCTGAACCTGGATATTATCCACTGATGATGCCAGGTCAGGAAGATCAACCCAGAACACCTGCTGGGACTCAGGATCGTTAAGCGGGATCCCGTCGATAGTAACATTGATGCGGTTTCCTTCCGTGCCTCTGATCCGCAGTGCAGTATATCCGATGCCATTACCCGATTCGGAGGTCTCGACGAGCGATGGGGTCATACTGAGAAGGAACGGGAGGTCCCTTCCGCTGTTTTTCCTGCGCAGCTCTTCATCCGATATGTCAGAAAATGCCACCGGGGTCCGGTTACCGGCCCGCAGGGCATTTATTATAACCTCCCCGGCAACCAGGATATCCGGTTCGAGCACTGCATCTGCAATAGCTTCGCCCGACAACGTAAGCTCCATTGTCAGGGTTTTGTAACCGACAAAAGAGAACCGCACACTGTATATGCCGTCCTTCAGCCCGGTGACCGTGTAGGTACCGTCGTTTCCCGCCACTGCACCCAGGTAAGTCCTTGTGATAGTAACTGATGTCCCGGGCAGGGGATTGCCCTCCCGGTCTGTTACTCTCCCCTTTATTACAGATCCGTCCTGAAACCCCGATGCACGAAGCCCCAGCGTTAACCCGGTCAAAAGGACCAGAAATAATATCCTGCTCATCTCATAAAGAATTAATAAAACATTATAAATGAGGCACTCTGGATTTTAGCTGAATAAAGATTACTCTTTCTTCCCTCCGCCGGCATTACCCGGATCAGGTTCAAGGGTTTGATCTCAGCCCGTAGTATTAAGGCACCCCATTGTTAGTTATTGCAAAGATATAAATTTTAATTAAATTAGCGATCAAATATCCTGACCTGTATGAAAAGCCTTCCGGAGAAACTCAATTTCAAGGGGCAGAACAGAATTGCGGTTATAAATGCAGCAGAGGACTTTATCCTCGCTCTATCCACGGAATTGAAAGATGTCCGCATTGATACTGAGATCGATCAGCGATACCCTTACACTTTCATGATAATTTTCGTGAGAAAAATAACTGAAGTCAGGCAGATTACGCCTGTGGTCCTTCATAACCTGGCCCTCGATGGCGTACTCTGGTTCTGTTACCCGAAAAAGAGCCCAAAAAAACTCTCTTCCGGCACTACCAGGGATAACGGCTGGAAAACGCTTAACGACAGCGGTTTTTTTGGTGTAAGAATGGTCTCCGTTGATGATAACTGGTCGGCGCTGAGGTTCAGGAACGTCAGGTTCATTAAATCGACCTCGGACAGATTCAAGGTCTGATAGCGTAGAGTGTGCTTTGCCAGCCAAAGCTGGCCGGAGGACAGCGACGGCTGGGAGCGTAGAGCGTAGAGCGTAGAGCGTAGAGCAGAGGCGACTGTAAAGGATATGAGGATTGCTTCGCTTCGCTCGCAATGACGGTAGAATTATTTATAATCAGTGTTATGCTCAGGAATCCATCGTACCGTCGTACCGTCGTACCGTCGCACCATCGTACCGTCGTACCGTCGCACCATCGTACCGTCGTACCGTCGCACCATCGTACCGTCGTACCGTCGTACCGTCGTACCGTTACGCCGCAAGGCCGCTATGCCGCTGCACCATCCTGAACAACCGGTATTCATAACAAAATCAATAATGTAATAAAACTAATTTCCAATGAAATCTTTCCAGTCTTCTAAAAGTTATCTTCTTCTCCTGGCGCTTTTCGCCCTGTTATTCATAACAGGCTGTGCCCAGAGCGAACCGGTAAAGCATTGTCTTACAGGACATACCTATGGGTTCTTCGGTGGATTATGGCATGGATTCATCGCTCCTTTCGACTTTATTGCAATGCTTTTCAACGATAAAATTACAATGTATGCCCAGAATAATAACGGAGGACTATACGCACTCGGATTTCTGATTGGTGGGGGTGGCTGGGGATTTCTGGGAGGCAGGGGTGTAAAACAGGTGCGCCATACCCGGGTTAATATTCACAATGCCAGGTTTGATAAGGCGGAGATTGTTGAGTAGATACCTGGTGACCGGAGACCGGTGATCGGTGATCGGTGGTCGGTAATTCATTAATTAAGAAACTGTTACTGAAATGAATGGATATGTTACGACGATTATATAATCCGGGGATTTTCCAGGGAAAAATGACTTACCGGAACTATTTTGAAGGCTGGTATTTCAAACATGTTTCGGCGGACCTGAAGCATGTCTGGTCATTTATTCCGGGTATCTCTCTGGCCGACAACGATTCACATTCATTTATACAAATAATAAACGGGATCACGGGTGAAACGGATTATGTGGAATATCCTACAGATGAATTTGCCTGGGACAGAATAAGACTTTATGTGAAAGTGGGCCGTTCAGTATTTACCGATAGTTATATAGATCTGAATATAAGAAGTGAAAAACACACTGTTTCAGGAAAAATAAAGTTTAAGAACCTGATCAGATATCCGAAAACCCTTCTTGCCCCGGGTATCATGGGATGGTATTCATTCGTCCCCTTTATGGAGTGTAAACACGGTGTCGTCTCTGTCGGTCATGACCTTTCCGGCGGGATTTCCGTAAACGGGGTTATGACAGATTTCACCAGAGGAAAGGGCTATATTGAAAAGGACTGGGGAACCTCTTTCCCGGAAGCATGGATCTGGATACAGAGTAATAATTTCAGCATTCCTCATACTTCCTTTATGCTTTCCGTGGCCAAGATACCATGGCTGGGCAAATTCTTCACAGGATTGATCTCCTTTCTTTGCCTTAAGGGAGAGTTTTATCTTTTTAGCACTTACAACAATTCTTCCCTTTCGGATGTTAAGTACGAGGACGGCAGACTTGAAATGACACTCCGAAATAAAGATTATTCCCTCAGGCTGACAGCAGTGAAGAACCTCTCCGGAGAACTCCGTGCGCCCCAAACAGGCAAAATGTCGAGGCATATAAAGGAGAGTATCGATTCGGAAATCAGCGTAAGTCTGTTTGATAATAAGAACCGCCTTATATGGGAGGATACAGGTAAGCGGGCGGGTCTTGAGATAATTGATAAAATATTTGAGTATATATAAATGACCGGCAGATTATGGAAACAAGAATAAAAGGAGTGGAGGCAGTTCTTCCTCCACCCCCGACACACATGGTTGGCGATGGTTTCAAAGTCCACAATTTCTTCCCTTCGCTGAGTATAATAGGTGATTATGGCATGAGCCCGTTCTTTCTCCTTGATTATAACTCAAAATGGATACTGCCTCCATCTGAGAGGCCCCGGGGTGTGGGTGTGCATCCTCACAGGGGAATAGAGACTGTTACTCTTGCCTATCACGGCAGGATTGCTCATCATGACAGCGCAGGTAACAGCGGAGTTATTGGAGAGGGAGATGTACAATGGATGACAGCCGGAGGAGCAGTTCTTCATAAAGAGTATCACGAAAAGGAGTTCAGCAAGACCGGAGGATTGTTCCAGATGGTACAGCTGTGGATAAACCTTCCCGGGAAATTTAAAATGACCCCGGCAAAATATCAGGCTATTGAAAACGCACAAATGGCTAAATATATTTCCGAAGACGGAAAAAGCCACATAGACCTGATTGCAGGAGAGTACAAGGGACTTAAGGGCCCGGCTTTCTCGTTTTCACCTGTAAACCTGTTCAACGCCAGGTTAAAAAGCGGAGCAGTTGCTGACTTCAGTTTCAGCAGGGATTTTAACACAGCCATTCTCATTATTGAGGGTGAAATCAAAGTCAATGGATCGCAGGTCGTCCCGGCCGACCATCTGGCTTATTTCAATCATGAGGGGGAAGAATTCCTGGTTGAAGCGCTGAATGATTCCATAGTTCTCATTATGAGCGGGGAACCCCTGAACGAACCGGTTGCAGCCTACGGGCCGTTCGTAATGAATACCGATGAAGAGATCCGGCAGACTTACAATGATTATTACAGCGGGAAGTTCGGCTACCTGGAGGATTGAACCACTGATTACTGATTACCGTTCACCGATTACTTATTAACGGAAAACCATTATCTTCATGGCTCAAAACAGAACCCCTGAAAATATGAAAACCGTTCCCGCCTTCAGAGCCCTGAAAAATCATTCAGTAATTATTTCAGTTGCATTAATCCTGGCTTTTGCATCGTGGAGCAGTGACCAGCAGAAGAGGTCCGGCAGCACTATTGAGTACACCGTGTCGATGGAGAACCCCAATAACCACTATTACCAGGTATCATTCACTTATGACGGTTTTAAGGAAAAATCCATAGAGTTTAAACTTCCCTCCTGGACCCCCGGATATTATATGATAATGGATTATGCCAAGAACGTGGTAAACTTCAGGGCAGTAGATAATAAAGGGGAGGAACTTCCCTGGGAAAAAACACAGAAAAACAGGTGGAGGGTCAACTCAATCAGAAACGGCTTTGTAAAAGTCAGCTATGAAGTTTATTCCTTCAGGACCTCGGTAGCCGACCCCTTCCTTGACGATGGCCGGGGATTCATTTCCCCCACCGGGATATTTCTCCATCCAGGCGGGAAAAAAAGCCACCCTGTAACTGTGACCGTCATTCCATATGAGAAGTTCCCGGTCGTTTCCACCGGCCTTGAGCCGGTTCCCGGAATGACAAACGCGTTCTATGCCTCCGATTTTGATGTGCTCTATGATTCTCCAATACTGGCCGGGAATCACGAGATCCTGAAATTTGAGCTGAATGGAATACCCTATACTGTGGCGGCTGAGAACCTGGGCAGTATAGACCGTTCGAAATTTATTGAAGATCATAAGAAAATGATCAGTGAAGCTACTGCTGTTGTAGGTGATATCCCTTATAAACATTATACTTTCCTGATAATGAACCGCGGGGGCGGCGGGCTTGAACACACAAATTCCATGGCGGTATTTGCCAGTCCTGCCAGCTTCGGCACTCCCAACGGATACAGGCGTTGGCTGAGCTTTGCCGCGCATGAATTCTTTCACCTGTACAACGTAAAAACCATCAGACCTGTTGAACTCGGACCTTTTGACTACGACAAGGAGAATTACACCACAATGCTCTGGTTTTCTGAAGGGGTTACCTCCTACTACGAGAACCTGATATTGAACCGGGCAGGTTTTTTTACCCGCCAGGATGTGTTTAATGATCTGAGATCAGCCATCGCAAATTACGAGAACATTCCAGGTCGCCTCTTCCAGTCCGCAGCACAATCGAGCTTCGATGCCTGGCTCTATTTTCTTAACAGGTCCGAAAACTCCTTAAACACAACCATCTCCTATTATGACAAGGGTTGTGCACTTGGGTTACTGCTCGATCTGAAGATCCGTCATGAGTCTGGCAACAGGCGTTCCCTCGACGATGTGATGCGTACCCTTTATAATGAATATTACAAGGAGAAGAGCAGAGGGTTTACCGATAAGGAATTCAGGGATGTCTGTGAAAAAACAGCCGGCAAATCTCTGGATGAATTGTTTGATGTTTACATCCCTACCACCCGCGAAATCGATTATGCAAAATACCTTGCCTACGCCGGTTTGAGCATTGATACAAATCCAATACCCCAACCGGGCGGATGGCTTGGCGCTGCAACCCGCCAGGAAGGCGACAATCTGATGATTACCCGTGTTGAGTGGGATTCCCCCGCTTACAGGGCCGGATTGAGCTTCCAGGATGTTATCAATGAAGTGGATGGAATGAAACTTACAGCCAGTCAGCTCGAAGAAAAGCTCTCGGGTCTGAAAAAAGGAGACAAGATCACTATTTCGGTGACTCATCGTGAAATCAGGAATACCCTGGAAATTATCCTCGGAGAGAAAACCATCAGGAGCTTCGAAATAAAACCAATGGCTGATCCGACTCCTCAGCAGACAGCCATTCTCGATAACTGGCTCAGGTAATATCGCCGGCTCGCTCCTTGTCTTATCTCATCAATGGCTCAGAGCAAGACTGTCTTGCAGGTCATGCAAGTCGTGCAAGTCGTGCAAGTCTGAAGAAACTTCTTAATTATGCCCTTGGTATTCGATCTCCCCCTCTCCCCATCTCCCCCTCTCCCTTTCATTCCTTCGGTCTTCGGTCTTCGGTCTTCTTCAGTATTCCCTTTACTATCAGATAGATCACAAAACCTGTACCCAGAGCTATAAGCCCAGGAACCAAGTAGGGGAATATCTGTTCCCTGACTTCATAAAGGAAATATCCGATAACGGCAAGTATCAGATTCCAGATGCCTGCTCCGGCTGCAGTATAGATGACAAAATCCCGCAGTTTCATCTCAGCCAGGCCGGCGGGTATTGATATTAACTGGCGGACAGCCGGGACCAGACGGCCAATGAAGGTTGATGATCTGCCGTTCCTGTTAAAATAATCCTCGGCATGCTCTACCTTCTTCTCAGAAAGGAGCAGCAGCCTGCCAAGCTTCGAGCCGGCAAATTTATAGACTATCGGACGTCCGAGGTATTTCGCAAGATAATAGTTTATAAGCGCACCCATAAGTGCACCTAAGGTTCCTGCCAGGAAAACGCCGAAAATATTAAGGTTACCCTGGGCAGCCTTGTAGGCTGCAAACGGGATCACAGCTTCCGACGGAAAGGGCATGAACGAACTCTCAATGGTCATAAGAAGAGCCACCGTGAAATAATTCAGATTGGCCATGTACCAATCGAGCAGGGAATGAAAAAACTCCATATCAGATCATTTCTTGTAACTTAGAACAATTACGCTCAAAGATATCGGATCTGCTTCAAAGTTTAACCTCCTCCCTTTTACCGCGGCACTTTTTTTTGAGGGATAGATATGTCTGGGATTGGTTACTGTATTGTAATCATAAAGACCTCCTGATGTTAGAGTTTCAATATCAGCAGTTTTCAGCGGTGTTATCCCCTCCGCGTCAATGACCAGTTTCTTCGGGGATTTTGACGAATTTACCACCTTAATATAAACTTTGCCTTCTTTTCTGTCGACCGATGCGCTTGCATACAGGCTGTCTGCACCTGTTACGGGCATTCCATCGCTCAGCGCCGGGATCACATGCGTTCCCCTGTATCCTGCGAACATTTTATGAACATAATAATTAGGCGTTCCTGCAACGTTCAGGTTGTCAAACCATATCATATCGGGCCTCCACTGCCATGCTTCAACATGAGCCAGAAGAGGAGCATATGAAGCCATGTGCACCACCTCAGCATTGCGTTCCAGACCTGTCATAAAGGCAGCTTCTGCCAGTGCGCTGAACCAGGAGTTGCGCGATTCGGCATCTTTATCCTCCCTGCCATGCGCAGCATATTCCCCGGCAAATACCTTAATGCCTTTTCTGTCGTAACTGTCATATCGTTTGGCATTGTTTAGAAACCATTCGGGGGGCATGTAATAGTGCTCATCTATGAGATCCGGGTCCAGTTTTTTCATTTCCGACCACAGATAGTCAAAAGCTTCGCCTGAAGCCCGGGGACCTGAGCCCGATACGATCTTTATCTCAGGATGTTTTTGCCTGAGTACCGTCTCAAATTCCCTGTAACGTTCAACATACTGCTCATCCCATTGCTCATTTCCAATGCCGATATATTTCAGGTTAAAAGGTTCAGGATGACCCATTGAAGCCCTCAATCTCCCCCATTTTGTTGTTTCCGGACCGTTGGCAAACTCTATCAGATCGAGGGCATCCTGGATATATGGGTCGAGTTCTTCGGGAGGAACAACTTCGGCTGCATTGTACTGGCACGACATCCCGCAGTTAAGGATAGGCAGAGGTTCGGCACCAAGATCTTCAGCCAGCTGAAAGTATTCGAAGAATCCAAGTCCGAAAGTCTGGAAATAATCAGGGGCTTGTCTGTTGCGTATCTCCACATTCCAGCGGTTCATGATCATTTTTCTTTCCTCAACGGGTCCCACGGTTGTTTTCCACTGATACCTGTTCTCAAGGTCCCTTCCCTCCACGATACAGCCGCCGGGAAATCTCAGAAATCCGGGGTTCAGGCCGGCTATCATTTCAACGATGTCTTTTCTTAATCCTCCGGGCCTATCCTTCCATGTGTCAGACGGGAACAGTGATACCATGTCGATATCTGTCCGCCCTGTTCCTGTGAAAAGTATTCTCAGCTGTGCCTTTGGTTCTGTTGCTGTTGCCGGCAATGAGACCTTGCGCGTCTGCCATTCCGGCCCTAATCCACCTATGTCAGCGCCTGCAATAACGGTTCCATCCGGTTTTATCAGCTCGATCTTCATTTTAAGATCCGCATCCCCGTGCAATCGGGCATTGACAGAAAAATCATAACGGACCCCCTCCCTTATCCCCATTCCCCGGAATCCTTCGTTCAGAAGCCCGAACCACCCTTGCGGAGCATCAACAACAAGATAAATGTAGCGTGGGTTGAGGGGACTTTCAGGAGTATAGAATGTCGGAACAACCCTTCCGCTGCCTTCTTCCCTTATCTGTCTCCAGCCCATCAGTGGCAGAGAAAACTCGAACGATCTGTTCTTAACCAGCTCTGCATATATGCCGCCATCCGCAGCGAAATTGATATCCTCAAAGAATACACCCCACATTGTGGGCTGGATCTCAGATACCGGCTTGTTTGCCAAAACCCTTATTTCAGTCACAGGCTGCCCGGCAACAATTACAGCCAGGAACAGCAACAGGGTAAGAACAAAACTTTTTCTGCAAATACTTCCCATTATTAACCTATTTTATTTCAAGTAAAACAATCGATTTTGCCGGAATCACTGCAGTCAGCAGATTGCCCTTTTTTCCTGCCCCGTCATACCCGGTAATCCGGACATTCGAAGGATTGTCAAATGTGTTTATATCTGTAATCCTGGCTGATGTAAGGATCTGCCCCTTTACTGAGCTCCATTTTACCTGATCGAGTGTTGCAGAAAGGTTGACAGGATTATTCGGATCGATATTGACCAGTGTCATATGAACGACCCCGAGGGAGTCTTTTGAAGCTGATACGTTGAGTGCCGGAAGTCTCTGGTCGCCGATCACATAGTCGGGACTGGTAAACTTCACCGGCAGCATCATTGCATCGTGGTGCGCCTTAAACATATCAAATACATGGTATGTAGGAGTAAGGATCATTTTAGGACCTTCCGTAAGCACCAGTGCCTGAAGCACATTGATGGTCTGAGCCAGCTGTGCCATCCTTACCCTGTCGCAATGATTATTAAAGATGTTAAGCGTTGATCCTGCTATTATCGCATCCCTGAGGCTGTTCTGCTGATAGAGGAACCTGGGGTTTGTCCCTGGTTCGGGATCGGTCCATATCCCCCACTCACCTACCACAAGTGCAATTCTCTTTAGTGAATCGTATTTTGTCATAACTGCATCATGCCCTTCAATGATCTCTTCGAGCCTGAGAGCATTGCGCAGTGTGGCAAAGTAGGTCTCCTCGGTAAAGCTGGTTGCTGAGGCCTGGCTCGGGATCTGAACTCCCTGCTGCTGACCCTGGGGTGGCACCCCCTGCCCGGGTATTCTGCCTCTGGGAGGCCGCGTATAATAGTGCAGATCTATCCCCCACATTGCACCGCGGCCCCCTCCGGCGGCCAATCCCTGCATAAGAACCTCGGTCCATTGGTAGTTGGCACCGCTTGCACCACAGGCAATCTTCCGCAAAGGCGCACCCGGATAGTTTTTGGCAAAGGAGGAGTATTGCCTGTACTGGGTGACATAATACTCCGGAGTCATGTTCCCTCCACAACCCCAGTTCTCATTTCCTACCCCCCAGTAGGTGACTCTCCACGGCTCATCCCTTCCGTTTTCCTTCCTGAGATTGGTCATCGGACTTACACCGTCGAAATTAAGGTATTCAATCCATCTCGACATCTCCTCCACAGTGCCACTGCCGACATTCCCAATAATGAAAGGCTCTGTGTCAAGCAATTCGCAGAGCAGCAGAAACTCATGAGTGCCAAAACTGTTGTCCTCGGTAACGTTGCCCCAGTTTGTATTAATCATGGTGGGGCGCTGCTCCCTTGGTCCTATCCCGTCGCGCCAGTGATACTCGTCAGCAAAGCATCCCCCCGGCCATCTCAGGTTCGGGATCTTAATCTTTTTCAGGGCATCAACAATATCAAGCCTGATCCTGTCCTGTTTGGGAACCTGCATGGCAGGATCAACCCAGTATCCGTCATAAATGCACCTCCCCAGGTGTTCGGAGAAATGGCCATAGATATGCCTGCTGATCTGATGTTTTGATGCTCCCGCATCCACAACAAGCGTTACCTGCGACTGCCCCGAAGCACAGAGCGTCAGGGCAAGGATGCTCAGCAAAAGAGAAATTTTTTTCATAATACCTGGTTTTATTTATGAATAATCAGTTGATCCGGTTAATTCTATGATCGACAGGCTGATCGATCGTTATCGGCACCTGTTCGACAATTGTGCTGGTGGAGTCAAGCTTGAGCGCCTTGATATCACTTATGCTCAGGTATTTTGCCACGCTGTTAAGCGCCAGGGTAACTTTCTCCCAGTTCGATAGTTTCATGTCGCGCGGCATTATTCTTTCAATAAGTATAAACTTAAAATCACCCGGGAACTCATGCTTCTTCAGGGAACCATACGAACTTTCAAGCCTGATCTCGCCGGAACTTACCAGATCTTCCAGAACCTCCCTGAAATACATATTGATCCGGGGCTCGATCTTGAATCCAATATGGAAATCGACTCTTATCAATACTCCCGGAATAATGTGGTTAACCTGGTATTCAAACCTGTCAGGTTCTTCAATTCTGTTCACATGCAGGAACCAATAGGTGTCTGCACGTTTTGGCTGGCGATGGAAAATGGAATAGATGACCTTCGATTCAACCTGATCGCGCCTGTTGGCCCGTATAATATACACAAGGTTGGTGGCTGTCCTGGGAACTGATTCATCCTTCGACAGATCCCGGAAGAGATCGATATACTTGTGAAGATTGGCGAATGTGATATACCTGTTCTTGATCTTCCTCCCGAAGTACCAGCCATACATCAGGGCAAAAAAGAGTGAACCGAGAATTATCGTAAGCCATATTCCATTGGGTATCTTTAACAGATAGGCAACCAGGAAACAGGATTCCGAGGTAAGGAAAACCATCAGGAAGAGAAGTATAAAACGATGATTGACCCCGCTCTTATACAGGTAGAGTGACAGAAGAAGGGTTGTCATGATCATCGGAATAACTACAGATAACCCATAGGGAGCAACCATACTGACCGACTCCCTGAAGAACAGCACTACCACACTGCATGCTATCCACAGGAACCAGTTCAGCATGGGTATGTAAACCTGTCCTTTTTGTTCCGTGGGATGAAACACCCTTATCTTGGGCCAGAAATTGAGCGACATGGCTTCGCTGAGAAGCGTGTATGATCCGCTGATTAGTGCCTGGCTGGCTATAATTGCAGCTGCGGTTGAGATAATTATTCCCGGGACAAGGAACCAGACGGGCATAGCTCCGTAAAAAGGATTTATCCCGTCAGTGATCACTTCCTGCCTCAGGAGCCAGGCTCCCTGCCCGAAATAATTAATTATCAGGATTATCAGAACAAATATCCAGGTCACCTTAAGCTTCTTTTGACCGATTAACCCAAGGTGCGAGTAGAGTAGCTCCGCACCAGTGGTACAAAGGAATATTGCTCCGAGCAGAACAAAGCCTCCCGGATACTCGGAGAGAAACCTGAATGCGAAAGCAGGATTTACAGCTTTGAGGATCTCCGGATGATGAAAAATCTGGACTGATCCCGTTATCACCAGCATCAGGAACCAGATGATCATAACGGGACCGATCACAACCTTTAAAATCTTCGTACCAAATTGCTGTATAAAAAAACAAAGTGCAAAGGTAAGCAGTACCAGGGGGATCACCGGTATCCCCTGATTAACAGTTCTGAATCCCTCAAGAGATGAGGTAACTGTAATTGCCGGCATTATAATCGCATTGACAAGCAGGGCACCTGTGGCTGCCATGGTAAGTACCGCGAGCCAGGAAGACTTTTGCCGTATCAGGGTGAAGAGTGCAAATATACCGCCCTCCCCTTTATTGCTTACGGCAGAGGCGATAAAAACATACTTGATTGTCGTTTGCAGAATAATAGTCCAGAAGATCCCGGAAAGTGAGCCGAATACCAGCAACTCATCAACACCCTGATTTCCGGCAATCACTGCCTTCAAAACATAAAGGGGACTTGTCGCAAGATTGGCAAAAACAATTCCAAGAGTTATAATTATAGCTCCAAAAGAGAGTTTTTTTATGTACAGACTTCCTGCTGTCCTGCCCATGATCTTCATTTTTACAATAACCTGCCGGAAACATCAGAAAACGATCAAATTTAATAATTTATAAAATGCAGGTCCTTCTATTAAGGATTAATTTAATTATATTTCCGGAAGTTGAAAAAACTGCCATGCTGCGAAAGATATTTTTTTATGCCTTTCTGGTCGTGCAATGTCCGTGGATGGCTGGTCAGGAGACAGGCGCCCGCGCTGACACCGTATCGCTGATTTTTATCGGCGACATCATGGGACATGATTCACAGATACGTGCAGCCAGGAATAATGAGACAGGGGAGTACGACTATAATGAGGTGTTCAGCTATATCCGGGAAGAGATCTCAGATGCGGATATAGCTGTTGCCAACCTCGAGGTGACACTGGCCGGTCCTCCTTATACGGGATACCCGAGATTCAGCTCACCTGCAGCGCTCGCCTCAGCATGCCTCAATGCCGGAATAAACTGCCTTGTAACTGCAAACAATCATTCTGCCGACCGTGAGACGGAAGGAATAATAAGCACTATTCAAAAACTTGACAGCATTGGAGTGCTTCATACCGGGACATTTATCAGCAAAGCCGCAAGGAACACACTTCATCCTCTGATGATAAAGGAAAAAGGGCTTACGATTGCCCTTTTGAACTACACATACGGAACAAACGGCATAAGGGTGAGGGAACCTGCAATAGTCAATATGCTTGATATAGACCTGATTATCAGGGATATAAAAATAGCTAAAAGCAAAAATCCTGATCTGGTTATCCTGTTTCTCCACTGGGGGACTGAATATGAATCAGTCCCCTCTCGCACGCAGACTGATCTTGCAGATCATTTCTTTTCAGAAGGCGCTGACCTTATCATTGGCTCCCACCCGCATGTGCTCCAGAAAATGGAATGGAGCAAGCCTGATTCTTCAGGTAAAGAGAGGTTCCTGGTTTATTCCCTGGGAAATTTTGTGTCGAACCAGAGAAAAATCAGGACAGACGGGGGGGCTATGGTCAGGCTTACTGTCATAAAACAGGACGGATCGTGGAAGATCAGCGAGGCAGGATATTTTCTTACCTGGGTATATACCCCGGATGACGCCAATGGGAGAAAATTCTTTATTCTTCCGGGGTCAAAGTATGAAAAGATGCCGGAATTCTTTAACAATCCTGCGGATTTCGACCAGATGAAAGCATTCCTGAAGGATTCGAGAACTTTGCTGTACAATCAGAATATTAATGTCCCGGAATATGTTTTCCGGGATGATGCATGGGAGCTGTACTGGTGAAAGAGATATACGCTGCTGACGCGGATACCCCTGGCACGCTGGCGCAGATCTGGCTTCCTAGCCTTTTACATCCCAGACAAGACCCCCCGACACGCTTTGGTGTGTCGCTCCCCTGGAAACTTCTTATGGTTTTTCGTCATACCTTACCCCCCGCCCTGCTACCGCAGGGCACCCCCCTGAGCAGGGGGGTTAATCCTCAAAGACTTTTACAAATTGTCTTAAGGCTGGAGTTTTACCCCCCTCCCAAGGGGGAAGGGGGGTGTTGGGCTATTACAACACCAGATGAATAAGGCAACCAGCTGGGAGGTTAACAACACCGCTGGTGCGGATTTGACTTCGTCGAGCTCGTCCCGCGATTGCGGGACTCGGTTGGCTTCTCCGAGCTCGCGGTTGTTGTATTTGTCACAATGTTATGCCATCTTGGATTTTATTGCTATAATTGCATATTGTACGAATATAATGTCCCGGTACCGGGCATAAGTTATGGATAACACTATATTCCTTCTGTCTGTCACTGCTGTTTCGATAGGGTTTTTCCACACCCTGCTGGGGCCGGACCATTACCTTCCCTTTATCGTTCTCAGCGAAGCCAGAAAATGGTCACTCCGAAAGACAATGATCATCACCTTTTTATGCGGCCTGGGGCATGTTCTCAGTTCTGTGTTGCTTGGTATGATAGGTATTGCTGTAGGTATCTCGGTAAACAGACTGGTTGACGTTGAATCGTTCAGAGGCAATATCGCCGCCTGGCTTTTTATAGCTTTCGGTCTGGTATATATGATTATAAGCCTCCGTAATCTTTACAGGAAAAAAAAGCATACCCATCATCATTTTCATTATGGGAGCGATGATCATGTCCACGAGCACGATCATCAGAATGATCACATCCACGTGCATGAAAAGGATGTCGTTAAAACTACGCCCTGGATCCTTTTCCTCATCTTTGTTTTTGGCCCCTGCGAACCACTTATACCAATACTGATGTATCCCGCAGCCGAGAACAATATTGCCGGTGTAATAACAGTCTCCGTTCTTTTTTCAGTTGTGACCATTGCCACCATGATGGGGGTGGTGCTGGCATTCAGGCTCGGTCTCAGCAGAATAAACCTGAAACCGGTCGAGAGGTACAGTCATGTTATTGCCGGTGCAGTCATCTTCCTTTCAGGTATTGCAATACAGTTCCTGGGTCTCTGATACCCGTCTGACGTATCAGGGAAGAACCCTGAACAGAAGCTTTACTTCCGGATCGGGAATAATTTCAACAGGCTGACCGGTCTTAAGTGTGATCTTCGTTGTTTTTTGGTTTATGCTGACTGTTTTCTGAAATGATTTCCCCGGGCTCTTCACAAGGAATTCAAAATTAAACCGGTAAAGATACTCCTGCTGTTGTTCGATAATCAGGTCAGTTCTTCCTTTTCTTGAAGAAGGTGTGGTAGTGATCCTGAGATCCGGCTGGCCGGCTATCCGGAGCCACTGGTGAAAGAACTGATCCAGATCTCTTTTGCTGACCTCCTCCATGATATTCTTAAAATCCTCCGTCAGTGCATTCTTATCCCTGAACCGCTCATAATAGAGCCTCATCCCCTTCCAGAACAGCTCCTCTCCCATCTCAGACCTCAGCATATGGAGGACCCATGATCCTTTCTGATAGGAATTGTCATTTAAGAGTCTCATAAGGCTGGTAACTGACGTGTCAATCACCGGGCGCGGTGAGCGGCTGTAAAAATCCAGAACGCGTGTCCGTGATGACCCCATGCTCTCCTTCATCCTCTCCTTTCCGTAATCCATCTCCTGGTAAACTGCCGTCAGATAGGTCGCAAAACCTTCACTGAGCCAGATATGGTGCCAGTCGTTTTCAGTAACCGAATTGCCGAACCACTGATGGGCAATCTCGTGAGCCAGAAGGTTCTCAACTTTTCCCTGACCGGTAACAGACCTCTCAGAGTAAAAGATACAGCCTGCGTTCTCAAGTCCTCCGTAAATGGTTTTCGATTGCACATTTGCCAGTTTCTCATAAGGATATGGTCCGATAAGACTGTCGAAGAATGCCAGGGGCTTCACTGCCTGGGCATAGTCGGAAAATCCCTCTGCGCGGTTTTCCCGGAAAACATAAGTCCGGACAGGTATTCCGCTGACATTTCCGGCGTACTGCATGGCAAAGGGAGCTGCGCCAAAAGCCATTACTTTGGTGGCCAGAGGTACATCTTCCTTCCAGTGTGTCACTTTTGTCGCTGAGTCAGTAAAACTCCTCTCTGCCAGATACCCGTTTGCAACGACCTCGTAATGAACAGGAGCCGTAATAATGAAATCAACCTTTGCCTTGTCATAGGGATGATCTATACAGGGCAGGTAGTTTCTCGCCCTGTCGGGCCAGTGATCGGAAAAGAAAGTCCGCGATCCGAATCTGTTATTGGATATTATCAGACCATCTGACGGTACCCCATGATAATAAACAACCATTTTCCGTTCTGTGCCGGCATTTGTTTTTCCCTCCCCCGTAATAACGATCCTGTTGTCGCGATGGGTCCATCCGACACTGGATCCATCAAGGAAAACTGAGTCGACAATCATTCCCTTCCCGTCATCACCGGCGTTCTTAAGGTCAAGCCCGAAGCTGCTGCTTTCATCATTGAACCTCACCAGGATACCTGCCTTCCCATAAACAACGTCACTGGTGTCGCTCACCGAAAGGCTGAATATATATTGAACGATATCAGTCATGGGTTCCCTTTTGTAACCATCCTGCGGAAAACAGACGGCGCCTGTGAGAAGGGAGAGGATAAAAGCCACTAAAATTCTCATATAAGGATATTTATCTGATTAATTTTTTAACCTGCTTAACCTGAGTTGCTGGTTACTGCTTAATCTTCTGTCTCTGAACTCCTTCATTTGTAAGAATGACCTGTTTTATTAATCCGTCTTCATCAAATTCCATAATATCGATGCACACCACCCTTGCATTGCGATCCTTCTGATCAAGTGGACGCCTGTGATAAACAATATAGTATCTGTCAACCCCCGGAACATGAATTACCGAATGATGACCGGCCCCGGTTGCAATAGCCGGATCCTGCTGAAGGATCTTTCCTATTCTCCTGAAAGGGCCAAAAGGGGTGTCACCTGTCGCATATGCCACGCTGTAGTTGGGCCCGGTCCACCCTCCTTCAGACCACATGAAATAATATTTCCCGTTACGCATGAACATGAATGGTCCCTCAACATATCCTTCCGGTGTTATTTCCCGGAAAACAGTTCCGTCATCGAATGGCTCAAATCCCGTAAAGTCATTGTTCAGCCTGGCAATATTGCAGTGGCGCCAGCCACCGTAGATGATATAATGCCGGTTATCCGAATCCCTGAAAATAAACTGATCGATTGGCTGTGCACCATTGTAGAATTTGGCTATCAGTGGTTTCCCCAGATAGTCCCTGTAAGGTCCTCCGGGATTACCGGCAACAGCAACACCAATACCCCCATATTGTGAGTCGGACTGAATATCATTTGCACCAAAAAAGAGAAAGAATTGCCCGTTATGCGCTGTTACAGACGGGGCCCACATTGCCATCTTTGCCCATTTTATGGCAGAGGTGTCGATTATTCTCTCATGCTTTTCCCATTGGACGAGATCTCTGGAGGAAAATGCATCCATGAAAACCTGATCTTTATAGGGTGCCGAATAAGTTGGAAAAATCCAGTACCGTTTGCCGAAAACTACACCTTCAGGATCGGCATACCACCCGGGAAAGACTGGATTGCCTGACAGCTTTAAGGAAGAGCTGCATCCGGAGGATAAGATAAGAAGTGACAGAAGAGAGAGTAAGATGTACTTCATAATACTTAAGTTTAACAAATAATATCCTGGGCAAGAATTAACAAAATAAGTAATTAACTTTGCATAAAACAATTCAATCCTATGAATTACGATTACAACACCCAGAGGAAGAAGATGACCCTGCCCGAATATGGCAGGAACGTGCAGAAGATGATTGATCATATCAAGACGATAGAGGACAGGGATGAAAGGAACCGTGCGGCGAAAACCATTATCCAGATAATGGGCAATCTGAATCCTCATCTCCGTGATGTTGGTGATTATAAGCATAAGCTATGGGATCACCTTGCGCTTATCGCCGATTTCGGTCTGGATATTGATTCACCGTATCCTGCACCCGAGATTGAAAAGCTCACCGAAAAACCTAACCAGATCCCATATCAGCAGGGCGGAATACGATACCTTCACTATGGCCGTATAATAGAGCTGATGATAGAGACTGCGTCCGAAATGGAGGACGGTGATGAGAAGGAGTATCTTACCACTCTCATTGTTAACCAGATGAAGAAATCATATATAACCTGGAACAGAAGCCAGGTAAGCGATGAAGTGATAATCGGAGATATGAAACTGCTCTCCCGCGGCCGCCTTAAAATGACTGACGGCGTTAAAATACTGGAAGTCAAGGATCTGATCCCGCCGGTAAAAAAGAAACCTGTACAGGTCAGGCAGCACGGGAAGCAGCAGAACAAGCAATTCGCCAGGAAGAAAGGATATAACCGTCATTGATGGGGACATTCATCGTTCAGGGAGGAAGGAGACTAAAGGGAGAAATAACCCCTCAGGGAGCGAAGAATGAAGCCCTGCAGGTAATCTGCGCCACTCTTCTTACTTCTGAAAAAGTCACTATCAGAAACATCCCCGCCATCAGCGATGTTGACAGGCTTATTGAACTGCTTGGTTCTCTGGGTGTGAAGATTATCCGGGAGTCTCCCGGGGAAATAAGCTTCAGGGCTGCCACCATCGATCCGGATTATATGCAGACCTCCGGTTTCCGCAACAAGAGCATAACCATCAGGGGATCGATCATGATGGTCGGCCCGCTCCTTGCCAGGTTTGGAAAAGCATATATTCCGAGGCCCGGAGGCGACAAGATCGGGCGGAGAAGAGTTGATACCCATTTTACAGGATTTCAGAAACTTGGCGCTTCCGTTGAGTTCGATACAGCTGATCCCTTCTTTAAAGCAGAGGCCTCTTCATTAACCGGAACCTATATCCATCTCGATGAGGCATCAGTAACCGGTACCGCAAATATTATAATGGCTGCGGTGCTTGCCCGCGGACGGACTACAATATACAACGCGGCCTGCGAGCCTTACGTTCAGCAGCTCTGCAAAATGCTGGTATCCATGGGAGCAAACATCAGTGGCATAGGCTCAAACCTTCTTTATATAGACGGGGTTGAAAGCCTTGGCGGCTGCACCCACACCATACTGCCCGATATGATAGAAATCGGGTCATTCATCGGGCTTGCTGCCATGACCGGATCAGAGATAACCATCAGGGACGTGGCGTACGAAAACCTTGGCATTATTCCTGATTCATTCCGCAGACTCGGTATCAGGCTGGAGAGGAGAGGTGACGACATTTACATCCCCTGTCAGGACCATTATGAGATCGAAACTTTTATCGAAGGATCAATAATGACGATCGCGGATGCAATATGGCCGGGACTGACCCCTGACCTGATAAGTGTCCTGCTCGTTACCGCCACGCAGGCAAAAGGAGCCGTACTGATACATCAGAAAATGTTCGAAAGCAGGCTGTTCTTCGTTGACAAGCTTATTGACATGGGAGCCCGGATCATTCTCTGCGACCCCCACAGAGCAACTGTGATAGGTCTCGACAAGAACATAAGGCTCAGGGGAACCACTATGTCATCTCCCGACATAAGGGCCGGAGTGGCCCTTCTTATCGCCGCCTTGTCGGCCGAAGGAAAAAGCGTGATAAACAATATCGAACAGATCGACCGTGGATACCAGAATATCGACCAGCGGCTCAACTCTCTCGGCGCCAGCATCGAAAGAACGGAATGACAATTTGTCAATACATCTGCATTGGCAGATATTTTGTTAAATTAAGTAAAACCAAACTGTAATTACTTTTGTGATGATGCCAAAGAAGAAACAGCATAATCAGGCAACCGATAGTAAAGAGTCTAAAAATAAACATGTTACGGATACTGCAGAGTTGAAGGAGGAGAGTGCGACGGATTCTTCACCGGGAAACGGTACCGGTAACAAGGCAGATGATAGTGTTGCCACTGACAAATCCGGTAGAGAAATAAAGGAACTTACGGAAAAACTGGCAGAGATGCAGGACAAATATCTGCGACTTTCAGCTGAGTTTGATAACTACAGGAAACGTACACTGCGCGAAAAAATAGAACTATCCAAATATGCAGGGGAGAATATTTTAACAGGAATATTGCCCTTCATGGACGATTTTGAAAGAGCTCTGAAACATATGGATACCTGCGAAGAGGGTGCTCCCGTAAAGGAGGGAATAATTCTTATCTATCAGAAGCTCATGGAATTCCTTAAACAGAACGGCGTCAAGGAGATCGAATCACAGGATGCCCTTTTTAATGTTGACCTTCACGAAGCTGTCGGAACGGTGCAGGCACCGGAAACCGATAAGAAAGGGAAGATCATCGAGGTGGTTTTAAAGGGCTATTACCTTCAGGACAAGGTAATAAGGCATTCAAAAGTATTGGTCGGGGAGTAATCTGCGGCAAAGCGCCCGGGAGCAACAGCAGAAATAAATAACAGGGATGGAAAAGAGAGATTTTTACGAGGTGCTTGGTGTTTCTAAAGGAGCCACAAAGGAGGAGATAAAAAAGGCTTACAGGAAGCAGGCATTGAAATATCATCCCGATAAGAACCCCGGCGACAGGAAAGCTGAAGAGAATTTCAAAGAGGCTGCTGCCGCTTATGAAGTGCTGAGCAACGATGAGAAGAGAGCCCGGTACAACCGGTACGGACATGAGGGACTGGGAGGAATGGGCAACGGATTCGGTGGTGCCGGAATGACCATGGAAGATATCTTCTCATCCTTCGGGGATATTTTTGGTGATGCTTTCGGCGGTTTTGCCGGATTCGGTGGTTCGCGCCGCAGCAGCCGGAGAGTCAACAAGGGAAGTAACCTCAGGGTGAAAGTTAAACTCACACTGAAGGAGGTTGCTGCAGGTACCGAAAAGAAGATCAGGGTTAACAAATACCATTCATGCGATTCATGCGGCGGCTCAGGGGCTGCCGATGCCAACAGTATGACAAACTGTTCTACCTGCAACGGATCTGGACACGTTACGAGACTTACCAATACCATGCTCGGGCAGATGCAGACAACATCGGTATGCCCCACCTGCGGCGGCGAAGGGAAAACGATCACCCGGAAATGCCCTGCCTGCTACGGTGAAGGAATCGTCCAGAAAGAGGAGGTAATCAAAATTAATATTCCCGCAGGGGTCGGGAAAGGTATGCAGATGACCCTTTCGGGCAAAGGGAACGCCCCACGTCGCGGAGGGGTTAACGGAGATCTTCTTGTAGTTATCGACGAAGAATCGCACCCGGATCTGATCAGGGAAGGCAATGACTTGATCTATAACTTGTTTATTAGTATCCCCGATGCCGTCCTTGGCAGTCATGTAGAAGTCCCCACTGTTGAAAACAACGTGAAAATCAAGATCGAACCTGGCACCCAGCCGGGAAAAATACTGCGCCTCAGGGGCAAGGGCCTGCCCGAAGTGAACGGATACGGAAGAGGAGACCTCCTTGTAAATGTGAACGTCTGGATACCCAAAAACATATCCAGGGAGGAGATGAAACTTATTGAAAAGTTCAAAGACTCCGAATCATTCAGGCCCAGACCTGATAAAAGCGATAAAGGCTTCTTTGAACGCATGAGAGGCTACTTCGAACAGACATGATCCTGCCTCATCCCCTCAGGGTAACAATGTGTATTATGCATTTAAACATCATCCGTTAGACTGATATTTTAACGGAGTTTTTTATATTTACACTTCTTTTCACAATACATCTATCTCCTATGGCACTATTTGAAGCAAAGAATGTATCAAAACAGTACGGGACGCAACTGGCTCTTGACAACGTCAGCGTATCAGTCCCCGAACAATCCATTTACGGTCTCCTGGGCCCCAACGGCGCCGGGAAAACCACCCTCATCAGGATCATCAACCAGATAACAGGCCCCGATTCCGGTGAGCTCTTTATCGGGGGAAAGAAACTATTGCCTGAAGATGTGATGGTTATCGGATATCTCCCCGAAGAAAGAGGTCTGTATAAAAAGATGAAGGTCGGTGAACAGGCTCTCTATTTCGCACAACTAAAGGGACTCTCAAAGGCGGAAGCAATGAGAAGACTGAAATACTGGTTCAGAAAGCTTGAGATTGTCGACTGGTGGGGCAAGAAAGTTGAGGAACTCTCCAAGGGGATGCAGCAGAAGGTCCAGTTTATCATTACCGTGCTCCACGAGCCAAAACTTCTGATATTCGATGAGCCCTTTACCGGATTCGATCCTGTTAATATGAATATTATTAAAAATGAGATCCTTTTCCTCAGGGAAAAGGGCGCTACAGTAATATTCTCAACCCATAACATGGGTTCCGTGGAAGAGTTGTGCGACAATATCACCCTTATCAACAAGGCAAAAACAATTCTTGAGGGAAGCGTTAGTGAGATCCGGAAGCAGTGGGCTGCCAATGAATACGACCTTGTTTTTGAAGGAGAAGCGGATATCGAGGGAAACAACCACTATAAGATCATTTCCCGCCAGAGCGAAAACGGTAAGAGCAGTGTCAGGCTGAAAACCACAAGCGATATCAGGACAAATGATATTATCAGTACCGCAACAAAGTCAGGAAATCTGCTCTCATTTAATCCGGCACTGCCCTCCATGACCGAGATATTCATCAGGGTGGTTGAGACCCGTAATTAACCCGAATCGAAACAACTGTAACCAACAAGTCATGAATAAAATACCTGTAATAATAAAAAGGGAATACCTGACCAGGGTCAGGAAAAAATCATTCATCATAATGACCATCCTCGCGCCGGTTCTGATGGCTGCGCTGATAATCGTACCGACCGTCGTCATGCTTAATCAGGGACAGGATTTTAAAAAAATTGCTGTAATCGAAGAGCGTTCCGATCTTTTCAGAGGGGTAATTCCCAATACCAAGGAGGTCGAGTTTGACTATCTCGATAACGTCAGCGTCGAGGACATGAAAACAACATTTACCCAGGCCGGATACTATGGCATACTATACATCTCACCTGAGATCATCAATATCCCGAACGCCATACAGCTCATTTCAAAAAGCCAGCCCCCTATCGGACTGCTGGATCATATCGAGAACTCTCTCGAGAAAGAGATCGAGAAGCAGAAGCTTCTGGCTTACAACATCGAGGACCTTGATAAGATAATGAAAAGCGTCAAGACAAATATCTCGATACAGACAGTAAAGATCGATGCCTCCGGCGTTATAAAGGAGACCAGCACGGGCATTGCAATGGTTCTGGCCTATATCAGCGGCTTCCTTATGTATATGCTTGTTTTCATCTTTGGCACCCAGGTTATGAGAGGTGTGATTGAAGAGAAAACCAACAGGGTGGTAGAGGTAATAATCTCTTCGGTGAAGCCGGTTCAGCTTATGATGGGGAAAATAATCGGAATTGCCCTCGTGGGTCTCACCCAATTCCTGATATGGGTGATACTTACAATAGGGATCGTTTCGGTAGTAAAAAGTACAGTCATGCAGAAAAGCAGCATTGCTGAGGTAACCCAGACGGCAACTCAAAGCCTGATGAACGCTGATCAGCTCCCTGATGATATTGCTGCGAAAACAGGGGAGATCTCCCCCGAGCTGGCTGAATTCACGAAATTGTTCAACAGCGCCATGAACCAGCGGTGGGGATTGATCATCTTTTCATTTATTTTCTATTTCATCACCGGCTACCTTCTCTATGCCTCAATCTTTGCAGCTATCGGCTCCGCAGTCGACAACGAGACGGAGACGCAGCAGTTCATGCTGCCTGTCACAATACCGATCATACTTGCTCTCATGGTCGCTATTGGCACAATGCAGAACCCCGAGAGCTCACTTTCTTTCTGGTTCTCCATCATACCTCTGACTTCACCTATTGTCATGGTAGCAAGGCTCCCCTTCGATGTACCATACTGGCAGCTGGCCCTCTCAATGTCGCTTATGCTTGTTACCTTTATGGCTTTTGTCTGGATGGCCGCCAAGATTTACCGGGTCGGGATACTTATGTACGGAAAGAAGACATCATGGAAAGAGATGTGGAAATGGCTGAGGTTTAGTGGCTGAGGGTTGAGGGCTGAGGGCTGGGGGCTGAGGGCT
>JAHYJA010000194.1 GCA_019429325.1 Bacteroidales bacterium
AGATGTTGAAAGGCCTGAGGACGCATGGTTGTCTATCACGGCATCCACGTCATCAAAAAGACCTGCTCTGACCATATACGGGCGGCTGATAATGGTCTCCTCGGCAGGAGAACCATAGAACTTAATTGTTCCCTTTACACGGTTTGCCTCCATGCTTCGCTTTACTGCAATTGCAGCAGCAATCCCTGCAGCACCCATCATATTATGCCCGCAACCGTGTCCGGGTGCTCCTGCGAGTATTGGATCCTGAAAAGGCACACCTGCCTTTTGTGACAGCATTGGCAGAGCATCGAACTCACCCAGTATGCCTATCACCGGCTTTCCTGATCCCCATGTTGCCACGAAACAGGTAGGCATTCCGGCAGCGCCCCTTTCGACCTTAAACCCTTCTGCCTCGAGGGTGGATGCCAGCAGTTCAGCAGACCGGAACTCCTGCATTCCAAGTTCCGCAAACGACCATATTGAATCGGAGATAATACCGAACTTTTTTACAATGGTTTCATTGGAAAGGTAGTCGATTGCCGTGTTTTTGGCCCTGTAGGTATCGGCTTTGCCAAGGGAACCCTGACCGCCTGATTCCTGCCCCCGGGAATTGAGACAAAATATCGGAAAAAGCAGTAACAGGACTGCACCGGAAATAATTTTGTAATACGTTTTCATATGACAAGAGGTTCTGGTTAGCACCGGTAACAAATC
Source organism: Bacteroidales bacterium (assembly GCA_019429325.1). Classification (GTDB taxonomy): domain Bacteria; phylum Bacteroidota; class Bacteroidia; order Bacteroidales; family VadinHA17; genus LD21. The sequence continues at coordinate 697 of JAHYJA010000194.1, forward strand.
TACATAAATGAATTATCAAATGGTCAGGGTAATGGTATGTTTTACAATAGCCGTTTACCGGATACCGGATACCGGATACCGGATACCGGATACCGGATACCGGATACCGGATACCGGATACCGGATACCGGATACCGGATACCGTTCACCGTTCACCGTTCACCGTTCACCGTCTTCATTTTAAATCCTATATTTGTAGCTATGAAACAAAAACCTATAAAATACTGGAGGCTTACTATTATGAAAAAGAGTTTTGTTTTTTTAAGTGCACTGCTGGTAATGGCAGCAATTACAGTTTCTGAAGTTCATGGACAGAAGGGGCTGAAGGTTTTTATCTCAGTTGATATGGAGGGAATAACAGGGGTTGTACACAGCGACCAGGTATCTTCAGGCGGAAATGACTACCAGATGGCAAGAAGATGGATGACAGAAGAGACCAATGCGGCGATACAGGGTGCTCTTGATGCCGGTGCTGCTGAGATCGTTGTGAACGATTCCCACGGAAGCATGCGCAACATTCTTGCCGGAGAAGTAAATCCGGCTGCCCGACTGATAACCGGTTCACCCAAACCTTTGGGTATGATGCAGGGTATTGATGAAACCTTCCATGCAGTGATACTGATTGGCTACCATGCAAAGGCAGGGACAGCTGATGCAACTCTTGATCATACCTATTCGGGAGGGTCGATATCTGCCTTTAAGGTTAACGGCGTTGAAATCGGTGAATCGGAAATGAATGCCTATATAGCCGGACATTTTAACGTTCCGGTGGTAATGGTCTCGGGCGACAAGGCTGTCTGTGCGCAGGTCAGGGCTGCACTGGGACCTCAGGTTGTCGTCTCAGAGGTCAAGGAGGGTATTGGCAGGTTTGCAGCCAACACTCTGACCCCGAAGGAGGCCCAGAAAATGATAAGAGCCAATACGACAACCGCACTGAAAAAGCTAAACGAATTCAAGCCCTACAAATCGACCGTTCCGTACCAGTTTGAGATTACCTTCCTTTATAGCCATCAGGCTGAGGCAGCGATGGTAATTCCGGGCATTGAAAGAGTATCAGCCCGTACGGTAAGGTACACACAGGCCAACTTCCTTGATGGCTTCAAGCTTTTCAGGGCGCTGGTAACCCTTGCTTCATCATAATTTTTAATTTCTGCGGCGACAAGAGGGGGGCTCCCATTTTATTAATATTGCACCCCGCTGATAATGCCAAATGACATTACAAGGGGATTGAAAAAATATTTATAGTTCTTTGACATAATTGTTAATGATTTGCAGATACTGTTTAATTACTGGTCTGGCAATATTTGTTGTATGATGAATAAAGTTAATATCCTTCTTGTCATTTACTAGTGTCTTTACTCTATTAAAGTCTTTAAGGTATTTATCAACAGCAAGTTGAGAGTGATTTGTCTCTCTCGCAACAATAGAAGGATCTTTCTTTTCAACGACATGTTTATAGATTATAATTCGTTTATGAGTTAAAGTAGTCCCCATGTCATGAATGACTCCGGTATGAGGAAGTATTGTTTTATGTTCCTTCTCATATTCGATTCTTTGATGCGAAAGAGCTGATGCACTTGATACAAGTAAGAGGCTTAAATCTCTTGTAGACAACACAGCTCCCTGTTGATATGCTTCTCTTATCATTCTGACCATTACATTCTTTCGTGTGGTTGAGACTGAAGTTCCTTTCTCGAACAATGATACTTCATCGTCGGTTACCAGAGATAAAATGACTGGTTTATATCGGCGCTTCTGACTGTCTGCTCTGGTTCTTTTATCCAGAGCGTTCCATATGATCTGACCTGGTTTTAATCTGGATGACTCAGGGCAAAGAGAGTTAAAAAGATCAATAAGAGCATCAGCAATATTTTCTCTTACAACAGGACCAAACATACCACAGAACTCACGCTCAAAGAAGTTCACAATAGCAGGTTTTAAGAACCTGTCATGTGCAGAACTGTAATGTTTTATTGATGATGCTGTTGGTATCATTCCTGTTTGATGGTTTAATCGTTCTGGCAACTTTTTTTTATCAGATCATCCAATTCCTCATTCCTGTGTGGTACGGCATCGATTGAATGATATAGGTCGTAATACTCCTGGGCCAGGCTTGGAGATATTTTGACTAAAAATGCTATAGTTTTAATCTCATAGTTATTTTTCGCCAGGCAGACCACTCGTTTAAACTTGTCCACGTAGTTTGCTATTGCATCGATGCTGTGATGTGTTGCCCGGGCTATCTCTGTATATTCTTTACCCGATAGCCACTGCTTAACAATCAATGCACGATGTGTAATGGACTTACCCATATCACGCACTGTTGATCGCAGCGGGAGAACAACACCCTGATCTTTGAATGCTTTGATGTCGCGACAAACAGTTCGTTCACCGCAATTAAGCAATCGGTTGGCAATGTCCTCAACAGTTAGAAGACCACCTTGCTGGAATGCTTCAGTTACTACTCTTTGCAAACGATGTCTTCGTAGTCCTTGCACACCCAGTTGTTCTCTAGCCTGAAGATCTTCTTCTCCAGCATCAAGGGTAAGTACTACGCTAACCATCTTACATTCAGAAAGCTTCTTTTGAGCGCCATTCTCTATCGACACCACTTCAAATAAAACTTGCCCAGGCTTCATTGTCCCGGAGTTATCAAAGAACGGTTGATAGGTCTCATAGACAGCATTCAGAATGGCCTTGGCTTCAAACTGTGAGCAGTTCATCCCTTGAATGAGACTATTAACAAACTGGGTGTCTAATTGCTTCTGCTTAAGACGATCCCACTTCTGAAGTGAAGAATTGTTGATCATAAGGAGTAACTTTAAGGTTCCGTTTTGTGGGATTACGCTTCGGCTACGCCTCCGCTTCATCCCACAAAACATATCAACAAACTTAACAAATATGTCAAAGAACTCTTGTTCTATCCTATATTGCCAAATGGCACAAATATAGGGGTGCAATCCTAATAGAATCCGACGGTACCCCCTCAGATGCTGCCGCCAAATTTATGGGGGGGGGTGCTCTTCGTCCCTGTGAAAAGAAGTGAGCGGCCAGGGTATGGTTACCCGTTTGCCGCCCACAGAGAGAAAGGGGAATTGAAAAAACTTGAATCGTTGTTACGGATCAAAAATAGGTTGAAACCCCGGGTTAGGAGTTTCAAAAGGTAAAAATGTTTTTTCAAAAGGTAAAAACTTTGCGCCAGAGGACCCTTTTTTTACATAAAGGGTTTTTGAAATAATATGGCATATAGAACCGGGTTATTCGTATGTTTTAGATATGTAAATATTTATTATCTTGCTTTCCGAAAGTTGAACCAAAAGATCTGCTTTGAAAGAACTGGCAGTCTCAATCCTGTTGTTAACTCCTGTATATGTTGCACTTTTTTGGGCGATAGTTCTGCACATACGCGGCGGAGCCGCAAAAAACCGGGCCAGAAATTGCCTCGGCAAATTTATGGTGGTTGCATTTGTCACCTACATTTCACACTTTTTCTTTTTTCAGAAGATATATGACGTTTACATATGGCTCGATTGCTTTTACCACCTGGGCAGTCTTTCCCTTTATCCTATGTTTTATGTTTACGTCAGGCTGCTTGTGGTTGATGAGAGACCTTCCCTCAGAAAACACTTCAGATACTTCATTGCGCCCGTGACAATATTTGTCGCCATGGCCATGGGCTATATTGTGATGGAGTATGAAAAGGACTATTATTTTATTTCGGAGGTATTGTATGGTACCAGTTCTGCCGATGTTCAGGTAAGGTATATGCAGTTTTTACTTAAGCTGGAAAGAATCATTTTCATAGTGCAGGCCATAATCTATGTATATCTCATCTCAATACTTACTGTACGGCATCACAAGTTGCTATGGGAAAGGTACTCTTCGACAGAGCATCTGACCATCAGATGGGTCCAGGCCTTAAACTTTACACTCTTCATTTCAGTATTGGCGACAACGGTTTTTCAGATAATGGGACGGACTTCTTTTCTTTACAGTCCGGGAAAGCTGGCAATCCCCGCGCTCACATTAGCTGTTTTGGTTTTTATATTAGGTGCCCTCGGCAATAATCAGAAACAGGTTATTATCATTGAGCCAAATGAGACTTCCGAACCGCCTGAGACACTAGATGCCAGAATACCACCGAAACTTAAAGACGAACTGGTCGCCTTCTTTGAAAAGGGAGACCCTTTTCTTGACAAGGATTTAACAATATGGGATGTAGCCGAGAAGCTTGGCACAAACCGCACCTATGTGTCCCGGATCATTAA
>JAHYJA010000015.1 GCA_019429325.1 Bacteroidales bacterium
TACAGGTGGCAGCCCCAGATAAGGAGAATTAAACAGATCCTCGATTCAGGTGTGATAGGTAAACCCTTTCGCTGTAATTCATTGTGGAACACCGCCTTCCCACTGTTTGAAACACAACCTTTCCTGGCTACCCTTGAACAGTTTGCGCTCACCGACCAGGGATCTCATCAGTTTGATGTTTTAAGATACCTTTTTGGTGAGGCTGAAACAATTTACACACAGATACAGACAATCAATCCGACCATTAAGGGTGAGGATGTGGCAACATCCATGCTCAGAATGAAAAACGAAATGGTCTGCGTTCAGCAGATATCCTTCAGCTCACCCCTTGAAAAGGAGGTCTTTCCACAGGTACTGCTGCTTGTCGAAGGTGACAAAGGCAGTGTAAGGCTCGATCCTGATTATAATTTTGCCATTACCAGCGGTAATAAGACAACTTATGAAAAGATGACCATGCAAAAATACAACTGGCAGACAGACAGGCTTGAACCTGAGCCTCCCAGCATAGTCGCATGTAACAATGACATCCTTCAGGATCTGCTCGGGAACAGTAAGGCAGAAACCTCTGCAGAGGATAATTTTGAAACGGTCAGGCTTGTGTGGGCGGCTTATGAGTCGGCAAAAACAGGCAGGAATATTGCATTACAGAATTTCAATTAACGCATTAAATCATAAAAAGATGTTGAAAGTTGCACTCGTGGGAGCCGGTGGAAAGATGGGGCTCCGGCTTGCACATAATCTGAAGGATTCCGACTATATCGTTACCTTCCACGAGATTGCCCCAACCGGAATTGCCAGGCTCGCCGAAAAAGGGATAATGGTGTCAGAAACAGGATTCTGCGTACCCGGTTCCGATATCGTTATCCTTGCAGTGCCTGATGTTGCACTGGAAAAAGTGTCGGAGGAGATCATACCCGCGATGAGAGAAGGTGCATTGGTTATAACGCTTGATCCCGCCGCCGCCCTGGCCGGGAAATTATTCAAACGGTCAGATATAGCATATTTTATAACCCACCCTGCTCATCCCTCCATTTTCAACTGGGAACCAACAGAAGAGGCTGTAAAAGACCATTTTGGCGGTGTTGCCGCAAAACAGGCAATTGTATGTGCCCTTATGCAGGGATCGGAGGATGATTACAGCAAGGGTGAGGATCTTGCCCGCACATTTTATGCTCCTGTCTCAAGATCTCACAGGATCACGGTCGAACAGATGGGCCTTCTCGAACCTGCTCTTGTCGAGACACTCGCCTCGACATGTGTTTATGTGATACGGCAAGGGCTCGATGAGGTAATAAAAAGAGGAGTCCCCCCTGAGGCAGCAAGGGATTTCCTGCTCGGACACCTCCGTATTCAGATGGCTGTGCTTTTCGATGAGCTGCCGGGAGCGGTGTTCTCCGATGCTGCCAATAAAGCACTGCAAAGAGGTCTTAAAGAATTTATAAAAGAAGACTGGAAAAAGGTCTTCGAGCCTGATAATGTAAAAGATCAGATTATGTCAATTACATGAACTTGCATTAAAATCAGTTTAACAACAGATATCAAATTTTAAAATCACAACCGATGAAAAGATTCCTGATTCAAACCGGCACCCTTATGGTGTTTCTGATTGCTTTTACGCTGTCGCTCAGTGCAGAAATAAAACTCCCTTCCATTTTCGGCGACAATATGGTCCTCCAGCAGCAGACTAATGCTGCGATATGGGGTAAGGCCACACCAAATTCCACCATCAGTGTAAGAGCTTCATGGAACAACAGGAGTGTCACCACACGGGCCGACAGTGAGGGCCGATGGAAACTGAAGGTTCCAACACCGGCTGCAGGAGGTCCTTATACTGTAACAATAAGCGACGGAAAACCTGTTACGTTAAGGAATGTGATGATCGGTGAAGTATGGATCTGCTCGGGGCAATCAAATATGGAGATGCCAATGAAGGGCTACAGAAATCAGCCGATAACAGGATCGAATGAGGTCATTGCCACATCTGCAAACAACTCCATCCGACTGATCACTGTGCCACATGTGACAAGTCTTGCTCCGCTGGATGACTTCACCGGATCGTGGAAAGCTTGCGGACCGGCAAATGTGGCCGAGTTCAGCGCTACTGCATATTTTTTTGGTATAATGCTTAACAAGGTATTGAATGTACCCGTTGGTCTTATCTGTACCAGTTGGGGAGGCACACGTATCGAACCCTGGATTAACGAAGATGGCCATAAGAATTTTGATTGGGTAAAATTACCGGATAAAACCCAGAAGCCAGATAATCTATCAGCCCAAACCCCCACAGTGCTCTTTAATGCAATGATCAATCCCCTGGTGGGGTATGGCATCAGGGGAGCTATCTGGTACCAGGGAGAATCAAACCGGAATGAACCCGTCCAGTATCAGAAGCTTATGCCCGGACTGGCAGATAACTGGAGATCGGTGTGGGATATAGGTGAATTCCCTTTCTACTACGTTCAGATAGCACCATTCGATTACGGACCAACGGGACTGAATTCAGCCTATCTGAGAGAAGCTCAGCTTAAGGCTGTTAAGGACGGCACCAATATGGGAATGGCCTGCATAATGGATACAGGTGAAAAGGATAACATCCATCCGGCCGATAAGAAAGTGGCAGGTGACAGACTTGCATACCTGGCCCTGGCAAAAACCTACGGAATGCAGGGTTTTGCCTGCGAGGGCCCCGTCCTTAAAGAAATGACTGTGGAGGGGACGCAGGTAAAACTCACATTTGACAATGCACCAAACGGGCTCACTTCGTTCGGTAAGGAGCTCTCCAACTTCGAGGTTGCCGGAGCCAACAAAAGATTCTATCCGGCCACAGCCTTCATTACATATAATGGAATAACACTCTTTTCACCTGTTGTGGGTGAACCTGTTGCGGTAAGATACGCATTCAAAGATTTCGTTATTGGAGATCTGTTCAATACAGAAGGTTTGCCGGCCTCATCGTTCAGGACGGACGACTGGGAACCATAATTAAAAGTCATTCGATTGTCATTCGATTGTCATTCAATTGTCATTCAATTGTCATTCAATTGTCATTCAATTGTCATTCAATTGTCATTCAATTGTCATTCAATTGTCATTCAATTGTCATTCAATTGTCATTCAATTGTCATTCAATTGTCATTCAATTGTTTAAAATATTTAGAAAATGAAATTAGATGAATTACAGGTTTATAATTTGTCGATGGAACTGGCTGAAAAGATTTGGGATATTGTTATAAGGTGGGATTATTTTCAGAAAGATACTATCGGAAAACAACTGGTGAGGGCTGCTGATTCTATAGCTTCCAATCTGAGTGAAGGATTTGGACGTTACCATTACAAGGAAAGTGTCAACTTCAGCTATTATTCCAGAGGGTCTCTGTTCGAAACGAAAACCTGGCTCACAAAAGCAACCAACAGAAAGCTGATCCAACCGGACTCCTTTAACTCATTTATGGAAGAAATAGATAATATTGGAATTAAACTTAACAACTATATAAAATCCATAGGAAGAACCTCCAATCAACCACCAAATGAGATCCGCCGCGCAGCGGCGAATGACAGCGCGTAGCGCTGAATGACGTCCGACGTTAGGAGGACGAATGACGTCCGCCGTCAGGCGGACAAATGACTATTGAATGACAAATCTTGCAACCATGAAGCAAACACTTACAATCATCCTGGCTATCATCAGCATAACAGCCAGTGCCCAGCCACCCCTTCAATATGTCAATACACTTATCGGCACTGCTCAGGCAACCACCGAAAGCGCCAGGAAGCACAGCGAAGCAGGATCGGAACTGAGGGGACAGACCTTCCCTGCAGTGGGAAGACCATTTGGAATGACCCAGTGGACACCTGAGACAAGAACAACCGAGGACAAATGTATTCCACCCTATTACTATAACGACCGCTATATCACCGGCTTTCGCGGCAGTCACTGGATGAGCGGAAGCTGTACCCAGGATATACCAGGGATGGGGCCAGCCTGCCGGATTCAGCGGTCATTTCGTGATCAAGTTTGACAAACCCTTTTTATTACTCGAGCAACTGAAGGATCCCCGGCAGATGGATAGAACCGTTTGATCCATTCTCAAAGGCAAGCTTTATTTGTGAAGGTACGCCCTTCCATTACACCTGGTATGTGCCTCACAATATACCCGGACTTATTTCGGTGATGGGAGGAGAAAGAGCTTCTACCGGCAAACTTGATATGTTTTTCAAGGAGGGGCATTACTGGCACGGAAACGAACCGGGTCATCAGATACCATTTCTGTACACTATGGCCGGGCGTCCGGACAGGACAACGGAACAGGTCGACAGGATCATCAGGGAGGAATATGGTACCGGGCCGGGAGGACTGAGTGGCAATGAAGATGCCGGACAGATGTCAGCCTGGCTCGTGTTTTCCATGATGGGCTTCTACCCGGTCTGTCCCGCCACAGATAAATATTATATCACAACACCGGCATTTGATGAAATAAAAATCAATTTACCGGGAGGTAACTATTTCCTGATCAGTACTGTAAGCAGTAAACCGGGAAGCAGATACATCAGGGCAATAACAAAGGGAGGAGGGGTCTATCCGCACTGGTATATCACACATGAGGATATTATGAAAGGAAGCAGGTTTACTTTTCAGCTTACGGACAAGCCACTAAATTGAGTTGTGGGTTCGTTGCATGCAACGAACCTGCCCACACCTGATGATGTTCCCAATACAAATGAAACCATGTCATTCATATCCCCCCAATCAGGATCATTGTCTGTTGTAATCCTGTCATATTTTACACCCTTATTTATTTTGGAACCGGAAGGTTCATTTTTTCACAGATGTCTATAAATCTGGGATTGCTGAACAATGGATCAAGATTACCCATCTTTGTGGCTATGTATATCGTTGCCGGATCATGTATTTCAAATGCCTTTTCAATGCAGACCATGGCTTTATCAGGTTGATTTGCATAAATATATCTCAATGCAAGATCGAAGGGTGAAATGGTATTGTTTTGAACAACTTCTTCCAGATGTTTCATGATTTCGTCATAGGCCGAAACAATGCCCTGGTCGTGGTAGATCCTCTCTATTTCTTTAAAAGCAACTTCTTCAAAAAGAAACGGTAGTAAGTGTTTTTCTGCTGTTAACACTTTGTCATATTCTTTACACCTGTAAGCAGCCATTAGCATACCATTGTTAGCTAATATGTTCCCCTGATCAGCTGCAATAACCTCTTCAACAAGAGACAAGCCTGTTTTACAATCACCTGCCATCAGCAGAGTTGCTCCATACCAACTCTTCATATTATGATTTAATGGGTCGAGGCTATAAGCAAGCTTTCCCTGTTCCAATGCTTCATCATCCCTTTGCAGAACCGCCAATAACTGTGAATAGAAAATCCTTGAGAGGGCATCGTTGGGATTAATGGCCAGGGCTTTTAAGAATTCCTTTTCGCTCTTTTCCCAGTTCCATTCCACCAGATGAGCAATCATGGCATTTAAATAATGAGCTACAGCAAGATCCGGATCCAGTTCCAGTGTTTTATTTAGGTTCTCGAAAATTTTTGGACCTGCAACATCGGGTGGTTCATAACCCATCTGTTGTATTCCCATCCAGACTTGCGTCAGACCTGCATAAAGAAGCGCCAGGTCCGGATCTTTCTCCACTGCGCTGTTTAAGAATTCAAGGGCTTTATACAACGATTCCCTGCTAAAATCATTCCGGTAAGAAAGGGATTTCAGATATTGATCATATACTTCAAGATCCGTATCCGGTATTTTTTCGATGAGCCGTTTTTCCTGAGGGGATATCAGAGCCTTCAGCTCCTTGGCAACTGATTGAGCCACATCACTCTGCATTGAAAAAATATTGGACAGGTCGCTCAGATCACCATCATAAACCTCCGACCAGAGATGTGTGTCGTTCCTGGCGTCTATAAGCTGAACGGTTATCCTTACAAGGTTCCCCGCCCTTCTCACACTCCCTTCAAGAATGGCCCCGACACCAAGTTCCCTGGCTATCTCTTTAATGGAAAGATCGGTATTCCTGTACTGCATGGAGGACGTACGTGAGATGACCTTCAGATCACCAATCTTGAAAAGTCGGTCCAGTATCTCATCCATCATACCGTCGCTGAAATAGTCCTGGTCCGGGTCAGGACTAAGATTGGTGAACGGCAGTACGGCAACTGACTTGTCAAGTGGTCCCATTTGATCCAGAAAATTCCTTCTGATCGACGGCACAAGAAGCAGGAGAGCAAACAGTAAAATAATTATTGCGGTTACAGGTACTCCCAGCTTTATCCACGGTGATCTGTACCGGCCCTTCCCCGAAACCGGCTTACCGGTCTTTCCCAGCCGCAGGGTTCCCTTACTGATGGCTTTTTCAATATCCTCGTCTTTGACCTCATCCTTTGAAAGCAACATTTTAACCACTCTGGCTAACCGGTCAATGTGTTGTTCAAGCGGAGGGGCCATGGCATCGAGCCAGTGGACATCGCTTAGGTAATATTCGAGCTGATTTGACATCGGAACATCCTCGAGGCGGAGTGTTATGACAGATAACCCGTGGTGCACCGCCCGGTCCACTTCTTTAATAACCTGCGGAGAAATGTTCGAGTTTTGTGTATAGACGAGGATAAAAACCCTGGATTCTTTTATGGCTTTGATAATGGCTTCGGCAAAGGGGACTCCGGGTGTAATATCCCGTGGAGCGATCCAGCTTGAGGTGCCGTTTTGTTCCAGTATGGAGCAAACAGTGTCAGCAGCGGTCTTGTCGACGCTGGAGTAGCTTATAAAAACATCATGTGCCATATAAGGATTTGTTAAGGAATTGATTATCTTTTTTCAGTTTTATGATAAAGGTAATAAACAGATGAATATGAGTCAAGAATATTTTGCCCGAAGGCGGAAGACCGAAGAAAGTTGGCAGTTGGCAGTTGGCAAACAGAATTACTCTCTTGCCCTGAGCTCTGAGCACTGTGCACTGAGCCAAGTAAGACCGAAGTCCGAAGACGAAAAGATGAAAGACAAAAGGTAAAAGAAAAAAGGATGGAGCAGAAAAGTTTGAATTACCGGATACTGATTACTGATAACCGATCACCGCTTTACCATGTGTTCACTGAACCCTGAGCCACTCCGTTGCGCCGCTGCGCCTTTATGCCATTACACGGTTACGCTGTGAAATGAAATGTTTTTTCATCAAAACGATATCACTTTTAGATAAGTGAATATAAATAATATATACAATTATAAATAAGTGAAATAATATACTATTAATACTTACATATAAGCGAAATAATTTATATTTGCATAAACATTATGGAGAAATGGAAAGACTTAAGCAAATATCAGAGAACAGGTTACATCAGGTTAAGACTGGTTTTAAGCGGTTCCTCATGGATGAAATACATTGGGATGACAGGATGATTGGTATTTCAGGTGCAAGAGGGTCAGGAAAGACGACCATGTTATTGCAGCAAATGAAAAGCAATCTGCCTGCCGGTGCCGAGGCTCTTTATGTAAGCCTTGATGATATTTATTTTGCAGGGAATCCGGTTGTGTTTTTTGCGGAAGAGTTTTCAAGAAAGGGAGGAGAATACCTTTTTCTGGATGAGGTACATAAATATCCTGACTGGTCACGGGAACTGAAAAATATATATGACAACCTGCCGGAACTTAAGATCATCTTTACCAGTTCTTCTGCTCTCGATATATACAGGGGAGGTTATGACCTGAGTCGCAGAGCTGTGGTATATGACCTTCCTGGATTATCATTCCGTGAGTTTATTGAATTAAAGTACGGCTTAAAATTCCCATCCTATCCTCTTGAAGAAATACTGCATAATTCAGTAAGCACTGCCAGGGAGATCACCGGTAAAATACGGCCTATGAAATTCTTTGAAGAATACCTGCAAACAGGATATTATCCTTTTATTATTGAATCGGAAAGGAATTACCCGGAGCGGCTGATAAACATATTGAATCTTGTCCTGGAAAATGATTTACCGACCATTTTTCATATTGATTACTATTCTGTGTTGAAAATTAAAAAGATGCTTGCTGTACTTTCAAGGATTGTGCCCTATAAACCAAACATTGAAAAGCTGGCCCGTCAGACCGGTACCACCCGGGACACTCTTCTGAGGTATCTTTTTTACCTCGAGAAGGCTGAAATAGTTAAATGGCTGACAAAAGATACATTTGGCATAAACTATCTTAACAAACCGGATAAGATCTATCTTAATAATACCAATCTGATGTTTGCCTTAAACAGCGAGAAGCCTGATAAGGGAACACTGCGCGAGACCTTCCTGCTTAACCAGTTACAGGTAAAACATAAAGTCACCTACCCTGAATCGGGGGATTTCCTGGCAGACGGCAGGTATTTGATCGAGGTCGGAGGGAAAAGAAAAAATGCCGGGCAATTATCGGGTAAGAAAGACAGCTTTATAGCAGCGGATGATATTGAATTCCCTTACAATAAGAAAATTCCCTTATGGCTGTTCGGGTTCATGTATTAGACGATAATCGTGCAATTCCTGGTTCACCTCGTTCACCGGGACTTCGTCGCATTGCTCCTCGCGTGCAATCGCATCTTCATTTCTTTATTTGTGATTCCTTCGCTCTCTCGCTTTATCGCTTTATCGCTCCATCGCAGTCAGGCTGCTGCGCCAAAGGACCATTATACATTTATACCACTGTGCCTCTGCACCGCTAATCATCTGACAACTTAAGCATTACTATGATCTTTTATTGACTATCTATATACTTGTCGAGAAAGACTCTTAATCCGCAGATTCTGAAACCGCCTGATAACAAATAATCCTCGTCATCCTTTATTATAATATAGTTACGAGAAGTTTTAAGGGTTTGTACTGCTTCAGTGTTACCTCTTGTCGGTCGGGCATCTGATCCGTATTTTATTTCTATTGAAGCCACCGGGCGATTGCCCCTGGTAAGCACCATATCAAGTTCTGCTCCGTCGTGAGTACGATAAAACCAAACTTTCCTGTTTACAGGCAACAGAGGAATAATCTGTTCAACAACAAAACCTTCCCATGATGCGCCCTTCTTGGGATGGCCCGTAAGTTGCTCCAGATTTTCAATGCCAGATAAGTAATGCATAATTCCCGAATCACGGATATATACTTTGGGAGATTTCACCAAACGTTTTTTACTATTGGTATAAAAAGGTTCTATCAGACGTATGAGAAAAGCATTTCGAAGAAATCCTATATAATTTTTTATTGTGTTTATATTCAGCTCCAGGCTTCTTCCAAGTTCGGCATAATTAAGCATATTGCCGTGATAATGAGCCAGCATAGTCCATAGTCTTTCACCTGTCAGACTGTCGGCAGGAAATCCAAGATTGGGGAGGTCACGCTCAAAGTATGTCTTAACATAGTTGTTCATCCAGTTCAGCCAGTATTTCCTTTTCATAAGAGCATCGGGGAAACCTCCATACATCCATACATTCTCAATCTTAAAACTCTTCCCCAGCTCCGGTAAAAGAAATGGAGTTAACTCATGATAGGCTACCCTGCCTGCCAGTGACTCAGAACTATTTCTTAAAAGGTCGGGACTTGCTGAACCAAGAATCAGGAACCTGCCAGGGCGTCTGTTCAGATCAATGAGCGCACGGAGGACAGGGAACAGATCCTTTTTCCTCTGAACCTCATCAATGATTACAAGATGATTTTCAAATTGTCTGAGGTATGTCTCAGCATCTTCAAGCTTTAAATAGTCTTTTTGAAACTCAAGATCGAGGTATGTTGAGAGTTCATATCCCTTCTGGATTATTCTTGCAAGGGTTGTCTTCCCAACCTGCCTGGGCCCTATTATTGCCACACATGGAAATCCACTGAGCAAATCTTTCACTATATTTTCTGAAATCCGCTCCTTCATTAAGCAAAGATAATAAATAAAACACAAAATATGTAATCATATTACATATATTTAGTATTATTTAATAAAATTATGAAAGATCAAAAACAATGAAATGCCTGTATGTAATGAACCCGTTCCTCCAATTACGCCTATATGCTGCAAAGCCGTTACGCCGCTGCACCATTACGCCACCACGCCACTGAGCCACTAAGCCTTAGCACCGTTATTTATACGGCAGTCCCATCTTCCGGGCAATTTCCCGAAATCTGGGTTCATCACGAATAGGATCAAAAGCTGGCATTCTCAGATAAGGCATACTGGGACTATGTATTTCGTAGGCTTTCTCCCAACAATCCAGGGCTCTTTCATTATTACCTGCCATAAGATACACAAGTGAAAACATCGCAGGATCTACAAAAGTAGTTTCAGATAATACTTCAAGTGCTTCCGTAGCTTTGATTAAAGATTCGGCATATCCCAGTTTTTTAAAGTCAAGTTCAAAAGCCTGCCCTTTACCCATCATTATGAATTCTTTTTTTATCGACTCCCAGGCTTCCTCAAGCCTTCCGTTCTTATGTAATATATCAGTTAGAACTGTTTGAGCAACCGGAGATAATGGTTCCATTCGAATTGCTTCCCGGGCTGCTTCAAGTGCTTCATCAAAACGACGGACCAACCAGAGGTCAACACTATAAAGACTGATTATAAGAGGATTATATGGATCCAGTTTCAGGGCTATCTGAATCTCTGCCATTGCTTCTTCAGTTCTCCCCAATATGTTCAGGAGATGTGAGTAGTATGCATGTGCTTCCGCATGATTGGGATTGATCTCAAGTGCTTTTTTAAATGCTGATTCTCCGGCTTCCCAGTCCCACATCATCCATGTAGTTATACCAGCCTGAGCATAAATTACCTCTTCATTATTGCTGTCCAGTTCTGTAGCCTTCATCAGTGCTTCCATGGTTTTTGGGCCACCTTCTTCAGGAGAAATAAGCCCCATTTGGATTAACGCACCATAGACAAAAGCAATTCCTGCGTAAGCGGGAGCATATTCAGGATCTTTTTCTATTGCCAGCTCAAAATATTTCATTGCGGTTTCAAGCTCATTCCGTGTCAGTTTTCTCCAGTAAAACATGCCGCGAAGGTAAGCATCGTAAGCCTCAGTATTTTTTGTGGGTTTCTTCTCAATGAGATCCAGCTCCTGTGGTGACAAAACAGCTTTCAACTCCCTTGCCACAGATTGAGCCACTTCACTCTGAATAACAAATATGCGTGACAGATCACTCAGATCTCCGTTGTAAATCTCTGACCATAAGTGGGCATCGGTTCCGGCATCAATCAGCTGAACGGCAATGCGCACCATATTGCCTGCTCTGCGCACACTGCCTTCAATTATGTTTGCTACTCTCAGTTCCCGGGCAATTTCCTTTATCGATTTGTCACTATTCTTATAATGCATTGAAGAAGTTCGGGAGATCACCTTCAGATCGCCGATCTTGAAGAGACGGTCAAGGATCTCCTCCATCATCCCGTCGCTGAAATACTCCTGTTCAGGATCGTTGCTTATGTTCTTAAAAGGCAGCACGGCAATGGACTTTTTATCCTGCCCCACCTGTAATATTCCATCCCTTATGGCTTTTTCGAGATCTTCCTCTCTGGCACCATCTTTTCTGAGAAGGATTTTTACCACTCCCGATAATTTATTAATGTGATCTTCCAACGGAGGTGTCTTTGCATCGAGCCAGTGAACACTGCTCAGGTAATATTCAAGTTGTTTTGACAGTGGTATATCTTCGAGCCGGAGGTTAATGACCGGAAGCCCCAAATGTACTGCCCGGTCCACTTCCCTGATAACCTGTTTGGAGTTATTCGAGTTTGATGAATAGATCAGGATAAACAGTTTCGATGATTTTATACCATCGATGATAGCCTCTGCAAAATCAAGTCCCGGGGTGATATCCCTCGGAGCGATCCAGCACGAGATACCGTTTTGTTCAAGAATGGAGCAAACAGTGTCAGCAGCGGTCTTGTCGACGCTGGAGTAGCTTATGAAAACATCGTGTGCCATATATGGATTTGTTAAGGAATTGATCTCCTTTTAAAGTTTTATGATAAAGGTAATAAACGGATGTATATGAGTCAAGAATATTTTGCCGGAAGACGGAAATGTCAGGTGAGATTTAGATGGTCATTCAATGGTCATTCGATTGTCATTCAATGGTCATTCGATTGTCATTCGATAGTCATTCAGTGGTCATTCGATTGTCATTCAATGGTCATTCAATTGTCATTCAATTGTTTAACAATGAATGACGTCCGCCGGTAGGCAGACAAATGACTACTGAATGACGGCGCAGCCGAATGACAGCGCGTAGCGCTTAATGACGGCCGAAGGCCAAATGACGTCCGCCGGTAGGCAGACAAAGCTTCTTCAGTAAGAGGCAAACTGTTTTTGCAATCACCTGCCTGCACCAATGTACCTATATACAGAAGCTTTGTCAAAGGATTTAACGGATCAAGGCTGATAGCAAGTTCTCTCTGTGCTATTGATTCATCACTCCTGTTCAGGATCAGTAACAACTGTGCATACATCAGCCTTGCGTCAGGGTTGTTGGGATTAATGGCCAGGGATTTTAGAAATGCTTTTTCGCTCTTTCCCCAGTCCCATTCCACCAGTTGAGCCATGACGGCACTCTGGTAATGAACCTCAGCAAGATCCGGATCCAGTTCCATCGCTTTATTAAGGTTTTCGGCGATTTTCGGACTTGCAACAGAAGGTGTTTCCCACCCTTCTTGCTGTATCCATATCCAGATCTCAGCCAACCCTGCATACAAAGGTGCCCAGTCAGGGTTTTTCCCAATGGCGCTGTTCAGATATTCAATTGCTTTATATAGCGATTCCCTTGAATAATCACTAAAATAAGAACGGGCCTTCAGATATTCATCATATACCTCAATATCTGCGCTTGGTATTTTCTCAATTAGCCGTTTCTCTTCAGGAGAAATGACAGCTCTGAGTTCATTAGCTATTGATTCTGCAATCTTTATCTGTATGTTGAAAATATCTTTAACATCATTTATCTCGCTCTGGAACGACTCACCCCAGAGATGTGACTCATGCTCTGCCTTGATCAACTGTGCCCTGAGGCGAAAGGAACTCCCGTATTTCTGCCCGCTGCCCTCCACAATGTAGTTTACACCCAGTTCTTCTGCAATCTCTGAGATGGATTTGCTTTGCCCCCTGAATTTCTCAACAGAGGTACGTGAAATCACCCTGAGGTCTTTTATCCTTTGAAGGTTGTTAAGTATCTCTTCCATCACACCATTGATGAAGTAGGTGTTCTCCTGATCGGGACTGTCGTTGATAAAGGGCAGCACGGCAATGGATTTCTCCAATTCTACTACTGATTCTGATACTGATGCTGCTTTCCCGGCTTTTGTTGTAATCTCTCCGGGTTGAAACCCGGAGTTTCTTATTGCTGTGATGATTTCCTTTATTGCAAGAGCCACCTTGTTTATCTGATTACGGTACCTGGTTTTATTCATGTTCGTTTTAGGGTCATCATCCGGGGTAAGCGGCCTGTTCACACCCGGTTCCCTGTAAATGAACTCTATGCCCCTGAGAAAACCTCCCAGCACCGATTCGCATAGACTTGTATCATCGCTGTCGAGGTCGTGAATGGTCACAGGCAGTACCCTGCCTGCAATATTTCCGTTGGGTAGTTTAACCTTCAGTCCGTACTGATCGTCAGTTGCCTGTTTAACAAAAGCCATGAACTCGTTCACCCATGCAAAGGATTTCGGATCGCAATAGGTTCTTGAAAGGACAGGGATGAAGATGAGGCATTTGAGCTTCTCTTTCAGTGAGGCATCGACATCATGGGTCTCCAGGAGCCCGTCGTGCGGGTTGATGTCGAAATAGACACTTATCTCTTCCTTAAAAGTAGCTTCGAGCTCTTTCTGAAGATTTTCGACAAATCCGGTCACCCAGCCGTCGTACTTATTGTCCTTCTGACGTTAGGAGATGAAGATGTCGTAGTTGTAACCGGGGATAATACTGGGCATGATATCCATTTTATTGATAAAGTTAAAAATTAGGACAATACGAAGCAAGAAAAAGTTATTCGTTATAAGATTGCTGAATTCAGATCAGGATTTATATTATCCCTGAGTATCCTGAACATGTTGGTCCAGTTTGTAACAATCAAATTATCATTCAATTTAAATTCCTCTTCATAAAATCCAAGGAGATAACCTGTACTGCCGGGAAACAGCGAAAGCTGTCTGCTGAGGTTCCTCGTATGCTCAAGCCTTAGGGTTTGTGTGGCTTTAATCTCAAAGAGAAAAAACCTGCCTCCTGATTCCAGAATGATGTCTGTTTCATTTCCGTTTGAATCCCTGTAAAAGTATATATCGAAACCAGCATTATAGTTGTATTTGAATTTAAGAAATTCATTCAAAAGAAACGTTTCATAAAAGCTTCCGGATAAAGGCCCGGTTTGCAGTGTGTCTGCGTTCTGGTACTTCAGGATATATGACATAAGGCCGGTGTCGGTAAGGTAGAGTTTCGGACTCTTGATTACCCTTTTAGGGATATTCCTGAACCAGGGCTTCAAAAGATAAACAATGCCGGATGCCTGCAATATTGCCAGCCACTTTTTAGCTGTATTAAATGCAACTCCGCACTCTTTGGCTATCTCGTTAATATTTACCACAGATCCTGATCTTGCAGCAATCAGAGTGATAAATGTCTGGAAAAGATTTATGTTGCTTATTTCAGATATCTGACGTACATCTCTTTCGAGATAGGTTAGAAGATATGAGCCATAAAACAGAGAGATATCGATTCCATGGATCAATGGCTCAGGATAGAAACCTGTCAATATTGTGCCAAAGCATGTTTCCGGATCCTGCAGGTTATCTTTTGGGTGTTCAGTTACCGAAAATGCCGGGAGTGTAAGTATGGCAGCCCTTCCTGCAAGGGATTCCGTGATGCCTGCCATCATATTGAAATGCTGGGATCCAGTAAGTACAAAATGTCCTTTTCTCTCCCTGTTGGTATCAACCGCTATTTTAATATAGGATAATATTTCCGGGGCATACTGAATCTCATCAATGATCAGCGGTTTATCCTGATTACTCAAAAGGGATCTGGGATCCTCCTTTATGATCTGTCTCTGTATCGGATCATCGAGAGTAATATACCTGAAGCCCGGCAATATATTTCTGAGCATGGTGGATTTACCTGTTTGCCTTGCTCCTGTGATAACCACCACCGGAAAATCACCCAGAGCTTTTATTAAAAGGCTTTCAATGCTTCGGTGATAATATTTAATCATGTTATGTAATATTGCATTATTATTGCAAATATACATAAATATTTTATTTGTATAATTTTAGTCGATAATTATTGCCTACCAGTTCCGTTGGAAACTTATCAGATAAACAGGCCGTTACGCCGCTAAGCCCTTTGGCCACCGTAGCCTTCTTCGACCAACGAAGTCCCGGTCTCCGGGACGAAGTTGGGGGCGACGGTGGCGTTGCGCCGTTATTTATACGGCAGTCCCATCTTGCGGGCAATCTCACGGAAACGGGGTTCATCCCGAATAACGTCAAAAATCGGTACTCTCAGATAAGGCAGATTCGTATCACGCATTTCGCAGGCTTTCTCCAGCCATTCCAGGGCTGGTTCTACATTACCTGCCAAAATATATAGAAATGCCAGCATAAAGGGATTGATAAAAGTCGAATCCGCTGAGATTTTCATGGCTTCTGCAGCTTTATTCATTGCAGCGGCATATCCCGATTCATTAAAATCCTGGTCATTAAAATAGTTTCCAGATCCAGTTAATTGCCAATCATTTTTAATTACTTCTGCATTTGTGCTGTCAAGCTCAATAGCCTTCGTTAATGCTTCAATGCCTTTAGGACCTGCTTCCTCAGGGGAAAGGAGCCCCATCTGCATTAACCCACCCCATACAAAAGAAATACCGGCATAAGCAGGTGCATATTCGGGATCTTTTTCTATTGCCAGCTCAAAATATTTTTTTGCAGTTTCAAGGTCATTCCGGGTCAGTTTTCTCCAGTAAAACATGCCGCGAAGGTAAGCATCGTAAGCTTCAGTGTTTTTTGTTGGAATTTTCTCAATAAGCTCAACCTCCTGCGGTGATAAAACAGCCTTCAGCTCCCTGGCTACAGATTGTGCTACCTCACTCTGAATTATGAAAATGCGTGACAGATTGCTCAGGTCTTCGTCATACATCTCTGACCATAAATGGGCATCGGTTCCGGCATCAATCAGCTGAACGGCAATGCGCACCATATTGCCTGCTCTGCGAACACTGCCTTCAATTATGCTGGCAACTCCCAGTTCCCGGGCAATCTCTTTTACCGACTTATCATTATTCTTATAATGCATTGAAGAAGTCCTGGAAATAACCTTCAGATCACCGATCTTGAAGAGACGGTCAAGGATCTCATCCATCATGCCGTCGCTGAAATACTCCTGGTCAGGATCGTTGCTCATGTTGACAAAGGGAAGAACGGAGATGGAGGG
Organism: Bacteroidales bacterium; assembly: GCA_019429325.1. Lineage (GTDB taxonomy): Bacteria > Bacteroidota > Bacteroidia > Bacteroidales > VadinHA17 > LD21. The sequence continues at coordinate 16,435 of JAHYJA010000015.1, forward strand.
CGGCTTTTCTTCCCTGGTGACGGAAGGCATGCTCAAGGTCTTATCCCTCGTGCCCAACAATTTCAAGTCGTCCCGCAAAGCCTCCATATCTGCATAGCGATTGCGGGGATCTTTCTGCAGGCAGGTTGCGATGATCTTTTCAACCTCAGGTGTAATGTCGTTTCTCACCCGTAAGACGGGCTCAGGCTTTTCGTTCAAGATCGCATATAAGGTCGACTGGATGCTTGTACTCTCAAACGGCCGCTTTGCCGTCAGCATCTCATAAAGGACACATCCCAGGGACCAAATATCCGTCTGATGATCAACCGGTTTGCCACAAGCCTGTTCGTGAGACATGTAGGCTGCGGTTCCCATGACAACCGCCGTTCTTGTGAGATCTTCTCCCCAGGATAACTTGGCCAGACCGAAATCAAGTATCTTGGCTGTCCCCTCACCGGTGATCATGATATTCGCGGGTTTCATGTCCCGATGAGTGATGCCTTTTTTATGCGCCGCCCGCAGCCCTTCGGCAACCTGGGAAACAAGGCTGAAAGCCTCATCCAAAGCAAGAGGGCCTCCCTGAATTTTTTCTTTCAGGCTTTGACCCTCCACGTAAGCCATGGCAATGTAGGTTTCTCCATCGGATTCATTGATCTCATAAACGGTGCAGATATTGGGGTGATCCAATGCCGCGGCCGCCTGCGCTTCCTGAATAAAGCGTTCTCGGGACTCCCGATCCCTGGTGAGGTCCGGAGATAAAAACTTTAGGGCAACCGTCCTTTTCAGCCTGGTGTCTTCGGCCTTAAAAACAACACCAATTCCGCCTTGACCGAGCGTGTCGATGATTTTGTAGTGAGAGATCGTTTTCCCGATCATGGATTGACGTAAATCCCGGAGCATGATTCTCGATTCACCCGTTCTTGACTTAAAGATATCACTGCTCCGAGCCGATGTCAATTTCCTGTTATTGAGCCGACCCGTCTGCCGGCGGAAGGAACCCCTACCCCTTCGTTGGGATTTATGTCATGATATACGGCGTGCATCGTGTTGTTTATGCAGCATAAAGATAAGGATTTCGTTTTTGGACTTGCATCAAATCCCTCTCAATATTCCCCAATGACCTTGCGAACAAAGAATATCACGTCCAGGTCAACAAGCGCAACGGCTTAAAAATCACCTGGATTCAACCAAAACCTACAACTCAACAGGTTCAGTATAAACTCCGCCTTTGAATCAGCAAAAGCAGCGACTGAGGCCCTCAGGAATATTCCTCCCTCTCCTCGGCTGCCATCAGGAGTTCCTGCTGGACTTGATGAGGCGGAGGGGGGCGTTCGGCCTCGAAGATTAGTTCGAGATGACGGATGATCCTGTCGATCGTTTTCGGATCCTCTATGAAAGAGATGATCCTCATCCGGCCGTCGCAGGAAGGACACCCCAGTGGATCGAGCTAGTAGACCTTTTTTATCATCTCTGCCCAGCCTTTGGAGGGCACATAGGAGGAGTCATCTTCAATGATAGGAGGATGTGAAATTTGAACCCCGGCCTTCCGCATCTTGCCCCTGTGGGCATTGGAATAGAGGCCGTAGTAACGAACCATGACCTGACCTTTGTCGGGAATATGTGAGGTGACTCTGGCTATGAACTCCAGATAATCCATCGACTCTTCCTGTGAGCCATGTCTTGAGTGCTGATAGCGGACCTTTCCCCCTGTCTCATCGAAGAACAACCGCTTCAACGACAGCACGGGCCGGATCATGTATTTACCGACTCTCTCCGCCACTCTCTTGGTCTGAGCCTTGACCTTGCTGTGGACATTGAAACCTGTGTGCCGCCACCGGAGGATCTTCTGTACCAGGGGAAGACCGATGAACTTTTTCCGCACAAGCAGGGAGAAGACCTCATGGATGAAGATCTCCTGGATGACATCGTCATGAAAATGACCGGCATGGTGAAAAGCCCCAGCCGGGGCTGTACCTTCTTCGGTCACAAGGACATGGATATGGGGATGGAAGTTGATGCGATCACCGAAGGTCTGGATTACGGCTACCACTCCCGGCATAAGCTCAAGACCTGTGGCTGTGAGCAGGAATATCACAAATGAGCGCATTGCAGAGAGACAGAGCGAATCGAGGAGCTTCCGCTTGGATGGTCAAGAAGGCGCTCGAAAGCCGCCCCAAGCCCAAGGCCCGGCGCAGGACGTGATGACGTCGATCCACACAGGCGCGAATCCGAGTTGGACAATCAGATCATGCCGAAGAAAGTCTGCCGGTTCGACTTCCGGTTTCATCCCCCAGAACTCGGTGAAGGCGGCGACCAATCGGATCGAAAAGCCGGGAAATCTCCGGATCGGCTCACCAATCCCAAGGTCGTCCGGAAACCGACCAGTGCGTTATGCGAGGAAGGTCCGCACATGGAATTGCCGGTATCCGTCTCGGCCATATTGGACTTTGCGAGAATGATCGCGCCGGCATCGACGAGTCTTTGGATGATGAAGGCATCCTCCTGAGGGACGAAATCCGCCAGCGCCAAGGCACCCGCGGTCGTCGGGAGACCGTGGGTGTTGATGTTGTCCTTGACGATCAGTGGGATGCCGTGCAGCGGGCGCAGCCCGCCGGTCGCTGCGAATTCCTTGTCGAGCTTTTCGGCGATCGAAAGGGCTTCGGGATTGAGGGTTGTCAGCGCGTTGATGCGGCCGTTCAGCTCTGCGATCCTGTCCAGATAGGCCTGGACCAGCTCCTTGCCGCCGTAATCCCCGTTTTCGTAAGCCGCATGGATTCGGGCCACGGTCAGTTCGGAAAGTTCGATGGTCGCAGCCGGCTTCGGGGATCGGCAGGCGGCGGCCGCAAGCAGGAAAATGCAGATGAACGACGAGATCTTAAAAACGTTTTTGGCCATTCTGCCCAGATCGACTGGTTCTCGGGTTGGGTTCATAACGGAAGTTTATGATAAACGGCGGGCCGGAATCAAATTCCGTACTCGATTCACTTGATCAATCCGTACTTTTGATATAAAGGCCTTAATCGGTGGTGGTTGTGAAGCTGGTATTCTTGAATCGGGATGATCGCGCACCAGGGAAGAAAATTGTCCCTTTCTTCGCAGGCCCGCTTCAACCAATCATACGTTTGATCCAAGTCCTTGCGGAAAAAATAAACGTAGGCGAATCCCAGCGCCGGCATATATTCCTGCCGGACTCTCTGCTCCAGGCTTTGCAAAAGAGTCTCTCCTTTTTCGATCTGATCCGTCTCAAAATAATTGCAGGCCAACATCAAAGCCGGCCAGGGAGCCCCTCCGGAAAGCTCAACCGCCTTCTCAAACTCGGCAATATTCTCTTTGCGCATTTGTTTGCCCCGGTAAGCCAATCCCAGATAATAGTGCATCAGATAGAAATCCGGAGCCAGGATCATTCCCGCCTTCATTTCCTGAATGGCTTTATCGTACTGACGGCCCCAGATGCAGGCCAGGCCGACGTGAGCAATAATCAGGGGTGAGAGTGGATCGAGCTCCTGGGCCCTTTTGGTTTCAGCGACGGCTTCCTCATGCCTTTCCGTGAGTGTTAAAAACCAGGAATAACTCAAGTGAATGATGGCCGAACTCGGATTCAATTCCAGAGCTGTGGCCAATTCGCGCCCCGCTTCCTTCCCGTTCCAATCATAAAATGCGTAGACCATCCCTAAAGAGGCATGAGCCTCTCCGATCTCTTTATCGATTTCTATGGCTTTTTTCGCAAATTCCTTGACTTTCGGATACGCCTGATGAGGAGGAACGTTTCCCCAGTAGGAGATGGCATAAAAGACTTCACTCAACCCGGCATAAGCGAGGGCATAATCCGGATCTTTTTGAAGGGTGAGCTCGAAGTATTTGATGGCCTCCTGGAATCCTTCGGCCGTATATCTTCGCAGATTGAAAATCCCTTTCAGGTAGAGATTGTAAGCTTCCGGATCTTCCGTATACCGCTTCAGCAGCGCTTTTTCTTCCCGTTTTAAAAGCGTGACTTTGAGGTTGTCAACGATGGCAAATGAGATCTCGTCCTGAATCGCGAAAATGTCTTCCATGTCTCGGTCAAATTTCTCAGACCACAGGTGAAAACCGTCCGCGACGTTGACAAGCTGCGCCGTGATGCGCAGTTTGTTTCCCGACTTGCGGACACTGCCTTCCAGGATTTTTTCAACATTCAGCCGCTGGCCCACCTCACGCACGTCGATATATTTTCCTTTAAAGGCAAAGGCGGAGGTTCTGGCAACGACTTTGATATCTTTTATTTTGGTCAAGGAATTGATGAGTTCTTCGGCCAAACCGTCGCAGAAATACTCCTGGTCAGGATCGTTGCTTATGTTCGTAAAAGGCAGCACGGCAATTGATTTTTTATCCTGTCCCACCTGCAGTATGCCATCCCTTATGGCTTTTTCGAGATCTTCCTCCTTGGCTCCATCTTTCCTGAGAAGGATTTTTACCACTCCCGATAATTTATTAATGTGATCTTCCAACGGAGGTGTCTTTGCATCGAGCCAGTGAACACTGCTCAGGTAATATTCAAGTTGTTTTGACAGGGGTACATCCTCCAGCCGGAGATTAATGACAGGAAGCCCCAAATGTACTGCCCGGTCCACTTCCCTGATGACCTGTTTAGAGTTGTTCGAGTTTGATGAATAGACCAGGATAAAGAGTTTCGATGATTTTATGCCATCGATGATAGCCTCTGCAAAATCAAGTCCCGGGGTGATATCCCTCGGTGCGATCCAGCAGCTTATGCCGTTTTGTTCCAGGATGGAGCAAACAGTGTCAGCAGCAGTCTTGTCGACGCTGGAGTAGCTTATAAAAACATCGTGTGCCATAAATGGATTTGTTAAGGAATTGATATCCTTTTAAAGTTTTATGATAAAGGTAATAAACGGATGTATATGAGTCAAGAATATTTTGCCGGAAGACGGAAATGTCAGGTGAGATTTAGATGGTCATTCAATGGTCATTCGATTGTCATTCAATTGTCATTCAATTGTCATTCAATTGTTTAACAATGAATGACGTCCGCCGACAGGCGGACAAATGACTACTGAATGACAGCGCGTAGCGCTTAATGACGGCCGAAGGCCAAATGACGTCCGCCGACAGGCAGACAAATGACTACTGAATGACGGCGCAGCCGAATGACAGCGCGTAGCGCTTAATGACGGCCGAAGGCCAAATGACGTCCGCCGACAGGCAGACAAATGACTACTGAATGACGGCGCAGCCGAATGACAGCGCGTAGCGCTGAGTGACGTCCGACATAAGGAGGACGAATGACTTTAAGCTTTGAACATCGCCTCGTAATGCGGCATCGGATCAAAGATGCCACCGCCTGTGCGGTAGAACTCTTTACTCAGCTCGTAAACACCTCTTTTTACATTCACCCACGAAGCATCCTTCCGGGGATGATAACCCAGCATCGTACTCCAGTTCCTGTAGTTCTGATGACCATTGCTCTCAACAAGCCCCAGATTGCCTATGCCGGGGAAGGAAGCCAGTCGTGCCGCCACATTCTTGTTCCATTCAACCAGAACAGGGTTGACAGTCAGGTCGGCGCAAAAACAGGGGACATTACGCTCATGAGCTGCCTGAGCTATCTTCATTGTCATACTGAGTGTTTTGGCTATTGCCTTAAGCGCTATAGCCTTATAACCCATCTCAATCCTTTCAACAGCATCTTCGACCGTGTGAGCGCTTTCATCTGACGCAAGCCTTACGGGAATATCGCTGACATCAATCTCTGCTTCCTCAGGGAATGGTTCCTCTATTATTGCTATCTGGTCGAATGCCCCGATAGACCTGGCATGATCAAGCAGTCTGAGCAGTGTCTCCTTTTCTTCATATCTGCCGTTCGCGTCAAAATAATAAGGCAATCTGCCATCAGCAGTATATTCAGTACGCACATTCCCGATTGCTTTATGGATCTCTGTGAGTCTTGCCTTATCCTTCTCCAGCATCTCTTCCTGAGTACCCGGCTGGCCAATTTTGATCTTCATGAAAAAGTATCCTTCATCGACTGCTGATTTTATCTCATCGATCGGGATTGTGTATGCCATCAGGGGAATACCGGCAACCTTATCATGCCGGTATGACAAAGCAGGCCTGTAGGCCTCAGGAATGAGCTCATCAAATGTGGATATGCCATTTTCCTTTGCGTAAAGAAGCCATACGGCATTATCGACACCTACAAGTGCGTTGAGCGCAAAGGTTTTTCTCAGATCAGGATTTGATGTTATTCTTTTTCCATAATCATAAATCTCGGTATAGAGATGATCCAAAAGCTCAACAGGCGATATATATTGCTGACTCTTAAGTATCTGCATCGCCCTCTCGGTCATTGCGTACATCAGTGCATTTCCACCGCTTTCCGAGTGGGATTCAAAGACTTTCGCATCGGACCAGAGAACACTTTGTGTACAGAGACCTATTGAATGATTCCCGGAATCACTTTCAAGATAAGAAGCGCTCTGCCATATTTCCGTCATAAAGCCCCCCTTGAAGCCGAAGGGACGGATAAGAGGTTCTCTTTCAAAATCCGAGCTGACCCGTTTTATCCTGATCTTTTTTGCCGCAAACGGGGCACATCCTGATATCAGGCAGTCGAACGGACTGGCAATTATAGCTGCACCTGCAGCCATAAGTCCTTTACTGATAAAACTTCTCCGGCTATGCATTAACAATTTAAATTAGTTGATACTTTTCAAGATAACTCTTAAGGTAATCCGTGTCTTTCTTGATTTTCCTTACAATGATATTCTGCTGCTGACTGAGGGAGAGTTTCTCCTCATCTTTTTCAAGCAGCGGATATTCAACATGCAATGTGACCGGGCCTGAGATATTCAGTTCCTTAACAGTTCTGAAGAATAGATCCCAGTTAATCATCCCCTCTCCAATGGGTACAGTTACAGCCCTTGGTCTTCCCTCCACTGTCATCCATGTAAAATCCTTTACTGCCAGAGAACCGATTAAGCCTGAAATAAGCCGCATGCCTATAATCCACGCATTGGCACCCTCGACCATCGCGTGCCTGACATCATACTGACAGCCAATATGTTCCGGAGGATAGTCGCGGAGCATCTCAAACAGATCCCATACTGAGCAACCCACCCTGGTTCCTGCATGGTTCTGATAATCGCCATGTATTCTGTATTTTTGGTTAAGGTCAACCAGGCCTTTCATGTCCCCCTTATATTTCTGAAGCGATTCCCAGACGCCGGTTTTAAGGTCAAAATCGAGGTATCCCAGCCTGTAATGTGTTACGCCAAGGGATGAGGCTGTTTTAAGTACTCTCTCAGCAAGGGGATCGGTGGCATTAACGATGCCGGTAACGATCATATCGATAGCCAGGTTATATTTCCGGGCCTTTTCAACAAGAGGCGGCAAATCTTTTTCCACCGCTGAGGGTTCAACTTTACCTGCCGGCCTTACGGTCAGGTCAAAGCCCCCTAACCCGCTTCTGTTGACACACTCGCACATAAAGTCAAAATCGTAGTTGTCGATTGGCTTAGAGAACAATCTCAGAGGAAATTTTTCCTGTTTATTATCCTGAGGTATTGACCATGATGTTGACTGAAATGGCAAAAGAAGTCCGGCAGAGGCGACTGTCCCTATAAATTCTCTTCTGTTTTGTTTCATTCTGGTTTTGCTAAGAGTTTATCAATTGTTTATCTGTAATTAAGCTAATGAGGCATGGAACGGAACAATGATCGCTCAAAGTTTCCATGGACTCCGGTACTCATAATGCAGGAGGTTATTTGCATTTTCGTTGTTGGTAAACCTTTCCCTGTCCGGATCCCATTGCAGCCTCTCCCTGACCTCCAGGGCAATATTTGCGAGGTGAGCGAAGCTGGTCGACCTGTGACCATCCTCTATGGAGCAGAGTGGTGTTTGCCCGGATTTAATACAATCGAGGAAGTTCCGCACAAGGGTACCTGTACTGTCGCCGCTGCTTCCGTCAGCCATCGGAGTGTCCTTAACGCTGAACTCCTCAGCCTGGAGGGTATGTTTGTAAGTCTGGAACTGGCCGTTTCTTGCGGGAGTGATCCGATAGCCGTTCTCGTCGGCGTTAAGGGTGCCCAGAGTACCCCGCAGCTCAATCTCACCGTATCTGAACAAGTTTCCGCTGCTGGCCTCATAAGTACAGAATGTTATAATGGCTCCTGACTTGAATTCAAATGTAACCTGCATTGCATCGGGTATTGTCCTGTCGTCATCAAAGAAATATCTTCCTCCGTGGGTGCTTACTGCTATCGGGGCCGTTTCGCCCATCAGCCATAAGTCCTACGGCAACCACCCTCTGTGTTTCTGCCTGAGCACTGACCATTTCCCTTCCCTCTTTAAGGGTTATGGTCAATGGTTTCTCTACATATACATCTTTGCCGGCTTTAACCGCGCTGATCATCTGGATAGCGTGCCAGTGATCGGGTGTGGCAATTACAACAGCATCTATATCCGTATTTTCCAGTAGTTTGCGAAAATCATTATAGAGGATGGGCTTCTCCGGGAATTTTTCACCCATTTGCGGGATCCTGCCACCCAGTTCTGATAAATATCCGGGATGGACTTTGCTTCTGTCGCGCAGCATATAGGGTTCATAAGTATCGCAGAAAGCAGCTGTCCGGACATCGTGTTGGTTCATAAAAAGTCCCAGAAGCTGAGTACCCCTGTTGCCAAGACCTATAAATCCGACATTTATTCTCTCCCCGGCTCCATATATGCGGTTATAAGCTGCAGCGCTCATTGCCGGGGCGCCCAGTGCAACACCCGCGGTAACGATGCCTGTTTTAGCAATAAAATCGCGGCGTGAAGTTTTTCTGGTTTTCATGATCTGATTGAATTAAAAAAGAAAATTACTGAAATATTTTAAAAGGGCAACCTTTAACCTGATTAATTCATAAACTTTGTGAACCTTCGTGTAACCCTTTGAGCTCCTTTGTGGTTAAGGTTTATTTACCACTAAGTATCACTCGACCCTGATGGTCTTACTGGCTGACAAGGGAATTCCTTCAGATGAAATCCCGTGGACGTTAATTTCGTAATCAGATACATAATCCGACGACCAGAACTCCACCCTGGCTTTTCCGTCCTTCCCTGGCTTTACTGACGGGTTCCAGTAAAGAGTGTTCCTGAAATCCGGGACCCGGCTCTGCTTCGCTTCCGTTTCTGAGTAATCAGGAGAAACGAATGGAACATCAGGGTCAAATATCCGGTATGGAAACCGCACGGCATAGTCAGGGAGGGGAAAGGAAGCATAATTACCTGATTTAGTGATCACATTCACTATTCCGTAAAAACGGTAACCGCCAACTGTATATTCAGACCTGAGTATGTCAATCCTCTCGACCAGTTCAGGGTTCATCCCGGCTATCACCGCCGGATCTCCGATGACTACCCCGTCAATCATCAGGGTCGCGTCAGATTCATACGGTCTGTTATCGACAAGGCTGGTGACTGTAATGCCGGGTCGTACTCTTCCTGTCCTCATTGAAACTCCGGGAATAAGCTCAAAGAACACCTCCTGCATGTTTGGCAGCAAGATATAATCAGCCATCCTCAGCTCCATATCGGGGATACCATAGAATCTCGCGCTTTTCGGCCGGAAGGAAGAATCGGCAGTCGGCTTACCGGTTGAACTCATTCCATATATCTTCGATACCTGGTGGTTAACGCTCCACTCGGCAATATGACCGGGGATATCTGAAAGAAGGGTATCCGTGATTTTTCTGTATTCCGGAAAATTGTCCGTAAACGGGGAACCCATCCTGATCAGATTGCCGCTCTCGTTGTCCTTCTGCTGAATAATTATCTCATCCGGAATAGCGTCGGTGTCGATCATGAAACGGAAATTGCCTTCCCTGTCTGTAAGCGAATACTGAAAGATTGCTTCTTTGCCCGGGACAGAAAGCAACATTAGCTGATTGCCGATAACAGCGCCTGCTTTTTGCGGGATGAGCCTGCCATAAAGGAAATGGCTGGTGACTTCCGGACTGAATCTGATATCATCGGGTTCTGCAGGATTTGCATACAGGTACAAATAATCTTCCGGACCGTTAAAATTGTCATTCCCGGATTTTGAGCTTACCGATATGCTCAGGTTTGCATATTCAGGCGAGGCAACCAGATCTTTGTCAATCTCGATTTCAAGAGTTATTTTTTCCCTTCGGCTGAAGAGATCTGATGATTTTACGGAGATAGCCGGATCAGCAGGTCTTTTCTCCAGCACTGGTTCTCCGGCATAGATAATTTTGAGAAAATCCTTACTGGTTAATGAATTATATATACTGATAACCTTCCTGAAACAGTTACCGGGAGGAAGATTCAGGATCAGGTTCGTATATGCCCGGAGAATATAAGTACCCGGGCTCAGCGTATCAGGAAGCTGAAAAGTGCCATGACCTGTGCCGTTTGTTAAAAGTATACGTTTCTGAATAACAGGATTATGGTCGCTGTTGAGCAATTCGATGTACCCTGTACCGCTTATTCCCGGTCTGTTATTGTCCTGCCTGTCGAAAGTAAATGCTGAAAACCAGAAATTTTCTCCTGCAAGATACTCCTCCCTGTCGGTATGGATAAAAATCCGCTCTCCTGTTCCGGTCCTTTTATCCCGGTATATGATCTGTTCCTGTCCAAAGGAGTGAGGGAATGTTTCTCCCACCAACAGTACACAAATCAATATAATCTTTTGTTTCAGCATTTTACACTCTTTATCCGGCATTTTTAATCTTCGGGCCAGAAATCAGGTTTTACTGTCGTACCCCTGGTCGTGCAGTCAGCACACCGCAACTGATCGGTATATGTTTTTGTCATCTCATCATAATTCATGATTATCACCCAGTAGAGTTCGCCCAGGTACCTGATAGGTGAGGAAATAGGTACGGTAGCAAAGGGGCATCCTGTATACAGGTCCTTCTGCCCGGCAAAGTAATCCCTGATGAATTTCCTTTGCGATGAGAGAGCCGAAACACTGAAGAATCCAAGTACCAGCTCATCAGGGTCATTAATGTTCTTCATGTTCCCCTGGATCGTCATAGGCACAACATCATACAAACCTCCTGTTTTGTCAGAGATCTTGCGGATCTTCTCCCAGTAGAGAAACTCCTCCTCATTAAGAGAATACTGATTAACCTGAATACTGTATAGTTCCTTCAGCCTGTCGTCGGTTTCCGTCGCTATTTTTCTGACCGGCATGCGCTTCACAGCCGATTCGGCAAGATAACTGGTATTAGTCAGAAAAATCCGGTTCGACTTTTCGGTGATCCAGCAGACCCTGTTGGGCACATCATATGGCAGTGTGAAGATCCATGTTTCGGAGTAATTCCATCTGAAAAACCTTGCATAGTTCATTGGATCATGAGTATCGAGATAGATCTGACAACCCTCCACAACCTTTCCAAGCTGGTTCAGTTTCACAAATTCCTTTTCGTACCAGACACTATCGATCGGAGGAACAGGCACCATTTCCATCCACGACGATACATAAGTTCCCATATAGCTTTCGATCAGCAAAAAGTATTTTCTCCCGGGTTCCCCCCTGAACCTGGCCGGATTGGTATAATAGTTACCCGGTTCCTTCTCCCTCAGTTCATGAATGTTCCCGAGATCATCCTTAACAGTGACTATTGCCGAAGTAACCGGAAGAGGATCTGACAAGTTACTCAGGGGCAGTGAGAGAGTGATCCTTACCCTGTTTGCTTCAGGCTGGTCAGTGATCAATCCCTCCACCACCAGCACATTCTCCGATTCGGAAATTTCGGGAACAAATTCTGTAACACATCCTGTTGACAGAAAGATGAATAACAATACCGGAATTAAATTAAGAGTCTTCATACCTTTTAAAAATCAAAGCTATAGGTTACCGAAGGAATTGCCTGGGCGAATATGGATAATTTATAGCCTTTGATCTGGTCATTCTCCTCCCTGAAATAGACTGAATAGACGTTAGCCCTTCCCAGAATGTTATAGACAGAGATTGTCCAGTGAGGGTGGGCTATCTTATTGGTCTTCAGGTTACCGCTTATTTTCATCGACAGGTCAAGCCGTGAATAATCGGGGATCCGGTATTTGTTCCGCTCCGAGTAATAAGGTACGGTGATGCCTCCTGTCTGGTAAACACCTGCAGGAAAGGTGACAGGTCTGCCCGTACTGTATGTGTAGCTTGCAGAGAAGCTGAACCGTCTGGAGAAAAGATAGTTCAGAGTAGCTGAAACATCATGCGGCTTATCGAAGCTTGCCGGGAACCATTTCCCGGAATTGATGAGTTCATCATTAAACTCTGTCACGCTTCTGATCAGGATCCTGGAATATGTGTAGCCTGCACTCCATCTCAGCCTTCCCTCGGTGCTCCTAACTGAGAGTTCCGCTCCATAGGCTCTTCCCCTGACATTTATTATCTCGGTTTCGATATTCCCGTTCAATACCAGCTTTGCCCCTCCCTTATAATCAAGCATGTTGCTTATTCTCTTGTAATAGATCTCTGCCGAAGTCTCAATCGAGTTTCTGTAAAGCATTCTGTAATAACCCAAGGCTATCTGATCTCCGATCTGGGGTTTCAGGTAATAATCGCTGAGTTTCCATGTATCGGTAGGTGAGACGGCTGTGGTGTTGGTCAGAAGGTGAAGGTACTGTCGCGTTCTGTTGTAATTTATCTTAAATGAGCTGTTATCCGCCAGGATAAAGTTCATCGAGACCCTGAACTCAGGTCCGGCATAGGATTTAATTATACGGTTCTGTAAGAAACTGATGGTATCAGTTATTGTTGACAGTTCTCTGGGCCGGGAAGGATCGTACTGCATAACATCAGCAGGTCCGAGTGCAAAGAAGGACGAGAACCTGAGACCCGCGCTGACTGACAGGAAGCTTGATACCTGAATCTTCTGATCAAACCAGAGGGCTGTTTCAAGGGCATTCTCCTTCTGGATCAGAAACGGATTAACCATTGAGGAATCGTTTGAAGGCAGGTAATCACCCGGTCTTATTGAATAATAAACAAGTTCAGTCCCGAAATTCATTTCACTTCTGCCAGCGGGGTACCAGTTAAAATCAGCCTTAAAGCCTGAGCTTCTGACATTGTGCGCTATCTTGAAACCCTCCTGGAGTACCCTGTCACTTGAGATTGTATAATCGTATCTGCTGGTATTAGCCGCCAGTTGGGCGAAGAACCGGTTACTGAAAAAGTGCTTCCATCTCAATGAAAGAATAGTGTTGTCATACCTGTAAAGGGTATCCGAATTAAGGCGAAAGGCATCGTTACTAAAATAGGAAGAGAATTCAAGTTTATCGTTCTTGCTCAGATCGTATGATAACCTGCCGGCAATATCGTAAAAGAATGCCATGCTGCTATTAAGCCATGGGTTATCAATTCTCCTGAAGATCCAGTTTGAGTAAGTACTGCGTCCTGTAACAATGAAAGAACATTTGTCTTCAATAACCGGAGCTTCGATCATCAGGTGTGCAGTCACCGGGCTGATCCCTGCGTTGCCAGCAAACTCTTTCCTGTTACCATCTTTGGGTACTATGTCCAGGACCGATGATACCCGTCCCCCATAGCGCGCAGGTATACCACCCTTATAAAGGGTTACATCCCTGATAATATCGGTGTTTACTGCTGAGAAGAAACCAAAAAAATGGTTCGGATTATATAATGGTGCACCATAGAGCAGTATAAGATTCTGATCGGCTGAACCTCCTCTCACATTAAACCCGGCAGATCCCTCTCCCACTACTTTGACACCCGTAACGAACAGAACACTCTTAATGATATCGGATTCTCCGAGAGATGTCGGCAATAGCTTGAGATTCACGACACTGATCTTTTCGAGTCCTACCTCAAACCGTTGCATTGTGGCGTTCCTCTGAGCAGATATGATTGCTTCTTTCAAAGGTATCAGGACACTGCTCATTTCCATATCTATTTCCCCGTCGCCATACAGGTTCACATTGAGCTTTTTTTCCCTCATACCAATGAATGAATACTGAAGCGAATAGCTGCCACGTGGCATTGAAATGGAATAGAACCCGTAGGCGTTTGTAACGGCACCGACTGACAACTGCTGATTAAAAACTGTTACTCCTGCTATTGGCTCACCTGTATTGTCCATCCTCACCCATCCCGATATAGTGGCATTTCCCGGTTTATTCCTGTCTGCAGGGTTACCGACATCGATGAACATGCTGGTGGCAATCTTCTCGTCCCCCTTAATTTCGGTTAGTACCTCCCGGGGAAGGAATTTCGATTCCTCTGCGTCACGCGTTTCCGGTAATCTGACCATATACCCCTTTGTAAGTATTATATCACCCCGAGGGGTGATCAGATAATAGATACCTGAACCGGACAGATAGTTGTCGAGCACAAGTGAAACAGAAACCGGGTCTCCATAGTTACCCAGCAACCTTCCGGCAAACCATTCTTCCACAAAAAAGAATCTGATGTCATGAACAGCTTCGGCTTCCCGGACAAATTCGCCGAATGACTGATTACGATACTCCCAGGTAACAGGATAGACCCTGACGGAGTCCTGTGAGTGGCCCGAAAAGCTTAACAAAATCAATCCTGCAAAAAATAGAAACCTCATGATTAAGATCAGTCAATCGACCAGGCTGTCGTAGTAGACAAGTACCGGTATAACAGATTCCGGTTGTCTGGGCATTATTATCAGATTATTGTTTCTCATGTACTTCCTCAGCTCATCTCTTTTATCATCCAGAAAGTCGAGAAGTCCTTTTCTCCCCTTCAGCCGGAACACTGTACCCTCTTTCATGACAAAAAGCTGGTCGGTCTGGGTAAAAATATCAAACACCCTGCGATAACCAAGGGGTGTGATTTCCTTGACTGATTTCAGCAACAGGTTGCATTTCCCTTCATACAACACGCAGGCGTATCCGGTTATATTTCTCTCCTCGCCCAGGCCAAGATTAATGAAGCGGTACTCTGTATTATCGTTTTTCAGGGTAAAACCGCTGGTCGTTTCCCTGTTAAGGGCAATTATCACCCCGTCAGGCCTTCTTATCAGGAGCTCGTCGATCACTATGTCGTACCTGAGCATTCTGTCATGGAATGTCTCATTCCCTGTTATGACATCTCCCCTGAACCAGACAGCGGAGAAAAGGAACTCGTTCCCGATAATGTTGGAATATGTCCTGTTCCATATCCTTCCGTTGTAAAGGATCTGACTGTCCTGATAAACATATAGTTCTGTATTCAGGATGTCATCAAAATCCTGTCCTTTTAATTCCTGGTCCTTCAAGAAAGCCTGAATGATTATAAATGAAAAAGCAATTAAAAGAAAGAGTCTTCCTTTCATTGGTTAAGTATAGAGCAGGTCAGGGTTTAACAGTGAAGAAAACCCTCAAAAACCGTGCCTTATGTGTTGTAATAAAAAATTAAACTCATTCCGAATAAATCATTTTCCTCGCTGAAAACAGTTCCCCCTCATCAGTGATGCCGTTAATGGAAATCATCCAGATACCAGGATAATCCGGTGTCCAGAATTCAACCAAAGCTTCTCCGTTCGTGCCGGTCCTGACTGAAGGACTCCAGTAAAGCGTGTTTCGGAGATCAGGTATTCTTCTCAGCAGTTTGTCGCCTGCAGAATAATCAGGAGCATCAAACAGGGAAATTTTTTCAACAGCCCTGTAGGGTAGTTCAACGGCATAATCGGGTAATATAACGTCACTGAAGTTGCCTGAACGGGTTATTACATTTACAATGCCATTCAAAACAAGGTCGCCAACCAGGTAGGGAGTCCTCACAACCTCAATCTTCTCAACCAGCTCCGGATCGAGGTCGGCAAGAATAGTCAGATCATTGATAATCAAGCCATCAATCATTACCAGAGGTGGCTCGATATAATAGACTCCGGTAATGGGATTTGTTATTTTAATTTCATAACCCGTTTTTACCGGTCTTAAAATTATTCCGGGCAGTAATTCGGTAAAAACCTCCTGCATCTGTGGAAGGCTTATATAATCATCCAGGAAAACCTCCATTTCGGGTATCCCATAGAATCTCGCTGTCTTCCGGGCAACAGCACCACCTGCAACGGGTCCTGTCCTGTAAGTTGTTCCATATATCTTTGAAGCCTGGTAGTTGAAGCTCAGGTTTGAGAATAGTTTGACAAGTGAATCAGTCATGACACTCCTGATACTGTACGATTCAGGCAATTTACCGGAAAATGCCGGTTCAAGCTCAAGTATCATATTGTTATCTGCATACCCCGGCTGGATGATAAGGTTTCTGCGTAAGGTATCGGCCGGCAGAAGAAAGCTGAACCGGCCATCATTATCCCTCCTGGCATATTTGAAATCCGCAATTTTTCCCCTTACCGACATGTAAAGAATACGTGCATTACCGCTCTTTTTATCTTCCCTGTACCTGATTCCGGCCGACAGATTGTGACCATACTGTTCAAATGAGTATCCGGGTTGCCCGAAATTTCCTGATATTACATCCTCCCACTTTATCCAGTTGCTCTCTGAATATATAAGCAGATTATCAAAAGCTTCACTTTCAGGGCCATCTGAAAAACCACTTAAAAACTTCAGGGGACCAGGGCCGTACTCAGTTCCGACGATCAGAAAATCATCTATACCTATAGAGTGGGTTGATATCGCGGCAGGTACAGCTGCAATACTGAAATCATTAATTCTTTTTCCGGCCTTATTACCCAGATAAAAACTGACAGATACTTTTTGCCTCGGGTCAAAAAGGGTGTCTGCTCTTAAATCCACTACCGGAGGGTCATGCGCCGGTGAGTAAAACAACCTTTCGGCCATTATTTCCCCATCTTCCCTTATCAGGGCAATGCTGGCAACACCTCCCCGGAGATCGCTGCGGAAAACCGTTTTCCTGATAAATGCTTCGCTGATCTTAATTTCATCCAGGTAATCAATATTCCCACTGCTATGGATTACCAGGAAACAGGTCGCAGGAGTTTGAGGAGCTTTATTCCCCGAAGACCTGATCAAAACTTCTATTCTGTCATTCAACGAATTATCGATGGAAAGCGAAAATCCCTCACTGAGGACGGATGGAAGCCTGAAAGATCCATCTTCTGAAGTGACGGAATAGTTTTTTCCCTTTTCGGGTGTGATTAAAAATGAGCCGTAGCCAGCTGCATCTGTACTGAACACTGTAACTGAGTCTCCCTCATTACTTCTTATTATCCCTGAATATTCCACACCGGCATCATTATTGCTGAAACAACGCACCGCTACCCTGTTGATCACACCGTCGAGGAGTACCCCTCCCTCGGGATAAAAGCCTATATTTACGGAGTAGCGCCTAAAAGGGGAAAAACTGGTCCTCCTCTGAAAATATGAATTTTTAAACGGGTTGTAAACATCCACATCCTGCATGAAGCAGTTTCCCGGCAAATAATTTTTCATCCATCGGGTATATGCCCTGATGGTATAGGAGCCTGAGCTTAAGGAATCAGGCAGAATGAAACTCCCTTCACCCCTGCCACCCTCAAGCCTGAACCGTTTTTGAATCACCGGGATGTTCCATGGATTTAAAAGCTCAACATATGCAATGGTGCTCTGCCCGGATACTCTTCCGGTTTGCCTGTTTATAGCAAATATACTGAACCATATATCCTCTCCGGCAATGTATCTGCTCCGGTCGACATGGAGCCAGAGCTCTTCACGGGGGGATGCCTCAAGATATTGTTTCAGCCGAACCCTAAGGTCAGATGAGGTAATGACCTGTGCTTCCGAGCGAACCACGATAAAGCCCGGCAAAATGATCAATAAGAAATATCTTATAATTCTTTTCATGTCGGGGTTTGTCAGAAATCGTCCCAGTAATCCGGTTTTATCCTCTCGGCATCAGTAACGCAATCACCACATTCCCTGTATGTTGTGATCACCCACCAGGGAGGGATCTCGTTACCGTTATCATCAACTACCCAGTAACTGCTGTTAAGTCCCTCTTCCGGAAGAAAGCCTGTCAAAGTATCGGTAACGCAATAGGTATAAAAATGGGGTAGTCCCAGGAACTGATCCTCAACAAAGAGTCTTTTCTCCGCAACTGCCGAAACGCTGAAATAACCCAGAACGGTTTCTTCCGGTCTGGAAGTGCATCTTATGTTTCCCGGGATCGCCATGGGCGTCATGTCGTAAAGGCCTCCGACATTCTCATTGACACTTTGCACCTTCTCCCAGAAATTATATTCAGTTTCAGTGATCGAATACTGATTCACAAGTATGCTGTATTTGATCTGCAATCTGGTTGTTCTGTTAGTGATGAATATAACCGGATATTTCGAGATCCTGGCCTGATTATAAACTGAAGTATTTTTTATCAGTATCCTGTCAGACCTTTCAGTTGCCCAGCATTTACTGTTGACAACAGGGTACGGGATATGATATTCCCAGGTTTCCACAAAACCCCATCTGAAGAAGAGACATTTCCCTGTCGGATCATAACTATCGAGATATATTCTGCATCCTTCATCTATTCTCGAGCTGTCTGTGGAAGCGGTGATTACAACTTTTTCGTAGTATAATGCACCGATCTGTGGTACCGGCTTCATTTCAACAAAATCGGTCTCATAATTCCCGCCCTCTGCAAAAATGTTCAGTGCATAGTGGCCGCCTACTCTGCCGCGAAAAGTTGTTGAGTCGGTTGAATAGATCCCGGGAGAAGTTTCAGTTAATGTTGTTACAACTCCGTTTTCGTCTGTAACGGTCACAAGAGCGCCAGTCAAAGCATTGGAGATTATCTGGTTACCAATGGGAGTGGACCTCGAAAGAACCACTCTGTTTGAGACCGCCTGATCGGTGATAAGCCCTGACACAACAAGCAGTTCTTTATCCTCCATGATCTCCGGTTTAAACTCGATGGTGCAGCCGGCAAACAGGAGGATCATGGTTAGTGTTCGTATTAGTGTCTCAGGTTTCATGGTCGCTAAAAGTCAAAATTGAATGATACCGATGGTATTGGTCTGCCAAAAACGGACAGATAGTATCCTTTAACAGTATTCTTTTCATTCTTAAAGTAAACCGAATAGACATTCTGTCTACCTGTGAGGTTATACAGGGAAAATATCCAGTGAGGGTGTGCAATTTTCTTAACCTTAAGATCACCGCTGACCTTAAAGGAGATGTCGAGCCTCGAATAGGCAGGGATCCGGTATTTGTTCCTGTCGGAAAAATGTGTAAGGACAATGTCTCCGATTTTGTAAGATGAAACCGGGTAAGTGACCGGCCGGCCCGAGCTGTATGTGTAGTTGGCAGAGAAACTCAATCGTCTGGTATGCAAATAATTGAAGGTCAGAATAAGGTCATGCGGCCTGTCAAAATCAGCCGGAAACCATTCACCTCTGTTAATACTTTCCTCAGCGAAGGTACCTGTGCTCCTGATAAGCACTCTGGACCAGGTATACCCAAGGCTCCATCTTATCCTTCCTTCAGGTTTCCTTACCTGCAATTCAATCCCGTAAGCCTTCCCGTTGACGTTTATCAGGTCTCTTTCAATGAACTCATTCATCACCAGTCTTGTACCACCCTCAAAATCGATTATGTTCTCAATCTTCTTATAATAGGCTTCTGCAGATACCTCAATTTTATCCTGATTGAACATCCTGTAATATCCTGCGGCAAACTGGTCTCCCATCTGGGGTTTGATATGATAGTCGCTCAGCTTCCAGATATCGCTCGGCGAGATAGAGATTGTGTTGGACAAAAGATGGAGGTATTGCCGGGTGTGACTGTAATTCAGCTTTGCGGTACTATGCAGTCCGGTCTTAAAAGTTGCCGATAACCTGAGTTCAGGTCCCGCGTATGTCTTATAGGGATCAGCCTTTCCAAAAACAAGGGTATCAGTTACAGAGGAGATACCCTTAGGGTAATCCGGGTCGTAGGCGAGAACGGTCTGGGGTCCGAAGGCGAGGTATGTAACAAACCTCAATCCTGCGTTAATTGATAAATAATCAGTTACGGGAAAATTGTCTTCAATGTAAACAGCTGTTTCGAGTGCCTTCTGTTTCTGAATTGAGTTGGGATTGACGATCGAGGAATCCCTGGCAGGCATGAAACTTCCGGGTAATATGCTATATGACTTAATTTCAGCCCCGAAATTGATTTCATGCTTCCCGGGCAGCCATGTGAAATCAGATTTTATTCCGGTACTGTTAATCCTGTGGGATAAT
>JAHYJA010000195.1 GCA_019429325.1 Bacteroidales bacterium
AATACCGGAAAACTGGGATGGCAAAATTACAATACGATCGGGTTTGGACGGGGATATCAGGAATCAGGGTGTGGAGCGTTACAAGGATCTGAACAGTGATCATCTCGATATACTTGAAACGGGGAATATTAATGTGAACACCATCTTCCTGATCAGCCGGACAAAACAGTCTAAAATAGAAATGGTACAGGCTTGTCTAACCAGGATATTTGATGATAAGTTTGAAATACAAAGCTCGCGTTCAACAACCATTAAAGAGAAATCTGTGTGGCAGGATATTCAGGCCGATTGCGTAAAGCTACGTCCCATGAAAGTAAAGAAACTGGTATCGATCTATACTTCAAGGGATTTAGCAATCAGCGATCCGTTTGATGAGGCAAGCAACAAGATCAACTATCTGGCCAATTTCGATGAGATCCTGAAAGGTCACAGATCTGCCTGGGAACAGATATGGTCGCACAGCAAAATCGAAATTAAAACCAGGAATAATGAATTGCTGATTCTCAGACTGCATATCTTTCATCTCCATCAGACCGTATCTCGGAACAGCATAGGATACGATATCGGTGTTCCGGCCCGCGGCTGGCATGGTGAAGCTTACCGGGGACATATATTCTGGGATGAATTATTTATTTTCCCTTATATTAACCTGCACATGCCGAAGCTGGCCCGGTCGCTGCTGATGTACCGTTACCGCCGATTACCCCAGGCCCGGATGGCAGCCAGAGAAAACGGATTCAGGGGAGCAATGTTCCCCTGGCAAAGCGGAAGCAATGGAAGGGAGGAAACTCAGATTATACATCTTAATCCGGATTCCGGTCGCTGGATCCCTGATAACTCAAGGATACAGAGACACATTAATGCCGCAATCCCTTTTAATGTCTGGCAATATTTCCAGGCGACAAAGGATATGGAATTCCTTGCAAATTATGGTGCAGAAATAATATTGAACACCGCCCTCTTCTGGTCGGGTATTGCCACCTACAACCATATACGCGACAGATACGAAATAAACGGCGTGATGGGGCCTGATGAGTATCATACCAGATATCCCGGCTCGGATCTTCCCGGACTGAACAATAATGCCTATACGAATTTTATGGCTGCCTGGGTTGTTAAATGTGCACTGGATCTGATAAGGCTTTTCGACAGAAGGCTGCTTAATGAACTCTCTGAGAAAGTCGGATTCTCGGAAAAAGATATAGAACTATGGGAAAAGCTTCACACAAAAATGTATATCCCTTTTCTCGATAATGATATCATCTTACAGTTTGAAGGCTTCGAGAAACTAAAGGATCTGGATTGGAAAAAGTACAGGAAAGAACATGGCAATACCATGCGTCTCGACAGGATACTGGAAAAGGAAAAAGACTCTGCCAATAACTACAGGGTCTGCAAGCAGGCAGATGTCCTTATGCTGTTTTATCTCTTTTCTTCAGAGACGCTGGTAAAAGTATTTAACCGGATGGGTTATGATTTCAGGGATGTTCAGGGAGGTACAACACCTGAAGGTATCCACCTGGGTGCAATGGCCGGTACGATCGATCTGATTGAACGATGTTACACCGGGCTGGAAATAAGAGATGATGTCTTATGGCTGAGTCCCGGATTACCGGCAGAAATAAAAGAGATCAACCTTAATATTACTTTCCGTAGCCACTGGATCAGCTTTAAAATAAACCATAAAAAGCTATTGGTTGACTTCATTAAAGGCTGGTCAGAACCTGTTGAGATAAATGTACAGGGGCAAAGAAAGCTGTTCGACAAAAATGACAGGGCAGAATTTGACCTGGCATAGCGATAGCTTTCACTTTAATGAGGGATGGACAGCCTGAGAATACTCAATCAGATCAGATAAGATTCATGTTGCAGGTTGCACAGATTCAGAAGCGTTTATTAACTCCTGGACCATCCTTGTAACACTCCGGAAATCTATCTTCCCTGTGCTCATCATAGGTAATTGCTCGATGACTATAAACTGCCTGGGGAGCGCTATAATAGGCAGATCGTTGAGCATCTTCCTCAGGATATGTGTTTTGTTGACCTCCCTGGAAACAGTAGCCAATATGTACGATCCCTTTTTCTCATCAGATACCTCTACAACACAGCAGGAGACACCCTCGGGCAGATACTTCTCCAGTACGTTCTCTACCTTGACAAGCGAAACCATCTCCCCTCCTACTTTTGAAAACCTCTTAAAACGTCCTGCGTGCCAGAGATAGCCGTCTTTATCAAAGAATCCCATGTCGCCGGTATTATACCAGCCGTCAGCAAGTACTTCGGCAGTGAGCTCCGGATCATCATAATATCCTCTCATAACGGAGTCTCCTTTTACCATGATCTTTCCAACTTCCCCGACAGCACACTCCCCGCCGGTTTCAAAATTCTCGATCCTCACCATGACGTTCGGTATTAATTTTCCTGTACTTCCTGGTCTGTTAAACTCCCGGGAATTAACCGATATGACCGGTGAAGTCTCGGTGGCCCCGTAACCTTCAAGAAGGTTGACCCCATGTTTTTTCAAATATCCTTCCCTCAGGGCATCAGGGCATTTGTCGGCGCCTGCCACCATCAACCTTAGAGTCTTGAAGTCTCCGGGATCGGATTTCTGGAGATAGCCCCAGAAAAAGCTCGGGGTTCCTACCATAATTGTCGGTTTCTCATCCCTTGCTATTTTGCTGATTGTCTGGAAATCAAGAGGATTAGCGTATGTCACCATCGTCATTCCATAATAAAATGAGACCCAGAGGTTCACCGTCAACCCGAACACGTGGAAAAATACCAGATTTGCCAGAAGTATATCCGACTCACTCAGGCTAACGTAAGCACCGAAATTTTCAATATTTGAAGCAATATTCCGGTGGGTCAGCGGTACTGCCTTTGGGTCTTTCTCACTTCCGCTGGTAAACAGAATTACAGCAGTGTCATCTTCGTCCCCTTTGTGGACCATATTAAGGAGCGTTTTAAGAGGAACCTTTGTTTTAAGGGCAGCTTTCAGCTTATCACCTGTTGTTACACCTGCCATAATGTCTTCAATCAGCACCATTCCGTCAATCAAAGGGCAATTTATCTTCTCCAGCAGGGCTTTGGAAGTAATGATGGTTCTGAATTTACATTTTTGCTGGGCGTACTTTGCATTTGTCTCAGCGCCTGTTGAATAGTTGATCATAACGGGGACTCTTCCGCTCATCAGGGCACCGGCCGTTGCAAGTGCGCAACCTGCAGAGGTGGGAATCATAATGCCAATGAATCCCTCGTCATATTTCTGAAATTTGGAACTCAGGATCAGTGCGCCGATCAGAGCCCTTGAGTATGTGACGTTTCTCCCTGTGGTCTTGTCAATTATTGCAAGCTTATCTGCCTGCTTCTTTGCCATCCTGATAAATTGCTGATGAAGTAACATAATCACTTGTATTAGGTAAGGTATAACTTTAAAAATTGTGCCTAATATAATGAATTATGTTATATTGCAAACACGGGCTGAAAATCATTCGAAAAAAGGAGAAATCAGCTATGTGTATATATTGCTGAATATGTGATTACTAATACTCCAATGCCAAAGACAAAAAATCTGCCGATCAACCCGGGTCGAAAATCAGATATAACTGGAGAGGAATATCTGTCATTAATGGCTCAGGCGTTACACGATTAAGGCATTTAGTTGACAAAATATTTATTTTACGCGGAATAATTGATTACAAAAGTGTGTCTATATGTTTAATGGCATAATTATAAATTAAATCTGATCATATATGAAATCTGGTAATAAAAACCTATTGACCAATATTTTACGTTTTATTCCGGTATTGCTGTTCATGTTTTTTCAAATCCCTTCTGGTGCACAGGAATTTATCAGGATAGAAAGGATGACGGTACCGGTTGAGTTTGATGGGATACCAAACGAGACCTCATGGAGCACGCTTGAGATATTTCCGCTGACAATGCATAAGCCGAATTTCGGGGCTCAACCCTCGGAAGAGAGTGAGGTAAGAATAGGTTACGATGATGAATTCCTGTGGATCGGAGCCAGTCTCTATATGAGAGATGCTTCGAAGATCTATGCGAAAACGAAGAAAAGGGACGAAATGCTCTTTGATCAGGATGCCCTGGGGATAATTCTCGATACATATAATGACAATGAAAATGGTCTTGCATTCTTTACCACACCTACCGGTCTGCGGACGGACTATACAATCTCCAATGATGCAGCTGGTGGGGGAGGTCCGGGCATGTCGGCCCTTAACACAAGCTGGAACACCTTCTGGGATGTAAAAACTACAAGGGATGAGAGGGGATGGTATGTTGAGATGAGAATACCTTTTTCAAGCCTCAAGTTCAAGGCAGAGAACGATATTGCACGAATGGGACTGATAATAGTAAGAAATATCAGTGTCAATAATGAAACGGACACTTACCCACCCGTTGATCCCAGGTATGGTTTTATGGCAACGAATAAACCGTCGCTGGCGCAGAAAATTGAGATCAACGGGGCAAGACCCTCCAAACCTGTCTATATCTCTCCTTATGTCATTGGCGGCTTTGCCCGCGACTGGTACCTGAATGACACAGAAACGGAGTATTATAAAAAGGACAATCCAAAATACAACGCCGGAATTGACATTAAATACAATATTAACAGCAACCTTACCCTTGATTTAACAGCTAACACCGACTTTGCACAGGTGGAGGCAGACGACCAGCAGGTCAATCTTACAAGGTATTCACTTTTCTTCCCCGAAAAGAGGATGTTCTTTCAGGAGAGATCGAGTCTATTTGATTTTAGTCTGGGCGGCCGTTCGGACAATCTCTTTTACAGCCGTAGGATTGGTATCTCAAGAGGTGAACCCATAAGGATTTACGGCGGGGCAAGGCTTGTGGGGCGCATGGGTAAATGGGACATGGGTTTCCTGGATATGCATAC
>JAHYJA010000196.1 GCA_019429325.1 Bacteroidales bacterium
GGGTAATACTGCCGCTCAGTGTGACTCCGGCAGGGTTGTCAATAGTGAGGTTGTTAAGCTCCGTTACACTCCCCGGAACAAAGACTCCGCCAGAAGATCCGCCAAAGGATAAGCCGGAAGCCGGGGTCGTAATCAGGTTGTCAGGTGTACCGGCAATCGGAGGCCCGTTTAATGAAAGGGTATTGGTGCCGACACTGAGAGTGCCACCGGCAAGAGAAAGGGTTGCTCCGGCAACGGCATCTCCCTGAAGTGTTTTGTCTCCGCTTCCTGAAATAGTTAAGTTCCGGTAGGAGGGACTGGCAAAAACCGTCTGATCTCCTTCCCGGGTATAGTTTACAGTGCTTGCAGAGGTTCCTGTTGCAAGTGTGCCGATGGTATTGGATGCTCCTGCCAGATTAAGCGTGTGTGTCAGATCTCCCGGACTCATATCTATTGTGCCGTTGCCGGACAGGTCTCCGCCAACTGTAAGGGATCTGGTCTGAGATGCCGTAAATGCAAGAGTTGAACCGGACACATTCAATTCACCATTTACAGTGATATCTATGTTCGGCAGATTCTTTATACCACTGTTTGTTGCATAAAGATTGAAATAGGCATGAGCTCCGATGGTCTGATTGACCCCATTATAGTTGACAGTAGATGTGCCTGCTGCGAATGCGGACGGTGTGAAAGCTCCTCCGACGTTGATAATGCTGTTCTCTGAACCTGTAAGCTGACCGGTAGTCAGATTACCGGTTACGTTCAGGGTCCCTGCCCCGGTGAAGGTAATGTCATTACGGCCGGGATCATCACCCATTGTGATATTTCCGTTTACATTCAGTGTGCCGTCTGAAATTACCACCCTGCACCTTCTGTTTATGTTAACTGAATTTGAACTTGTCAAAGAAATACAGGTTACGATTCCTGAATTAAGGAATAACCCGTTGTAATTGTTTGCTGCAGTTGTGGGCGGATTTATGGCAATTGTGCCGGACACATTGAGAGCAGATGTTCCTGAGAATTGAACAATATTGAAACCGCCCTCCCCCTGAATAACTAAAGAAGCAATAGGATTGGGAACATCCGCAGTAACGGTCACCGTACATTCTCCGGTAATACTGACCGATCCTGTTCCGGGGAATTGTCCCGGATATCCCTGGGCTGCAGAAGGAGTTGCCCAGGAAGCTGGCAAGGCATTCAGTCTTTGCCAGGTATTGAGGTTCGACCAGTTGCCTGTTGCTGCTGTACGGTAATCACCAACAGTTTGACATGTGACAATCACCGGGAAGCAAAAAATGATCAGACAAACCGCTACCCGCCTGGTGAAACCAGTGAGGCCGGAGAACAGGCTAGTATTCATCGGAGTAACTGTTTATTATTTTAGCATAATCTCCGCTTCGGCATACCTTACCGGTTTAACATCTGAAGGAGCGGAGTAGATAACTCTAAGGGTCCCTGAACGGAAATCAACCCCCTGCACTCTGTTAAGATTGAACTGAAACCGTCGTACCGCATTGGGTGTATAAACCGCCACTCCTTTGGCAATTCCTACTCTTGTAACACTTCCCTGAGGGGAGATGTGATCAACAGTCAGATCACCATATACTGACATATTCCCGGTACGGTTGAAAAGAAGGCTGAGCCCTGGATCTGAATTCTCCTCAAGCTTAAGGGAGAGATCTGTAAGTGCAACATTTACAGAGGTTTCGCCGCTTCTGATGATGACAGGGATAGTTATTCCGAAAATAGGTGTAAGTCTGACAGAAAAAGATGAAGTATCCTGCGATGTATCTGCTTCGCCCAGAGGCCTGGCTTTGGGTACTGCCCTGAAATAAAAATGCGACCGGTATTCCCCGGCCGATAGTTCATTGGTCCGTACAAGCTGAATCTTAACCACCTGTGATTCGTTCGGACCGAGAGTGACTGACCGCGGAAAGTAACGGATGTACCTGTCGGCAAAACGCTGGCCTGGATCTGGCTCAGTGATTGTCTCAAATCCCCCGTCGTCGGTCATCCTTATCTGAACCAGGGATATTGCATAAGTGGCACTATCCTGTCCGATATTGGCAAGGTTAAGGTCAAAAGATCTTTTTGAGCCCTCCAAAACTACGCGCCTCGGTGTAATCAGGAGGTTCCCCTGTGCTGATGTGCTGACAGGATGAAGGAAAAACAGCAGAGACAGGATGAACATGCCGGCAATCACAGATCTGACACCGGAAGCCTGAGAGCGCTCTCTGGATATTGACCTGCCGGGTGGTGTGGATCTGAGTATCATCAAATGAAAAACTAATTGAAATCGAAAGTAATTGTATATGTTCCGGTATATAACCCCACCGGGTTGTCATTCAGAGTTCCCACTTCGAGAGTAGCGCCAACGTAAACTGTCTGATATCCGTCCTGAAGGGTTCCGGCTCCCGGTCCCGGTGAAGGAACGGAGATCCAGTCGCTTACCTTCATTGTTCTGGCGCTGGCAGTATTGGTCAGGGTGGCAGGTGTATCAGGGAGTGAGACAGAGAAGTTGGCATAACTGTCGCCTGTTATGTAGAAGCTGGCAGCATTGTGGAGCCCTGCCCCTTTGACAACACTTCCCATAACTGATATGGTTCCCTGCGGAGTAAGTATTATCTTTCCCCCATAAGGCCCCGGCGAAAAACGGCCAAAGTTCATCTGGGACGTCTCTACTGCTGAAAAAGCGGAAATAACCTCAGCAAAGATACGACCTGTTACACTGGCCTCATTAGTATTTTGAGCCTGCAACCCCTTGCAGTAAAAAACTGACAGAATTAAAACAAAATATAAAAGGATCTGTTTTTTCATCATAGCTTCACAAGCTAACAACGATATCTGGCTTTCATCCGTAACGGTTTGTCATTAAGAAGATGATCAATCAACGCTGCAAAATCCTCCTTGTTAACTGATCATTACACTGACCGTTATAGGATCAGTTATAATTAACCGTTACAGTCAGGTCGGTCGTATTCGTATAAGTGCCTGCAGGCTGGGCAGCTGCAACATTCAGGGTGCCACCGACGGCAAATGTTTCAGTGCCACCTGTAAGAGTTCCTGTTGAGTTGTTTGTGATCGGGTTAACAGTCATTGTGTTACCTCCGCTGGCCAGGGTTATTGAGGCAGGGATATCAATACTGTAAGTTGCTCCAATAATACCTGTTACAGTGAAGGAAGCAGCGGTAGGCGTTCCGGCTATAACTGTAACACCAGCGCTGGGAGTAAGAGAATTGTCGAGATTTAGTACAAGTGTCCCGCCTCCGGCTGATGCCAGCGTCCCGAAATCCATATCAACCGTACTGGAAATTGTAAGTGGTGTAAAGATAACTGCGGTGGCTGTTGCAGTTGCTGAAACCTGTGCATAGGTTGCAGCAGAAAAAGCGACCATAACGGTCAGAAGAGCTAAAATTTTTGTCAGTTTTTTCATTATTGTTTGGTTTTAAGCGTGAGAAATTTATTGTTTTTTGTTTTTTCAGAATTAATGTTTGCGGATCATCCCATCTGATCTTGCTATTAACTAAATCGATGCCTGATTTATTGTCAAAATTAGTGCTAAAAACAGGAAAAAATTTATAGTATTTTATAACTATTTAACAATCTGTTGAACTTATTAACAACAGATGGTCCTGTATTTTAGTAATTTACAGCTAAAGAAAAAATTGTTGCGAAATTGTTAAATTTTAGTACCGTCTCCTGATGAAGGAGTTAAAGGTTAAAAGTGTAGGTGTATTTTACCATCAATGCCCTGGCGTTGTAAACGGGAAGGTTTGGCACCTCGCCTGTACGGTTTGTGTTCCGGCCCTCATTGATAACAACATACAGATCGTTTCCTTCCCTGGGATTATACCTCAGCCTCAGGTTTGAAATAATACCGTTCATTGCCGTATTATACTGGAGATACGCATTTACGGAGAATTTAGTGTTCAGCATATATAATGCTTTCACTCCGACGATATGGTTGGTCATTCTTTGCTCCCTGCTTTTAAAGGAGACATAGTCAAAATTATAGGTCCCGCCCAGCTCAAAATGCTTCGAGATGTTCCAGGTGGGTCTCATGCCGGCAGAAAAGCGCGCCCCGTCGAAGAACTGCCCTGTTTCGGTCATGAATATAAGGAAGAGGGGTTTTGACATTGACGTAATGATATTTCCCCGGAAATTGACAAACTCAAACCTTCCCTGAGGGATCACCAACCCATTTTCGCTTATCTCGAGATCCTCCCTCAGGTACTCAACATTGTATACAAGAAAGAGATCGCCGCTCCACTGATTTTTTGTCTGAAACGACCAGCCGGACATCACATTCAATGACATCATGGATCCGTCATCCGCGAAACTTCTCTGATTCACCCTGATCTCCGGAGAATGGCTGTAGAGCTTCGAATCTTCCCCGGGTATCCAGCCATACCTGATACCTCCCCTGACACTCGAATAGTCGTCGATCATTTCAAACCCTATACCGGGATTGAAATGCACACCGGAATAAGAATAACCGATATTGTACCCGAGCCCTTTCCTTGAGCGGTTTTCCCAGTTGACTGAAAACCTGAGAGGCTCGTAAAATGAATTGTTTACCGTATCATTCTCGAAAGTCTGGCTCCATTTAATATCAAAGTAATTTTCTCCTGTCACACGAAAAATGCCGTCGATACCGTATGCCAGATTGTAGGTCCCGTCAGCTCCCAGCCGGCTTGTAAAAATAGCTCCGATATAGGAGTTTTCATTGATCACCTGGCGCCGTAATCTTGCAACTCCGAAATTCTCGGAAGGTAGTATCAGTTCCCGGATTCCTTCAGAATCCTTTTTCCACAGTGGCGCTGTATGCATATCAAGGAAACCGGCCTCCCATTTACCCAGCCGTCCGAATATTCTT
>JAHYJA010000197.1 GCA_019429325.1 Bacteroidales bacterium
AACCGACCTGAAATGGCAGCTTATAAGAAATAAGATTGCTAAACTGAACGAAGTAAGGATTACCGAAGAAGAGCTTATGCAAGAAGCCGAAAGGATTACCCGCTATCAGTTCGGGCAATATGGTTTATATTACGCGACAGACGAACAGGTAAGCAATTACGCCAGGGAGACACTGAAGCGTGAAGACGAAGCTAAAAGAATTGCTGACAAGCTCCTTGAAGACAAAGTAATACTTCTACTGAGGGATATGGTCAGAATCGATTACAAGCAGGTGAGTGTTGAAGAGTTCAATAAGCTTTTTGAATAGAAATCAATGCATTGCAATGATTAGATTTAATTTTCGTATCTTTGATGTCAAATTTTAAGATCCTGAATATGAATTATCTTGATGATTTTGGTAAATATGCCCGCGATAAGCGCGGTATCAGCAGCCTGACACTACACAGGTACAATTCGATCTGGAGCAGTTATATCTCACCGACAATCATTGAGGAAAGACAGCTCAATGTAGCTTCAATGGATGTTTTTTCGCGTCTGATGATGGACAGGATAATATTCCTTGGCCTTCCCATCGACGATTATGTGGCAAATATAATTGAGGCCCAGTTGCTTTATCTCGATTCGTCAGACCCGGGCAAAGACATTCAGATCTATTTCAACACCCCTGGCGGCTCGGTTCATGCCGGCCTCGGAATATATGACACAATGCAGTATATCTCTGCCGACATAGCCACAATCTGCACAGGCATGGCAGCATCGATGGGGGCTGTTCTTCTTATATCCGGAACAAAAGGGAAACGGTCAGGCCTGAGGCACTCGAGGATCATGATCCATCAGCCCATGGGCGGATTCGAAGGGCAGGCATCAGACATTGAGATACAGGCTCGCGAGATTATGAAACTTAAGAAGGAACTGTTTGAGATAATAGCCCTTCACTCCGGGAACCCGGTCGAAAAGGTCGAGAAAGACTCCGACAGGGACCATTGGATGACTTCGGAGGAAGCAAAGGAGTATGGCATGATCGATGAGATACTTCAGAAAACGAAACAATAAATAGTCAACGACGATCCTTAATGGATAAGTGTTCATTCTGTGGCAGGACAAAGAGGGAGGCTAACATGCTTATCGCCGGTCTCGACGGTCATATATGTGACCATTGCATCGAGCAGGCTTATGGCATTATGAAGGAGGAGCTGGGCGCCAAAAAGGGACCCTCGTTTGATACAATTAACCTTCTTAAGCCGGCTGAGATAAAAAAGTTCCTCGACCAGTATGTTATTGGTCAGGAGATGGCGAAAAAGATCATCTCGGTTGCTGTTTATAACCACTATAAGCGGCTGATGCAGAAGCCCGACACCGATGATATAGAGATAGAAAAATCGAATATTATCCTTGTAGGTGAAACGGGTACGGGAAAAACCCTGCTGGCCCGGACTGTTGCCAAAATGCTCCATGTTCCCTTCACCATTGTCGATGCCACCGTACTTACTGAAGCCGGTTATGTGGGGGAAGACATTGAAAGCCTTCTTACAAGGCTGCTTCAGAATGCCGATTATGACGTCAAGGCGGCTGAAAAAGGTATAGTCTTCATCGACGAGATTGACAAGATTGCGCGTAAAGGGGATAACCCATCGATAACCCGCGATGTGTCGGGTGAGGGTGTTCAGCAGGGACTGCTGAAACTTCTTGAAGGATCGATAGTAAACGTTCCTCCCCAGGGCGGAAGAAAGCACCCGGAACAAAAAATGATACCTGTCGATACTAAAAATGTCCTCTTCATCTGCGGAGGAGCATTCGAAGGGATAGAAAAGACCATCGCGCACAGGCTCAACACACAGGTTATCGGATTCGGGGCATCGAAGGCCAGGGAGAGGGTGGATAAGGACAATCTCCTGCAATACATCGCACCCCAGGATCTGAGGGCCTACGGACTGATACCCGAAATTGTCGGACGCCTGCCTGTACTGACTCATCTTAATCCTCTCAGCAGGAAAGCGCTCAGGGAAATACTCACCGAACCTAAAAATGCCCTGGTTAAGCAATATATCAAGTTGTTCAGAATGGATAATATCGAGCTCACCTTCGATGATGATGTACTCGATTACATTGTCGACAAGGCTATTGAGTTCAAGCTGGGAGCCAGGGGATTAAGGGCTATCTGCGAAGCGGTCATGCTCGATGCCATGTTCGAGATGCCGTCGGCAGATATGCGCGAGCTCCTTATTACAAAGGATTATGCTGTTCACAAGCTTGCAAGGATCGACATGAAGATCCTGAAGGTATCCTGAGATTTCCGGCCGGTCACTGCGCCCGGCGAACTCCTGTCCTCTTCCTCTCATAAACAACGTAAGAATAAGGGATCCCGTCATCTTCCGGCTGAAAATCCTCTCTTTCAATAACCTTCCATTTTCTCATATCGATTTCCGGAAACCAGACGTCGGCCGGGAGCTTCCTGTGAACATGGGTAATATAGAGCCGGCCGGCAAGCGGAAGGAACTGCCGGTAAACCGTTCCGCCACCAATGATAAATATCTCATCGTCGCTGCCACATTTCCCCAGGGCATCCTCTATCGAATAAGCCGTTTCGGAACAATCGATACACTCCCCGGGAATATCTGTAAGCACTATGTTCCTCCGTCCCGGAAGCGGTTTTTTTGGCAAGGACTCCCAGGTCCTTTTCCCCATGATCACCGTTTTTCCGTAAGTCAGCCGTTTAAACCTCCTCAGGTCCTCCGGGATGTGCCATAATAACTCATTATCCTTACCTATTCCCCGGTCTTCGGCAATTGCCACAATAATTGAAATCATACATAAAATATTTAAACGGAAATTTCTCCCCTGATGTGCGGATGGGCTGTATAATCAGCGAGGGTAAAATCCTCAAATCTGAATTTAAGAATATCGGTTACCTGCGGATTGATCTTCATCACCGGCAGATCATAAGGCTCTCTGGTCAGCTGGAGCTTAACCTGTTCAATATGGTTAAGGTAGATATGCGCATCGCCGAGAGTATGTACAAACTCCCCCGGTTTCAGTCCGGCTGTCTGAGCAACCATGAGTGTCAGCAAGGCATAAGATGCAATATTGAAAGGCACTCCCAGAAAAATATCACAGCTTCGCTGGTAAAGCTGACAGGATAATCTTCCGTCAGCAACATAGAACTGAAAAAGAACATGACAAGGGGGCAGTGCCATTTTATCCAGTTCTCCGACATTCCACGCGCTGACTATGTGACGTCTCGAATCAGGTGATCCTTTAATGGATTCAATTACGCCGGTCAGCTGGTCGATCTTTCTCCCGTCCGCCGCCGGCCATGAGCGCCACTGGTACCCGTAAACAGGACCCAGGTTGCCCTCCCCGTCGGCCCACTCGTTCCATATATTAACCCCGTTGTCTTTAAGGTATTTTATGTTCGTATCGCCTGATATAAACCAGAGCAATTCATGGATTATTGACCTGGCATGAAGCTTCTTGGTGGTCAGCAGCGGAAAACCCTTTTCAAGATCAAATCTCATCTGGTATCCGAATACGCTCAGAGTACCAGTGCCTGTCCTGTCTTTCTTTTCGGTTCCCGTATTCAGCACATGGTCAAGAAGTTCCAGGTATTGCTTCATTGACAGGTTGCTTTATTGTTGGGTGATCTTTGCAGCAAACCCGCCTCCGGGTGCAAGAGTTATCTGCATCTTATCTCCCGA
This sequence comes from Bacteroidales bacterium, assembly GCA_019429325.1. Lineage (GTDB taxonomy): Bacteria > Bacteroidota > Bacteroidia > Bacteroidales > VadinHA17 > LD21. The sequence continues at coordinate 3,696 of JAHYJA010000197.1, forward strand.
TCTGACATTTTTTATCATCCGTTTATAATCCTGGGCATGCCTGTCCGCATTGAGGCCATCCTGAAATATTTCCATCTCGTAATTACCGGGAGGCAGGAAAGAAAGATCCAGCTGCATTTCACGGCCGGTCCAGTCAGTCAGGCCTCCGACAAACCAGTCACTCCCCGACCGGCGGGCAAGAAGAAGATAATCTCCGATCTTTGCTTCGAGCACTTTGATGTCGTCCCAAACTACCGGCACCTTCACTATAAAATCAGTGCATTCCTGCTCCTTCCTGTAGTTCGAAGGGGTGTCCGACAACATCTGAAGGGGACTCTCATAGATAATGTAGAGAGCCATCTGGTGAACACGGGTTCCCTGGCTTGCAGGACGTGTGAACTGGGGATTGAAATTAGCCCTTTCCATATTGATCATGGCACCCGGGGTATAGTCCATAGGTCCGGCGACCATCCTGGTGAAGGGGATTGTGACATCATGTCCGGGGTCTATATCCCGGCTCCATTTACAGTTCTCCAGCCCCATAACCCCCTCTCTTGTAAGAGCATTGGGGTATGTTCTCCTCAGGCCGTCAGGCTTGTACGACCCGTGGAAATCTATCAGCAGTTGTTGCTCAGCAGTTTTCGCGGCTGCCTCATAGTAGAAATTGACAATTTTCTGATCATCCCTCTGCATGAAATCAACCTTTACCCCTTTTACACCCCACTTCCCGTAAAGGGCCACTGCTTCATCAATTTTATCCCAGAAGGTCTTCCAGACCACCCATAAGATGACTCCTACATTCTTGCTCTCTCCGTACCTGCATAGTTCGGGAACATCGATTTCAGGAATTGATTCCAGCACTGTTCCGGTTTTGTACCATCCCTCGTCAAGGATAATATATTCGATGCCGTTTTCTGAAGCAAAATCAATGTAATGCTTGTAAGTATCGTTGTTAATACCCGCCCTGAAATCAACTCCGGTGATGTTGTTCGCATTCCACCAGTCCCAGGCTACCCTGCCCGGTCTGATCCACCCGGTCTCTTTCAGCCTGTTCGGTTCTGCAAGTTTATAAACCAGGTCACTTTCAATCAGCTTGCCATCAT
>JAHYJA010000198.1 GCA_019429325.1 Bacteroidales bacterium
CGCCTCCCTGGATGTAGCTGTGAGGGCAACGCGCGACGGTGCAACCGACTTTATCCCAAAACCATTCACGCCACAGGAGCTGAAATCGAGTATCGAGAACATCACCAAGCAACAGTATCTGAAAAGAATTACCCACAAAATGAACCAGGAGGGTAAAAAGATCAGATACCAGTTCCTGTCGGTCCTGTCGCATGAGCTTAAAGCCCCTCTCAACGCAATTGAAGGTTACCTTAGAATGATGAAGGAGAAACAGTCAGGGGACAGGATTGAAGATTACGAAACGCCAATCGAGAGATCCCTGCAAAGAGTGCAGGGGATGAGGAACCTTATCCTGGACCTGCTCGATTTTACCAAGATAAGGCTTGAAAGGAAGCAGGAAAATGTTATTGAGGTCGATCTTGCAGAGGTAGCCTCAGGGGCGATAGTTACAGTCCAGCCCTATGCAATACAGAAGGAAGTCACTGTAAATCTTATCGTCAAAGCTGATTCAAGGATAATGGCAGACCCCACAGATATGGATATCATTTTTAATAATCTGATCTCAAATGCAGTGAAATACAATAAAAACGGGGGCACTGCCGAGATTTCCGTCGACAGCACCGCGGATGAAGCAATTATCCGATTCTCCGACACGGGAATAGGGATCAGCAAGGAGGACAAAGAGAACCTTTTCACAGAATTTGTGAGGATAAAGAACGACAAGACGAGAAATATTTCAGGAAGCGGCCTCGGTCTGTCAATTGTCAGGAAAGTTGTTGACCTTTATAATGGCAGTATAAGCGTTGAGAGCAAACCCGACGAGGGGAGCATCTTTACCGTACGAATTCCGAAACGACAATAACCTAAATCAATGATATGATGAATACTCTGCCTGCCAAAACCGTAGAAAGACTGAGCGAATACAGGAGAACTCTCATGGGCTGCCTGAACGCAAAGAGAAACTACATTTACTCCCATCAGCTTGCCTCCCTTCTCCATATCACTGCTGTTCAGGTAAGGCGCGACCTGATGCTGATAGGTTATTCAAGCGTCCTGAGAAAGGGTTACGACGTAAGGGAACTCATAGATGCCATCGGTAAAGTGATAGACTCAGAAGAGACAACCAACGTGGCAATTATCGGTATCGGCAACCTTGGGAGAGCAGTAGCGGGATACTTTAAGGGCAAAAGATCGAAGCTTAATCTTGTGGCTTCCTTCGATAACGATCTCCAGAAAGTACATAAAGTTATCTCGGGTGTCAGATGTTATCCTTATCAGGATATGGAGAAACTTATGGGTGAGCTGAATATCAGGATTGCGATACTTACCGTACCAGCCGATTATGCCCGCGAAACTGCAGAGGATACTATCCGTTTCGGAATAAAGGGCATTCTTAATTTCACCACTGTTCCTCTCAATGTGCCTTCGGGTATCTATCTCGAGGAATATGATATGATCACCTCAATCGAGAAGGTCGCATATTTTGTAAAGGAGAACAGGTTTTAGATACTCCCGGGAATGAAGATTTTCAGAAGTTTTGAAGAGGCGGGGAACATACGTAATCCCGTGGTAACTACAGGTTCCTTTGACGGAGTGCATATTGGTCACAAAACCATTCTTGAAAGGCTCAGAATGCTTGCCGAAAGACACGGCGGAGAATCAGTTCTGATAACATTTCATCCTCACCCCCGGAAGGTCCTCTATCCCGATTCGGCAGGTAAGGACCTGAAGCTGATAAGCTCCCAGGAGGAAAAACTGGAACTGCTCAGGAAAGCGGGCCTTGATAACATAATTATCATCGAATTCACTAAGGATTTTGCAAAAACCACCAGCGAGGAGTTTGTCAGGGACATGCTTCACGGTATACTAAATGCCCGGGTTGTGGTTGCCGGATTCAACCATCATTTCGGATTTAACCAGGAAGGGGATTACAGACAACTTTGGGATCTGAGGTCCAGATATGGTTTCGAGGCGGAAGAGATACCCGAGCAGGAGGTACAGAATGAGACTGTAAGCTCCACCAAAATACGAATGGCCATAAGCCAGGGAAACATAATGAGAGCCAACGCCTACCTCGATCATTACTATATAATTATCGGAAGACCCGCTTTGTATTTCTATGATAATCGTGATATGCAGATCAACCTGTGCAGGGTCCCGCTTACTGAGGAGAGCAAGCTCCTGCCGGCTCCGGGGATTTATGCTGTCTCGGTTGAATCGGAAGAGTCGCGCATGAAAGGGATGGCAATAATTCACCGGACAAGGGATGAAGAGAGCGAAGTTCTTCTCAACCTGTTTGATGATGAGAAAAAGATCATTAACAAAAGGTGCATCCTCTTCTTCCATAAAAGGATCCATGGATCCGTCGACCTCTGCGATCACGGAACTGCAGCGACCCGCCTTGCAAGGGCGAGAAATGAGATCACGGATCTCATATACTGACAGTCAGTATGACGCTCAAGCCATTTATTAAGTATCTTTGTGCAGTTTATTTAACTATTAGTCGATGCGCTTTTCACCCGAGAAATTAAGTATTCCGGATCAGAGGATGAAACCTTTTATTGATCCTGACGAAATCTGGAACTTCATCCACAATACCAGTCCCGATAAAATCAGGGTCCGCGAAGTTATTAGCAAATCTCTCGGAAAGAACAGGCTGACGATGGAAGAGACTGCAGTGCTTGTAAATGCTGTCGGGACCGATCTTGTTGATGAGATAAGGCAGGGGGCACGTGAACTGAAAGAGAAGGTTTACGGGAACAGAATAGTTCTCTTTGCTCCACTCTATATCGGGAACAGATGTACCAACAACTGCCAGTATTGTGGCTTCAGGGTCTCTAACAGGGAGGCTGTGCGTAAAACACTCTCCGATGAGGAAATAATTTCCGAGGTCGAAGCCCTCGAGGATAACGGTCAGAAAAGACTCATTCTGGTGTATGGCGAGCATCCGGATTACTCTGCAGAATACATAGCCCACACCGTAAAGCTTGTGTACGGGATTAAAAAGGGACACGGCGAGATAAGGAGGGTGAATATCAATGCTGCTCCTTTCGACATCGAAGGATTCAGGACAGTAGGAGAGTCAGGCATAGGCACCTACCAGATTTTCCAGGAGACGTATCATCCGGAAGCCTATAAATGGTATCATCCCTCAGGCAGGAAGAAAGATTATGAATGGCGCCTGACAGCTCTCGACAGGGCACAGGAGGCAGGTATAGATGATGTCGGGATCGGTGCTCTCTTCGGGTTATACGACTGGAGGTTTGAAGTGCTGGGGCTTTTGAGGCACACCAATCACCTCGAGGCCTGTTACAATATTGGACCGCACACTATTTCATTCCCCAGGATAAAGGATGCACTCAGTCTCAACCTCGATGGTAAATATCAGACGGCCGACGACGATTTCAAAAAGCTGGTGGCAATCCTCAGACTTGCGGTACCTTACACCGGGCTTATCCTTACGGCAAGGGAGGCCCCGGACGTTCGTCGTGAAGTATTACAATATGGTGTTTCTCAGATAGATGGTGGCACAAAACTGGAGCTGGGCTCCTATTCCGATTCAAAGAACGAGGAGCAAAATCTTAACAGGGAACAGTTTAAAATAAGCGACTCCAGGTCACTTGGCGAGGTCATTGACGAGCTTCTTTCAAATGATTATCTGCCATCGTTCTGCACCTCGTGCTACAGAATGGGGCGGACAGGCGAACATTTCATGGAATTTTCGGTACCGGGATTCATAAAGAGATTCTGTACTCCAAATGCCATACTTACGCTCTCGGAATATATCTGTGATTACGGCACGGATGAGGTAGCTGAAAAAGGCTGGAAGGTAATCGAGAAGAACCTTCAGAAACTTGATACCGGGATCATGAAAAGTACAAGGGATAAGATAGAGAGGATCCGAAAAGGGGAGAGGGATCTTTATTTTTGAGGCGTAGCGGCGTAACGGCTCAGCGGCGTAAAGGTACAGGAGTCGTCCAGACAGATGGCGGGACTTACTAGCTGTGACAATCCGGTTTAACACTTGGTTAAAAACTATTTACAATGATAAAAGTAATCGGAATAAAGATCATCGACCGGATAAAAGAGGCCGGTCTTACACAGGGAATACTGTCAAAATATTCTTCCGTTATCACAACCCGTCTGGGATTTCACGAGGTAACGGACAGCCTGTGCAGCCGTGAGGCGTATATCATTCTCCATCTAAGGGACAATCATGCGGATTCTGAAAAGCTTCGGCTGGAGCTTGAGCCGCTTGGAGGCATCCTGATCAGGGAGATGGTATTTGAGACTGAATCGCCTGATGCCCCCGAAAAAAAGTACAGCGGGTCGACAGAGGTCATTGGGATCCTCGTTGAGCAAAATCGTGATGTGATCATTTCGGTGCAGAAGATACTGACCTCCTATGGATGCTATATCCGTACCAGACTGGGAGTCAATGAGATTTTCTTTGGCAGGCAGGCAGGCCTGATAATACTCGAACTGACAGGCGAACATAAACAGCGTGATCTGCTCGAGTCAGGCCTCAGAAAGCTCAGCGGCGTGCATGTAAGGAAAATGGTGTTCTGAGAGGGAATCCCGGTAATCGGTAATCAGTAACCGGTGATCGGTCTTATGGGGGCAGGGAGCGAAGGGCTCAGAGCAAGACTGTCTTGCAGGTCGTGCAAGTCGTGCAAGTCGTGCAAGTCGTGCAAGTCTGAAGAAACTTCTTAATTATGCCCTTGGTATTCGATCTCCCCTTCTCCCCCTCTCCTTTTCATTCCTTCGGTCTTCCGTCTTCCATAGTATTATCTGCCGA
>JAHYJA010000199.1 GCA_019429325.1 Bacteroidales bacterium
CCCTGAACAGGGGGGTTAATTCTCTAAAACTATTACAAATTGTCATAAGGCCAGAGTATCCCCCCCTCTCAGGGGGGGCCAGGGGGGGTCTGTCTTTAGCAAAGGATTGGCAGGAAAACTTCTTCAGGCTTTTTCTGACCGAAAGACCCCCGCCCTGCTGGCGCAGGGCACCCCCCTGAACAGGGGGGTTAATTCTCTAAAACTATTACAAATTGTCATAAGGCCAGAGTATCCCCCCCTCCCAGGGGGGGCCAGGGGGGGTGTCCTTCTGAAGTACCCTGCATTAATTTAGTGATCAGAAAACTATAACATAAAACCCTATTTTTTTGTACATTTGGAACTTTCCGTTCAGAATGAGAAGACCATTTTCAGGCATATTATATCTTATAGCCGCGGCAACATGGCTCACTACCTTTTCCTGTGCTCCTGAGGCATGCTTCGAGGAGACCGTCTCATACGTCAAGGCATCTTTTTACGTCAACGAAACCGGGAAATATCAGGCGCCCGACACCCTGACCCTCTATGGCACCGGAAACGAGGAGAGTAAAATATATTACCGGAACCGCAATATCCAGCCGGCCCTTTTTCCCCTTAATGCGGGAACCCCTGCCTCCTCCTTCGTGATCATTATAAACGGCATTGCAGATACAATAGGCTTTACCTATACCAGCTACCCTCAGATGATCTCAAAAGAGTGCGGATATACATTTAACCATGATATTGATTCGTACACCAGCACAAAACACATTATCGATACCGTTATAATAAGGAACAGGTCCATAACGACAGTAAATGAGGAGAATATTCGTATTTTTTATTAGCCTGCTTTCTCTGCATCAGGTCAGCCCGCTGAAGGGACAGGACAGTATCCTCGTTCCGCTGAAGCTCAGCGCAGGTTTCGACATCTTAGGCCCTGTTTTCTATTTTACCGACAGGAATATTCTCAACATCGAGGGATTCTTCTCAGTCGACCGGAACGAAAAAATGTCATACGTTATCGAAGCAGGTTATACCAGATATAAGTATGAACATTATAATTATGACTTCCGGGCAAATGGTGTTTTTGTTCGCGCCGGTGCCGATTTCAACCTGCTTCAGCCGGAAATATCAAGGGGCAGATACCGTGCAGGAGTTGGATTGAGATACGGGATGAGCCTGTATGAGTCTGAGACATCTTCATTCTATCACGATAATTACTGGGGCAAGACTACTTCATCAATACCTGCAAAAACCAGCCTGGGACATTTCCTCGAAGTGGTTCCGGGAGTGAAAACGGAACTGTTCAACAATGTCAGCATAGGATGGAGCATCAGGCTCAAATTGCTGATCTCCGCCGGGACAGGCAAAGACCTGCGGCCGGTCAATATGCCGGGATTCGGGAATGCAACACGGCAGACAGGTGCCGGATTCAGCTATTTCCTGACCTGGCACATTCCCTATAAGAATAGGATGGTGAGGATTAAGGTTGAGGAGCCGGAGGAGGAGGAGGAGGAGGAGTGAGTGGTGAGTTGTGAGTGGTGAGTTGTGACTCACCGATTACCGATTACCGATCACCGATTACCCCTGATTTAGGGCTCCGCCTGCTGAATGCCAGCAATCCCAGGAACATAATAAAACCATTGACAAGAAGCAGTTCGAACCCGAAACTGTATCCGCTGAAAAGAACCTCCGAATAACGGCTCAGAAAATAACAGATTAACGGCGATAATACAGCTATCACCGGCGTAACCCGGTCCAGAACTCTCCTTCTCGTGAAGAGTCCGAACGAATATAGGCCCAGGAGCGGCCCGTAAGTATATCCTGCAAGCGTTAACAGCTTGTCAATCACTGCCGTATCGCTCAAAGTCCTGAATATCAAAATACTCACAAAAAAAACCAGGGCAATAGCCAGGTGAACCATGTAACGGATCCTGGTCCTGGCAACTTCCGGAATTCCCTGTTTCCGGTCAAGCCCCAGAAAATCAATGCTTACCGAGGTGGTCAGCGATGTAAGGGCTCCGTCGGCACTCGGAAAGGCCGCCGAAACAAGCCCTATCAGAAATACTATGCCGGCAGCAGGTCCAAGATAACGGAATGCTACAACCGGGAAAATATCATCAGTCGATGCGGTGACTATATTCCTGCTCTGACTGTACAACAGCAGCACCGCTCCCAGGCAGAGGAACAGGAAATTGACAAGGATAAGTATCCCGCTGAATGTGAACATATTCTTCTGCGCCGACCTCAGGTTCCTGCAGCTGAGGTTTTTCTGCATCATCTCCTGATCAAGACCGGTCATCACAATCGTTATGAACATCCCGCTCAGGAACTGCTTGATGAAAAACCTCTCATGATGCCAGTCGGTTATGAACATCCGTGAAATACTTCTGTCGCGTATATTCTCAGCCATTTCGGAAAATGAGAGATCCATCCCTTTTCCTATATATATAATTGACAGGATAACCGCCAGGAGCATAAAGGTTGTCTGAAGCGTGTCGGTCCAGACTATCGTCCTGATACCTCCTTTTAAAGTATAGGCAACAATGAGCAGAATAAAAACAAGGACGGTGATCCAGAACGGAATATCCCAGGCATCAAAAACGAAGATCTGAAGAACATTGATAACCAGAAACATCCGTAAAGAGACTCCCAGTGTACGCGAAATGATGAAAAAACCTGCACCGGTCTTGTACGACCAGAAGCCGAAACGCTGTTCCAGGTAAGTGTAAATGGAAGTCAGCTTCAGCCTGTAGTAAAGAGGCAGAAGGACCAGTGCAATGACAAAATATCCGAAAAGGTAGCCGAAGACAACCACCATATAGCTGAACTGGGTCTCTTTTACCCAGCCGGGCACCGACATGAATGTAACCCCCGACAGCGATGCTCCTATCATGCCATAAGCCACTACAAACCACGGGGAGATCCTGTTGCCGATGTAAAACGCCTGGCTGTCGGCCCTGCGTGCGGTTATCCATGTCACAACGAAAAGGAGTGCCGTGTAAATAAGGAATATCCCGAGAATAACTGTGGGTGACATTACTTTTAAATTATCTGCAAGAATAACAAAAAGATCGCAGGACAAAAAAGTCCCGGCCCTTTAGTTTAACGGGAATAACCAAATTAAACTAAATTTGTGCTAAAGTAATCTGGTTGCTGGTTGCTGGTTACTGATTACTGATTACTGATTACCGATTACCGATTACCGATTACTGAGTCAAACTATTAAAGTATGAGCTTCACCGAATTCCCCTCCCGCCTCCTCGAGAATGCAGTAACCGGATTTTCATCACTTCCGGGCATTGGCAGGAAGACCGCTTTCCGGCTGGTAATGAACCTTCTCAAAAGAGATCCCGAAGAGGTAAAAAGGTTCGGCGAGAGCATAATAAAACTCCGCGAAGAGATACACTACTGCAAAATATGCAGTAACATCTCCGACACAGGGATATGCAAAATATGCAGTGATGAAAAGAGAGACAAATCACTTATCTGCGTCGTTGAGAACATCCAGGATGTGATGGCCATCGAGAACACCCGTCAGTACAGGGGATTGTATCATGTACTCGGCGGTATTATCTCACCGGTTGACGGCATTGGCCCGGCGGACCTGAAGATAGATGAGCTCGAGGGCAGAGTGCGGGAAGGTGGCATAAGGGAGGTCATCCTCGCCCTGAGCACAACGATGGAAGGTGATACCACAAACTTCTACCTGTTTAAAAGGCTCAGCAAGTACGATCTTCTTCTTACGACCCTTGCCAGGGGTGTGGCCGTTGGTGATGAACTTGAATATACCGACGAAATAACCCTCGGCAGGGCTATCAGTAACCGTAATCCGTACCAGCAGGTTCAGAATACGTAAACATATCACGTTCATGGTTGTTATCTGAATAGAGCAAAAATAAAAAACTCAGTTATGGCAAGGATGAACATTACACTACCCGCAATGGGCGAAGGGGTTATCGAGGCAACTATAAGCAAATGGCTCGTAAAGGAGGGAACAGAAGTAAAGGAAGACGATCCGATCGTTGAAGTGGCAACCGACAAGGTTGATTCTGAGATACCTGCACCCGTTTCAGGCACAATCGTTTCAATCGCCTTTCCCGAAGGATCGCTGGCTAAAGTGGGGGAAACCATTGCCGTTATCGAGACTGAGATAACGCTGACAGCTGATCATCCCGAAAAAGTTGAAAAAGAGGTTGAAAGGGTCAGGGAGACCATCGAAAGCGTCAGGAAGGAGGAGAAAGAGGTGGAAACAGTCTCGGGTGAAATGAAAAGCAGAACCCCGTCGGGTAAATTCATTTCACCGCTCGTAAGAAGCATCGCCGCCCGTGAAGGGATTAGCTATGCCGATCTCGATAAGGTTACCGGGACGGGAATGGATGGAAGGATAACAAAGGATGATATCCTGAAAATCCTGGATGAAAGGAGAAAAGCCGCGGAACTCACAGAGAAGGCTGAGAAGCAGAAGTCTGAGACTCAGGAGGCCGAGACTCAGGAGGCCGAGGCACTGAAGCCTGAAGGATTGAAAACTGAGGCACAAAAGTCTGATGCAGGAAAAAGCAAGCCTGTAACTCCTGGTGAAGGGGATGTGATCATCGAAATGGACAGGGTCCGGAAGCTCATCGCTGAACATATGGTCATGTCAAAAAGAACTTCACCCCACGTTACTTCATTCATCGATGCCGATGTCACCCGGCTCGTTAACTGGAGAAACAGCGTAAAAGATAAATTCCTTGCA
>JAHYJA010000200.1 GCA_019429325.1 Bacteroidales bacterium
AGGTGTGAACTTTTCTGAAACCTCCTTAAATTCATTTGCTTTTAACCAGTTATGACCCATGGCGATCCGGGGCTCAGGGTATTTCATTGCCGCACCACTTGTGCCGCTTACAACATGCAGTCTGGTGTAAGGCCGGACGGATGAGACGTCGTGCTGTATCATTATTGTACGTCCGAGATTAGTACGGACCAGGGTTGTGTTCATATTGCCACGGTAATCCATGTCAGCGAATGGTGCAAAGAACTCATCACCCGCTGCAAGTTCGCCGGCGCTGCTACCCATTACGAAATCGTTTGATGACATGGATGTAAGATATTCCATCCGGTCGCCTCTGTTGATCCCCATGATCTCACAGATCGGTCCCAGGCCATGTGTCGGATAGAGGTTACCGTTTCTTTCGGCATTCTCTTTCAGGCGCCACATACCAGTATAAGCACCATCTGACTGCCGCTCATCGTCCGGCTTTTTGAAATTCATACCAACAAGATTGTGGATATATGCACCTTCGCCGTGGACTATCTCGCCAAACATACCCTGTCTTGCCATGTTGAGCGTAAGAAGCTCGAAGAAATCATAGCAGCAATTTTCAAGCATCATGCAGTGCTTTTTTGTCTTTTCGGACGTCTCGACAAGCTGCCATGCTTCATCGAGTGTCCGGCACAGAGGGACTTCACAAGCAACATGTTTTCCGTTCTCCATGGCATAAAGGGCCATAGGGGTGTGAAGGATCCATGGAGTACATATATAAATAAGGTCAAGGTCAGGTAATTCAACAAGCTTCTTCCATACATCCTCATCACCTGCAAATTCTATAGCAGCCGGGCGCCCGATTCTCGAAAGGTAGCTCTGTGAGCCGTCCACGGCAGCCTGCCTGAGGTCTCCCAGAGCCCTGATATCGACTCCCTCTATATAGGAAAGGCGTTCGACCGCACCGCTGCCTCTGTCGCCCAGACCTATTACACCCACCCTGACCAGAGGAAGTGCGGGTGCCGCATATCCCGACATGTTAAATTTCTGGGTCCTCACCCTTTTTGCTGCTCCGAGGATTGCGGCCAGATTTGATTCAGGAAGCGGCTGGGTGGTGCATCCGGTAATTATACGTCCTGCAAAGGCTCCGGCTCCGACGGCGGTGGCTGTCTTTAAGAAATTACGGCGATTGCTTTTCATAATGAACTTTACTATTTGTTATTATTCATTCAAAACCACCGCAAAATAATATTTTATTTAAAATATTTCATGCCGCACGGGGAAATAAAAAATACGGGGCCGGATGACCGGTGACACGGACCCGGTCACTTATGAATTCCGCTTAGTCCTTGCGGAATGCTCCGTATCCGCAATACCTTGAGCATAAACCGCAGGAGGTACACTTTTCGTGGTCTATTTCAGGGGCACTGAACGGATTCTTTTGTGAGATTGCTCCGGCAGGACAGACCCTTATTACCGGACAAAAATGATTCTGAGGGCATCTTGATGCCTCTATTCTTACGTGAGTCATAGATTTTTTTAATAAGAAACGACACTGCAATGATTGTTAATAACATTTTCAAGTTTATCTGAGGTTATTACTCCTACTCCTGTCCATCTGGACACACCCTCATGAAACAGCATGAGAGTGGGAACGCTGTTTATATTATATTTATATGCAAGTTCCCTGTTCCTGTCCACATCGACTTTCAAAATTTTTATTTTATCACCCATTCTTTGCTTAAGCTGTTCCAGAACAGGTTTCATCATTCTGCATGGCCCGCACCATTCTGCTGAAAAGTCAACCAGAACAGGTACACTGCCCTTAATCAGTTCATTAAAAGTATTAGTCATATTTCTTTTGTTTTTTGAAGTTAATAATTACATCCCTGGTCAGCTGGCCAAGTATCCAGCCTGCGGCAGCACCATATAAAGTACTGAGATACCATACTGATTTTATGGGGCAGGTACCTGACAAACAGCCAATAAACTTCCAGTACAAAAAGCCTCCAAGGGCCCCGGTACCGGTGAAGATTATCGTAAAAAGGTGTTTTTTGAGAAACTCTGTCATAACCACAATTTTGTGCAAAGATCCTGACATACGGGATTCTTGTCAGTGACTTTAGTCACAATAGAGGTTATTTTTTAACAAGGGCAGAATAATCCACTGAATTTCTTTCTGTTATCACTAATTCCCTTTTCTCAAGATTTCTTAAAAGTCGTGAGACAACCTCCCGGGAGGTATTGAGCTGTAATGCTATGTCCTGGTGCGTCCCGGAAAATTCAGTCTTTCCTGTCGATCTGTACCGCTCCTCAAAAAATCTTATCAGCCGTTCATCGAGTTTTGTGAATGCGATAGAGTCGATTGTCTCAAGAAGTTCATCAAATCTCTTTTTATATGAATACATCATGAATTCTTTCCAGGTCCGGTATTCCGACAACCATTTTTCAGGTTTGTCTACAGGCACCGACAGCACAACAGAATCCTCTTCGGCGACCATCCTGATATTGCTTTTCTGAAGTCCCATGCAACATGTGAGCGCCATAGCACAGATCTCCCCCTGGTCAAGGTAATAGAGAAGAAGCTCACTGCCGTCCTCGGAAAGCCGGAGTACCCTCAGGGATCCGCTGATCACCATCGGGAAGCTTTTAATATAATCCCCGTCATCCAGTATGCTCCGTCCGGATTTGAGATTCAGTAATCCGGAAACATCTGATAGTTCAGCAATCAGTTCCTTCTCGAGAAATGGGAAAACTTTTCTGATCATTTCAAGTTTATCCATAGTCCGGTTTATTTATTGTACCAATATAGTGTATAGAAAGGGATTTTCTATTTTTGCGTGAAACTGTTAATATGATCCGGAAAAATGTTTCGCTGAAATCATTCAATACCTTCGGACTTGATTACAAGGCGGATTGTATCATAACCCTTGAGTCGGAAGAGAGTGCAGCCGCTTTTTTCAATGACAGGGAATCCGGCGGAAAACCTTTGCTTATACTGGGAGGAGGAAGTAATGTTCTTTTTACGTCCGATTTCAGGGGAACCATACTATTGCCCGCATTTGGGGGTATAAGGCTTGAAGAGATGAATGGCCCGGGTGTGGTTGTTTCGGCCGGAGCCGGAGTAAAATGGGACGATTTCGTTGAATGGTGTGTGAGCAGGGGATACGGCGGAGTTGAAAATCTTTCGCTTATACCGGGCAGTGTAGGGGCCGCACCTATTCAGAACATCGGAGCTTACGGCACCGAGATCAGGGAGACGGTTATTAAGTTAAAGGCAATCAGTATAGCTGACGGTTCAGTTACAGAGTTCAGTAACGCGCAATGCAGGTTTGGTTACAGGGAGAGTGTTTTTAAGAATGAAAAGAAAGGTAAGTTTTTGATTACCAGGGTTTATTTTAAGCTTGAAACAAACCCGGGGTTTAACACCAGTTATAATTTATTAAGGGAAGAAGTTGAAAAACTGGGAGGTGAAAGTCTCAGGAATGTCAGAGATGCAGTCATTAATATCCGAAGGAGAAAACTACCTGATCCTGAGGTCTACGGGAACGCAGGCAGTTTTTTCAAAAATCCGGTTGTCAGCCTTTCTGTTGCCGGTGCACTTAAAGCCATTTATCCTTCAATGCCTGCTTTCGCGGATCATTCGGGAGGTGTTAAACTGGCTGGCGGATGGCTTATTGAGCAATGCGGATGGAAAGGGAAAAGGGCAGGTGATGCAGGTGTCCATGATAAACAGGCTCTTGTGCTGGTAAACCATGGAAAGGCAACAGGGCAAGAGCTTTATGATTTGTCGGAGGAGATCAGGAAATCGGTCATGGAAAAGTTTGGAGTTTGCCTTGAGCGGGAGATTGAGGTCATAGGGATCACCTGAAGATTCTTCTTTTATTGAGTTCCTTCTGGTAAATGGCTGCATATCTGTTGTGTTCGGCAAGAGTTCTTGAAAAATTGTGATATCCTGAGAAATCCGCTTTTGCCACAAAATATATATAATCATGTTCCTCTGCGTCCAGGACCGCCTTAATACTCCCGACCGAGGGGCAGCGGATCGGACCGGGAGGAAGTCCTTTGTTCCTGTAAGTGTTATAAGGTGAATCAACCTGGAGGTGTTTCCTTAGCACCCGGGCGATCGCGAAATCGTTAAGGGCGAATTTAATTGTTGGATCAGCCTGCAGAGGGATCCCCTTTCTGAGCCTGTTCAGATAGACGCCTGCAATCCTTGGAGCTTCATCAATGTGGGCCACCTCCTCCTCAACGATGGACGCAAGCACCGAGACCTCAGTCAGCGTAAGTCCTTTTAATTTTGCTTTTTCTATTCTTTCCTTTGTCCAGAACCTGCGGTACTCCCGCAACATTCTCTCATAAAAACCGGCAGCTCCGGTGTTCCAGAAAAACTCATAAGTATCGGGTAAAAAGGCCGAAATAACATCCTCCCTGGTGAAGCCATCTTTCCTGTAATTCTCAGGGTCGGACAGGAATGTGATCAGCTGGAGGGAATCTGCTTCGATCCTGCCGCCAATCTTCCCGGCCAGTTCTTCCAGCGTTCTTACGTTGTTGAATGTAAGCATAAGGGGTGTCTGACGGCCGGACCGGAAAATGTTTATCAGTTCGGCATACGAAAGATCCTGGTCAATAACGTACCTCCCCGGTTTTACAAGCCCCGGATAGCTTTTCTTTC
>JAHYJA010000016.1 GCA_019429325.1 Bacteroidales bacterium
GCAGGGCGGGGGTCTTTCGGTCAGAAAAAGCCTGAAGAAGTTTTCCTGCCAATCCTTTGCTAAAGACCGACCCCCCCTGGCCCCCCCATGGGAGGGGGGGATACTCTGGCCTTATGACAATTTGTAATAGTCGCAGAGGATTAACCCCCCTGTTCAGGGGGGTGCCCTGCGCCAGCAGGGCGGTGGTCATTCGGTCAGAAAAAGCCTGAAGAAGTTTTCCTGCCAATCCTTTGCTAAAGACAGACCCCCCCTGGCCCCCCCTGAGAGGGGGGGGATACTCTGGCCTTATGACAATTTGTAATAGTCGCAGAGGATTAACCCCCCTGTTCAGGGGGGTGCCCTGCGCCAGCAGGGCGGGGGTCTTTCGGTCAGAAAAAGCCTGAAGAAGTTTTCCTGCCAATCCTTTGCTAAAGACAGACCCCCCCTGGCCCCCCCTGGGAGGGGGGGATACTCTGGCCTTATGACAATTTGTAATAGTTTTAGAGAATTAACCCCCCAATTTTGGGGGGTGACACGCGAAGCGTGCCGGGGGGTTATAATTGTTGCAGATACTTTTTAACCTTTTCCAGAGCCCTGTCAATTCCTCCGGGGTGGCTTCCTCCGGCAGTGGCGAAGAATGGCTGTCCGCCGCCGCCCCCCTTTATCTCGCCCGAGATCTCCTTTATTATACTGACGGCACTGAGCTTCCTCTCCTTCACCAGCTTATCGCTCACCATAATCACTAAATGAGCCTTGCCTCCGCTCTCCGATCCAATAGCCAGTACAGTGTTGTCCGATCTGTTCCTGATCCCGAAGGCGACATTCTTAAGCAGGTCGGCAGGCTGGTTGTCGGCACGGTCTGCAAGCAGGGTAATGCCATTTATCTGTACGGCATTCTCTTCAAGGTTTCTGATCATTGACATCACTGCCTGAGCCTGGAACTTGTCGAGGCTCTTCCTGAGTGATGCGTTTTCCGAGATAAGCTTTTCCACGCTATCCCGTACATTTCCGGTGTTTTTGAGCAGTGAAGAGATATCGTTCATGAGAGCGAGTCTCTCGTTGATATATTCCTCCGCCCTGGCGCCGGTAAGTGCCTCAATCCTTCTGATGCCCGCCGCGATAGCTGCTTCCGAGATTATTTTCACGATACCGATGCTTCCGGTACTGCTGACATGGGTTCCGCCACAGAGTTCGACCGAGTCGCCGAACTCCACAACCCTTACGGTATCCCCGTATTTCTCACCGAAGAGCGACATTGCTCCCATGGCTTTTGCCTCTCCCACCGGCAGGCCGTCAGTCACCTTGCTGTTCAGGTCCTGCCTGACGAGGTGGTTTACCATCCCTTCGATCTTTTCAATTTCATCTCTTGTAAGCTTGCTGAAATGGCTGAAATCGAACCGGAGCCTGTCGGGTGTAACAAGCGACCCCTTCTGTTCAACATGGTTGCCAAGAACGGCCCTTAATGCGTAATGAAGGAGATGAGTGGCAGTATGGTTTCCCGCGGTCATCTGTCGTTTTTCCCGGTCGACGATAGCCTTGAAGGGACCCGTCGGATCAGAAACCATCTTTTCAGAGAGGTGTATGATAAGGTTGTTTTCCTTTATGGTATCTTTTATCACAATGGATTCATCCGCTGAACGGAGAATACCCGAGTCGCCTGCCTGTCCTCCGGCCTCGGCATAAAAGGGTGTTCTGTCGAAAACGATATGGTATGCCTCTTTCCCCTTCTGATTCACCTTCCTGTATCTTGTGATCAGCACATCATCTTCGGTCGTTTCATAACCTGTGAAAAGGGTGCTCCCGGTATCCCGTACGGTTATCCAGTCGCCGGCTTCGACTGAAGCATCCTCCCGCGACCGTTTCTTCTGATTCTTCATCTCATTCTCAAATCCTGGATCATCAAGTTCCATCCCCTGTTCCCTGAGGATCAGGCGGGTAAGATCGACCGGAAACCCGAAAGTGTCGTACAGCTCGAATGCCGTTTTCCCGGGCAGAAGTGCCGTGCCCTCTGTTTTAAGGTCAGAGATCGTTTTTTCGATCAGCCGGAGACCGCGTCCCAGTGTTTTCAGGAAGGCGTTCTCTTCCTCGTATATTATTCTGGATATCTGATCCTTGCCGGCCTCAAGCTCAGGGTAGTAACTGCCCATTGTCTCTGAGAGCACAGGAACAAGACGATGGATGAACGGCTCTTCCATGCCAAGGTTATTATAACCGTATCTCACTGCCCTTCGCAGAATTCTCCTGATGACATAGCCTGCTTTGTTGTTCGAAGGAAGCTGCCCGTCGGCGACCGAGAAGGCTACTGCCCTGAGGTGATCGGCAATGACCCGCATAGCAACGTCCCAGGTGTTCCTTACTCCATACTCCTTCCCCGTTATCTTTGAGATCTCCTTTATTACCGGCTGAAAAAGATCTGTGTCGTAGTTCGATTTGACTCCCTGCAGGATCATGCAAAGCCTTTCAAAGCCCATGCCTGTATCCACATGTTTCGATGGCAGTGCTTCAAGCTTCCCGTCGGACCGGCGATTATACTGGATGAATACGAGGTTCCATATTTCAATAACCTGCGGGTCTCCCTTGTTCACAAGCAGATGGCCGGGCACTTTTCTCCGCTCCTCCTCATCCCTTATGTCGACATGAATTTCCGAACAGGGTCCGCAGGGTCCTGTTTCCCCCATCTCCCAGAAATTATCTTTCTTAGAGCCTTCAAGTATCCTGCCGGAGGGATCAGTCAGGCAATTCTCCCAACACTTAAATGCCTCATCATCGCGCGGGACATTCTCCCGCTTATTGCCCTCAAAGATGGTAACGTAGATCCTGTCCTCGGGTATCCCGAGCCTGTCGACAAGCAATTCGCGGCTCCATTCAATGGCTTCCTTCTTGAAGTAATCGCCGAACGACCAGTTACCGAGCATCTCAAACATTGTGTGGTGATAAGTGTCATGTCCCACCTCCTCAAGATCGTTGTGCTTGCCTGACACTCTCAGGCATTTCTGGGAGTTCGCAATCCTTTTGTTCAGAGGCTGCTGGTTGCCGAGAAATATGTCCTTGAACTGATTCATCCCTGCGTTGGTGAACATCAGGGAGGGATCGTGCCTGACAACCATAGGAGCAGAAGGAACAACAAGGTGCCCCTTCGACCGGAAAAATTCAAGAAAAAAATTCCTCAGCTCCTGAGCCTTAATCGTAGCAATCATATAATAATGGAAATAACCCGTAAAATTGATTGTAAAATTAATTTATTTGATTTAGATTTGTCGCTTAAGCAAGAAAAAGTTGGAATAACAGTTAACCCGGATGCGTGACCGGAATTATTTTCTCGACCTCAACGATCTGCAATTCAAGCAAGTAAGTCTTCCCTGGAAGATCAGAATAAGGCGCCTCCTTTTCTGGGCACTTGCCTCTGTTGCCGTAACGATTTTGTACGTCTCGCTCTTTCACCATTTTTTCGGGTCACCCAAGGATAAAATGCTTCAGCAGGAGCTCTCCAATGTGAAACTGCAGTATTCAATGCTCGGGCGACAGATGGACCAGTCGATGGAAGCCCTCAGCCGGCTGAGTGCTTCCGATGATGTCCTTTACCGGCCGATACTTGACATGGACAGCATTCCCGGGTCTGTGAGGAACCCCGGGTTCGGAGGTGTTGACAGATTCATGGATCTTTACGGTTATACAAACTCCGGTCTTATGATACGTTTCAGGGCCCGGACGGAAGAGATCAAAAGCAGGACGAACATCCAGATCGAATCTTTCAGGATCGTTGAGGAGAGAAAAAATGAATGGAAACGGGAGATGGAATATCTTCCGTACATCAGCCCGGTAAATCCCATCTACCGGCTTGGAGACGGTTTGAAATTCAGGGAGAGACATCCGGTCCTCGGAACACCACAATGGCATCACGGACAGGATTTCAATACCCCTTACGGAACTGAAGTTTTTGCAACCGGATCAGGAAAAGTTATTAAGGCCGGATGGAGCTACGGAGGATTCGGGAACTACGTCGTAATCGATCATGGTTATGGATTTCAGACAACATACGGACATCTGAGCAGTATTAAAGTATCTCAGGACATGAATGTTAAAAGGGGGGACCTGATAGGCCTGAGCGGCAGTTCAGGCACATCATCCGGGCCTCATCTTCATTATCAGATCGATATGTATGGTCAGAACAGGAACCCGCTCCATTATTTCAATAACGATCTGAGCGAGGAGGAATATTTTGAGACGATACAAACGCTGACCTCAGGATTGAGGCTCAGATAACCGGTTTCTGCAGAGTCAGATGTATCGGGTCATTATCACTTTTTTCAAAGATCTGACCAATTTTTTTATCTTTGCTGCAAAATGGCCAAAACAAGATATAAGTTCAATCCCGACTCCTTAAGCTTTGACAGGGTACGTCTTAGCTACAAAGCCGTATTGCTTAGGTTTCTGGCTTATTTTACAGGTTCCCTGATCGTTGCGGCAGTTTATGGCTTCATTTTTACCATTTTGTTTGATTCGCCTGAAGAGAAAGCTCTGAAACGCGAGATTGAACAGATGACGATCCAGTACACTCTTATGCAGAAGGAGATGGGAAACATCGAAAAGGTTATCAGTCACCTTCAGGAGACGGATGATAATCTTTACAGGACAATTTTCGAAGCCGAACCGGTTCATTCGACATTGCGTGAGGGTGGTACCGGCGGAGTGAACAGGTACAAGGAGTTAGAAGGATTTAATAATTCAGCCATCGTTCTTGAGACCGCCAAAAGGCTTGACAGGATAAGGAAACAGGTCTATATCCAGTCGAGATCCTTCGATGAGCTTATTGGTCTTGCAAGGGATAAAGAGGAGATGCTGAAGTGTATCCCCGCAATAATGCCTATCTCCAACAGGGATCTTACGCGCACGGCCTCGGGGTTCGGGCTCAGGATACATCCGATTTACAAGATCATTAAGTTCCATTCAGGCATGGATTTCACGGCTCCTTCCGGAACGGATATTTACTCCACGGGCAACGGAGTAGTAACAGCCGTACTCGCCTCGAAAAGGGGGCTTGGCAATCACATCATCATCGATCACGGATTCGGATATACTTCGCTTTATGCCCATCTCGACGGATTTAATGTCAGGAGAGGCCAGAAAGTGCAAAGAGGCGATGTGATAGGTTTTGTGGGTAACACCGGTATGTCGGTGGCACCCCACCTGCACTATGAGGTCAAGCTTAACGGCGCTTACGTGGATCCTGTCAATTATTACTTCAACGATCTTACTGCCTGGGAATATGAAAGAATGGTTGAGATCGCTTCTAAAACAGGCCAGTCATTCGATTAGCCCTCCTTACCCTCATTTACACAGGAAATATGCCATACAAGGAAAAACAGGTTGAGAAGCTTTATTACACCATTGGCGAGACGGCAAGGATGCTTGGGGTGCCGGTATCGACCGTAAGGTTCTGGGAGAACGAGTTTGATATTCTGAAACCCATGAAGAACAAGAAGGGCAACAGGATGTTTACTGCCGGGGATATCAGGAACCTGAGGATAATCCATCATCTTCTTAAGGAGGAAGGCATGACCCTTTCGGGTGTTAAAAAGAAGATGTCAGCCAGGTGGGATGAGGCTGAATACAAGCATCAGATCGGCGAATCGCTTCAGAGGATCAGGTCGGTGCTTCTTGAACTGCGGGATAATGTCTGATACCCGTCTGGTGTCAGACATATATTTATTTCAGGTTGCCGTTTAGTGGTTCTTTGGTGATCAGTGATCAGTAATCGGTAATCGGTAATCGGTGATCGGTTAACCAGCAACCAGCAACTCTTACCCGCCAAAGCCTCCTTTGGCCACCGTAGCTTTAGCGACGGTGGCGGCGACGGCGGGCAGCAACCAGCAACTTAGGTTATCAAAGCATCTTATATATAAATAAACTCAGATATTAAGTGATTTATCTATGAAAGTAAAAGATATAGCATACTGGATAGACACTACCGTACCACTGTCATTCCAGGAGTCATGGGATAATTCCGGACTCCAGATCGGAAACCCGGAAAAAGAAATATCATCAGCCCTTTTAACCCTCGATATCACCGAAGAGGTTGTGGATGAGGCGATTGCAGAAAACAGTCAGATGATCATCTCGCACCACCCCCTTATATTCACCGGTATTAAGAAAATTACCGGCAGTTCACAGACCGACAGGATAATAATCAAGGCTCTCCGGAATGATATTGCGATCTACTCCTCCCATACCAGCCTCGATGTCTTCAGGAATGGTGTCAGCAGAAAAATGGCTGAAAAACTTGGCCTCAGCAATGTCACACCCCTGGCACCGCTCAGGGATAGATTGCTGAAACTTGTCACTTTCGTGCCAGTATCGCATATCGACAGGGTGAGGGATGCAGTTTTCGGAGCCGGGGCAGGCCTGATCGGCAATTACGATTATTGCGGTTTTACCTTAACCGGAACAGGCAGCTTCAGGGCAGGACCGGACAGTTCTCCTTTCGTGGGTGAAAAAGGGAAGATCCACCATGAGGAGGAGATCCGTTTTGAGACAATCATGTTCTCCCACCTTAAAGAGAGTGTCGTAAAGGCGCTGAGAGGCTCTCATCCCTACGAGGAACCAGCTTTTGATATTTACACCCTGGCAAACGACACTACGGAGGAAGGGCTCGGATGCAAAGGTGAATTTGCGGAACCGGTGGAGGAAAAGGCTCTGCTGGAGATGGTTTCATCGGTTTTTGGTTCAAAATGCATAAGGCATTCCGGACTGACCGGCCGGCCGGTGATAATGACCGCTCTGTGCGGAGGGTCGGGGTCGTCGCTTCTGAGCGATGCAATAAGGTCGGGTGCGGACGCTTTCATTACCGGAGATGTCAGATACCATACATTTATGGAAGCCGGCAGCAGGATCCTCCTGATCGATGCCGGACATTTTGAGACCGAAAAATTCGCAACAGAGATCCTGTACGATCTAATTATCAAAAAATTCCCTAAATTTGCACTCCGGTTTTCAAATATAAACAGCAATCCGATAAATTATCTTTAAGATGGAAAAAACAAAATCATACGAAACCGAGATCTCGGTTGAGGAAAAACTCAGAGCATTATTCAGACTGCAGCTGGTTGATTCAGAGATAGATAAGATCAAGACGCTGAGGGGTGAGCTGCCTCTTGAGGTTCAGGACCTTGAAGATGAAATTGCCGGACTCGAGACCAGGCTTGGCAACCTGAGGGAAGAGGTCGTCACTCTTGAAAAATCAATTTCAAAGAAGAACAATGAGATCACTGAAGCCGAAGGCCTGATTAAAAAGTATGCAGAACAGCAGAACAACGTCAGAAATAACCGCGAGTATGATTCTCTTTCGAAAGAGATTGAATATCAGAATCTTGAAATTGAATTATTCAATAAAAAGATTAAGGAGTTCACTATTCAGGCTGATGAGAAGAAACTGGTGATAGCCGATTCAGAAGCGATCCTCAATGAGAAGAAATCTGATCTGCAGAACAAGCAGAATGAGCTGGAGGAAATTATTTCGGATACCCAGAAGGAAGAGGAAGGATTGTATAACAGTTCAGAGACTATCCAGCAGGTCATAGAAGAGAGACTTCTTACAGCATATAAAAGGATCCGCTCCAATGCAAGGAACGGCCTCGCTGTTGTTACTGTCCAGCGCGACGCCTGCGGCGGCTGTTTTAACCAGATTCCCCCGCAGAGACAACTTGATATTAAATCGAGGAAGAAGATCATAGTCTGCGAATATTGCGGGCGCATCCTCGTGGATGACGAAATCATCAAGGAGAGCCAGATTTAGAAGAGGTTAGGGAATACGATCCCGTCCTGATATTTTTTATCTTTTCCTGAATCATGAATGCCGCGGAATTTAAGAGGATGATCGCGGAAGGGATTCCCGAAAGCCTGCCTGAGGTCCGCCCTTTCGACCCTGATATCAGCCATGCTCCTAAAAGAAAGGATATTCTCTCATCCGCAGAGAAGAGACTGGCTGTAAAAAACGCATTAAGGTATTTTCCCCATAAGTTTCATCAGACTCTTGCCGGCGAGTTTTTCCGGGAGCTTGAGGAGTACGGGAGGATCTATATGTACCGGTTCCGTCCCGGCTATCAGATTAAGGCGCGCCATATCGACGACTTTCCATACCGGTCGCGCGACGCGGCTGCGATTATGCTGATGATCTCGAATAACCTCGATCCTTCGGTTGCCCAGCATCCCCATGAGCTGATTACCTATGGCGGTAACGGGGCCGTATTTCAGAACTGGGCACAGTACCGGCTTACAATGAAGTATCTGTCGGAAATGACCGGCGAACAGACGCTTGTCATTTATTCCGGCCATCCTGCAGGACTCTTTCCCTCGCACCCCGGTGCGCCGCGGGTGGTGGTAACCAACGGAATGGTGATCCCGAACTATTCATCACATGATCACTGGGAAAAATTCAATGCACTGGGTGTTTCCCAGTACGGGCAGATGACAGCAGGTTCATATATGTATATCGGTCCGCAGGGGATAGTTCATGGGACGACCATTACCATCATGAATGCCGCAAGAAAGCTGGCAGGGATCAGAAGCGCTGCACGACCCTTGCTTTTCGTATCCTCCGGACTGGGCGGCATGTCGGGAGCTCAGCCTAAAGCGGCGTCGATTGCCGGTGTTACATCCGTTATTGCGGAAATCAACCCCCGGGCAATGGATAAGCGCCATGCTCAGGGGTGGGTGGACGAGGTTTATGCTGACATGGATCTCCTGATTGAAAGGGTAAGAAAAGCGAGAGCCGGCAATGAGGTCGCATCGCTTGCCTTTAACGGGAACATAGTCGACCTGTGGGAGAGACTGGCTGAGGAGGAGATACTGGTTGACCTGGGCTCTGACCAGACTTCCCTTCATAACCCCTGGGCCGGAGGTTACTATCCTGCCGGCGTGAGCTTTGAAGAATCAAACAGGATAATGTCAGCCGAATCTGACAGGTTCAGGGAGCTCGTAAAGGAATCACTCAGGAGACAGGTCAGGGCCATCAACCGCCACACTGAAAGGGGAACCAGGTTCTTTGATTACGGGAATGCCTTCCTGCTTGAGGCATCACGGGCAGGTGCCGAGGTACTGAATCCTGATGGAGAGTTCAGGTACCCTTCGTATGTTCAGGATATCATGGGACCGATGTGCTTCGATTATGGTTTTGGCCCCTTCAGATGGGTGTGCTGCTCAAACGATCCTTCGGACCTTGAGATAACCGACAGGATCGCCTCCGAAACCCTTTCCGGTATGATGAAAGAGGCTCCGGATGATATCAGGCAGCAGATGGCCGATAATATACACTGGATAAACGAGGCAGGAAGGAACAGTCTCGTTGTCGGGTCACAGGCAAGGATCCTCTACGCTGATGCACAAGGCAGAACAGCCATTGCAGGCGCTTTTAACAACGCAGTAAGATCAGGGGAAATTTCGGCTCCTGTCGTAATAGGGCGCGACCATCATGACGTCTCAGGCACAGATTCGCCCTTCAGGGAGACCTCTGACATTACTGACGGTTCGAAGTACACCGCCGACATGGCTGTTCATAATGTTATCGGCGACGCCTTCAGGGGTGCAACATGGGTATCGCTCCATAACGGGGGAGGAGTAGGCTGGGGCGAAGTGATAAACGGTGGCTTCGGGATGGTGCTCGACGGGTCCGAAGACGCCGGAACAAGGTTAAGGATGATGCTCCACTGGGATGTGAACAACGGCATTGCACGGCGGAGCTGGGCACGCAACCAGGGTGCACTTAAAGCCATCAAAAGGGAGATGGAAAGAACTCCCGGGCTCCGTGTAACCATCCCTTATATAGCTGACGATAATATTATTGACGAAGCAATGCCACAGCGATAGCAGCAACGCCTTCTCCGCGGCCTGTAAAACCAAGCTTTTCAGTTGTTGTCGCCTTAATTGAGATATCTTCCGGAGCGGTTTCAAGAATTGCAGAAATTGCCTCTCTCATCTGCGGTATAAAGTCTGAGATCTTCGGCTTCTCTAGGCATACGGTGCTGTCGATATTCACCACAGTGAATCCTTTCTCCCTGATCAGTTCAAAGCTTCTTTTAAGAAGAATTTTGCTGTCGATATTCCTGAATGATACATCGCTGTCGGGGAAGTGGAAGCCGATATCCCTTAGTCCGGCCGCGCCCAGAATGGCATCGCACAGAGCATGCAGAAGGACATCCCCGTCGGAGTGGGCAATACAGCCCAGTTCTGAAGGGATCCTGATACCTCCGAGCCACAGATCCGGTCCTTTCGCGAGCCGGTGGAAATCAATACCCTGCCCGATACGTATTTTCATCAGGAGGGAGTCGTTACGGACCTCATTGAATTAATGTCGAACGAGAGCGAAAAGCGGAGTGTTCGTGCGAGTGGATGGTTATTCGTCCTCGGCATAAGGTAGGAGAAATCGATGGTGAACCCTTTAAGCCTGAAGCCGGCGCCTGCGGTGAAGTATTTGCGGTTACCCTTGGTCTGGTGCTCGTGGAAATAACCTGCCCTTATGGCAAACTGATTGTTGTACCAGTACTCCGTTCCAAAGGAATAAGTTATCTCGCGCATCTCCTCTTTGAATCCTCCGGGTGCATCGTAGAAGGAACGAAATATGGCTACCGGTACTGATACATTCGGGTCCTTTCCTGCCACGATCTCCATATCGGCATTATATATCGGGGGTGTGGGAACAAGAAATTTACCCAGATCTATGGTGAGTGTCAGCTGGTTGAAATTATCAAGATCAATCGTTCCCGAGGTCCCGAGCCTCAGTGTCATCGGGATGAAATCGGAAGTCTGGGAATCAGAATAACTCATCTTCGAGCCAATATTCGCGAAATTAACACCAAATGCAAACAGGGCATCCTTGCTGAAAAGAGTCGCATCTGTCTGATAGTATCCTGAAATGTCGGCGGCGAAGGAAATCCCTGGTTTTGTTGCCTCACCTCCTGAATAGTAGCCGCCCGTAAGGTTTGAATAAATAAACCTGAAGGCTGTTCCCCCGGAAAATTTCTCCGAGAAAAGCCGTGAATAGCCTACGTCGATTGAAAACTCATTAGCTTTAAAAACCTGCATCATGTTTCCATACTCATCTGTAAAAACCACGTCGCCAAGCGACGAATAGAGAAGGCTGCCGCTGATCACCTGCCTGCTGTCTATTCTGCTGTAGCCCGAAAGATAGGCAATATCAATATCCGGCACGAGGTTCCTCAGCCAGGGAGAATATGATATCCCAACGCCACCTGTGCCGTCGATAAATGCAAATTTCGAGGGGTTCCAGTGCATGCTGAAGATATCCGGACTTGTTGCAACACCGGCATCACCCATTGCTCCCGATCTGGAATCCGGAGCAATTGTAAGAAAAGGTACCACGGTTTGTATGGCATTAAGAACATCCGGATCCTGTGATGACAACTTTGACATACCGGAAACAAGGATGAAAGCTAAAAGTAGTGCAATCGCCTTATTTTTCATTTAGATTATGATGTTTTTATAGATTTCGCAAATATAAAACAAATATTTCCGCCGGATATTGTGTGTCAGTTATAAAATGATCAGCCGGCCCGAGATGACTGCTTTTTCGCCCGTTCCGGCCGAGGCTGTTACCCTGTATAAATAGAGTCCTCTTCCTGCCCTGTTGCCGCCGCTGTCGTTTCCATCCCAGACAACAGGCGGGAGCTGGTAACCATTTGGCGGAAGGTTTTCCTTCAGGATCCTGACCACACCACCTGCCATGTTGTAAATGGTTATCGTAACCGATATCCCTTCACCCGGACGGTTATGCCCGGCGGTTATATGAGTTTCGTTCAGGAAGGGATTAGGGTAGTTCATAAGGTTCCTTAAAATGAAGCCCGCATCAGTTTTTACTATAAAAGTGATAGTCTCTTCAGATGAATTATTATAATTATCCCAGGCTTTCAGGGTAACCGTATGGGTGCCATCGCTCAGTCCTGTAAAAGGGTATCTTATCGTGCCTCTGCTGTAAGTGTCAAAATCGTTCTCAAAATAACTGTTAAGGTTGATTGAACTATTCCTGTCACCATCCAGATAAGCAGTCAGGTCGTGACCTATGCCCGCTCCGGATCTGTTTATTCCGGCCTCATCCTCGATTATCGCGAGGAGTTCGGGAGAAGCATCAGTTATGCCCCCGTCCCTGAAAAGGGTGTCATTGAAGTAGAGTTTTATCACGGGTCCTGTTGTATCAGTTAAGGTCTGGCCACTGAACCCTCCGGCAATGATATCACTGAAACTGCCGGTTATGTCAGTTTCGTCATTGAAAGCATAGTAGCTGATCTTGCCCGGTCCATAAGAATAGTCCGGTTCGCGCGGCACCATAAATGTAAATCTGAATTTCCCGTTTACGATCCTTGTTTTACCACTGAAGAGTATATTGTTCCTAAGCCTGAACTCCATCACCGGGCCACCGTCGTTGGCCAGCGTCTTCATTTTGGTTTCCTTGTCAAACACGATAGTTGCCAGGGTACCGTTGAAGGAGCCGTCCGTCTGCCCGGGGGATGACTCGATCCGGCCCGAAATGGTAACAAGAGACAGAGCTTTAAGAGTGTCGGTGGCACCGGTAACAGGCATATCGTTGATGGAATCGGTTACGACCTGTCCGTTCCAGGGGAAAGCGAGGCGCAGGGCAGGATCGCCGAGCAGCATGAAGTTCCTCTTATTGGTCCCGCCACCCGAGTTGTTCTTTGCTATCCTTATTATATCGCCCAGTCTTCTGGCTCTGCCTTCAGGATCCGGTTCAAGGGCAGCATCATAAATGTTCCTGTTAAGTGTATAATTGGGTGCCGAGTATGCCAGGCGCGTTGTCGACATCAAAGCAATGGCTCCCCCGTCCTTTCTCAGAAGAAGTGTCTCCCCGGCTGAATTCCGGCCTGATCTTATCCCGGTCACAAAATTATAATCGGTATCGTCAAACCGGCTGAATTCGCAAGTCGCGGTAATAAAAAGTGGAAGTCTCCGGCCGTTTTGCCACGACAGAATATCTTCGGGTTTCACCACCCTTTCATGCGCCAGGCCGATCTCGTTCCCGTGGCCCGTGTAATTGAAGATCAGACAGCCACTGTTCACACGGTCGCTGATCGCCTTTGTCACGGCCGGGTACGACTGCCCGTTCACGGATGTGACCTGCGGGTAGGCATCGAGGTAAATCTTGTCTGTATTGATGGCAGGGTATTTTTCTTCAATGAGTGCTGCAAGGCCTTCTGCATCAGACATATGAATATTGCCGTCCTCGTCATCGGCTACAAGGCATATCACATTTTTCCAGCTCCCCATGTCAGGATCATTAAGATATCTGCTTATTTTGGATACCATAATTCCTGCCTGAACCGTGTCAGAGACCGGCAATCTTCCGATACCTATATCCTCAGTGCCGTAATCCTCCCCTTCGTTCTCCCCGAGCAAACCAAAGAAATCGTCAGATGTGTAGGACGATATATAGACATTTGAGTTTTTTGTCTGCCATGTCGGGATGAAGCAGGGGTTGCCGGGCGGAGGTGTTTTGTTCTCAAACGACCCGTCGCCGAAGAGAAGGAGATATTTCAGGGGCCGCGTGCTACCCTGTTGTTTCAGGTATTTCATCCTCAGGAAATTCCTGATTGCAACCAGATCGGGTATACCTCCTGAGAACTCATTGTATATCTCTGCGGGTGTAACTACCTGAGAGACCAATCCGCTGTTATTCAGATGAATTGCAGAAAGCCGGCCGGCATATTCGCTGAAGAGGGGGTGTGTAACGATTATCATTTCGGCAGGACCGGAAGCGCGAAGATCCTGGTTTTTAATCCTGTCTGTGATCAGAACGGGGGCAGGTGCCCCGGCGGCAGTAAATACACAGAATCTCTTAAGGCTCTCAGTGCCGGAAATGAATTTCAGCTTGCCCCCTGTTCCGGAGACAGAGTAAGATACCATTTCAGGTTCTGTGGGATCGGTAACGTCCCATATTATTATGTCCTGTGCAGCGTTGTCCATGCTGAATTCGGTGATCCTTCCCGGTGCAACCGACCGTGAATCAGAAATATGCATCGGATCACCCATATATATATTTCTCTTTCTGGCATGCAGTCTGACATAATCCACCCAGGCCCTGGCACCTGACTCCCCGTTGTTGAAATACCTCATCTCATAAACAGGGGATGATGAGGAGGGGATGTGCGAACCCGTTACAGTTGCAATCTGTGCATACGTTCCTGTTGAGGAAGAAAGGGTTACAGGAGGCAGCATGAGGGCATCATGAATCGTCTCCCCTTCGCGGAACCTGAAGATGGTCTGAACCGACGCTCTTGCCAGTACCCTGATGGTGTGCCTGATCTCCTCGCCGGGCACTAAACTGTTAAAGGAGGGATCAACAGTAACTGATCCATTAATCGCGACAGGCTGATACCATTCCCTTCCCGATCTGAGGATGTTCTCTGATTCATATTCATGAATGAACAGACCATCAGAAACATCGGAGGTGTGGTTTGCCGGCTGGTCCGGCGCTTCTGCGGTTCCGATACGTCTGCCCCTGCCGTTGCCTGAAGTTATGAAATACCAGGCAGTGTCGGAATAATTATGTCTAAGGAAGTCATAATTTCCCGACTCTTCGTCATAGATCCACCTGTGGGTGCCCTGCGCGTAGAACAGAAGATAATCGCCTTCGTTGAAGATCCCGTCGCTGCCCGTCTCAAGGTGAACAGCGGTCTCAACAAGGTTGTCGGCCCCGGTATCATTATTATAGTAGGAAAGCTGGCCCATGTTATTGCAGTAGATCGCCGGATCGGATGGATCATCCAGTCCCAGGGAGACCAGCCGGCTGTAATTTATCCTGTAAACACCATCGCTGGTGACAGCCATTCTGAACCACCTGCCGGAGGCAAGGACCGATGATTCTGCAAAACTCTCCCTTGTCGCCTGTGCCCGCAGACCTGTTATGTCAGCCAGGGAAAAAAGAAACAGTATCTTAAGAAATCTGATCATTATCGGAGGTAAAGATACTGAAGTACTTCTTCTTTTTCCTTATTTTGTACTTCATATAGTTCGGGGCTAAAATAATAACGGTGTAGGAACGTTGATATTGCAACTTCTGTTCATATGATTCCGAGGATCTCACTCATACTGGTTTTTCTCGTGGCAGCCGTTTCCCGGGCCGGCGGGCAGGATACCTGGTATGGCCCCGGCTACCAGACCATAATAATGAAAAACCCTGCTTCGGCAGGAAGCGACGGGGAGGGCAAACTGAGATTGTCCTATATGAACTTTTATCCGGGCAACAGCTTTAACCTTCACTCCGTCTATCTGTCGTACGACACATATGCCGAGGCGCTTCACGGCGGCATAGGGGTCACACTGTCAAATGACTATCTTGGAGGCATACTGAATGATATGAGAGGAGGATTATCCTATGCCTACTTTCTCCAGGCAGGCAGGGATTTTTACATCAATGCAGGGCTCTCGGCATCCGTCTGTCACCGGTCGTTCAGGTTCGGAGGAGCAATCCTGCCCGATCAGATAGATCCCACAGGGGTGGTCGCATATCCTTCAGCTGAGTTGCTGGTGAACACAGGCAGGGCATTTTTCGATATCGGCACAGGTTTCATTTTTATTGCAGGCAGGTTCACCGGAGGTTTCTCCCTTAACCATCTCGCTCAGCCTTATCTGTCTGAATCGGAATCACCTGAGGAGAGGATTGACAGAAAACTATTTGTCCATCTGTCGGCAGATCTGGAAATCAATGAGAGAAAAGGCTTTGTGCTGCAGCCAATGGCGTTTGCTGAACTGCAGGGAGATTACCTAGTTGCCGGAGCCGGAATGGCGGCCGGTACCAGGTATCTGAAGATCAATGCTGTAGTTAATGCTGGCAATAATGGCAATATTGATCTGCAAACAGGATTTTACATCAGCACGGGAAGGCTTGACATTGGTTATAACTACCTGTTTAATGTCAGTGCCCGCAACACTTTCATGCCATTTTCTCTGCTTCACCAGACCGGGGTGTCGTTCAGGCTGGGGAATGTTAAAAAAAGTTACAACATCAAAACAATAAATTATCCTGAATTGTAGTTATATTTGATGATTGAAAAATATTGTGTCCGGAATGTTTGTATATTTGAGATCTTATTAAAGTCATAAAACTAAACGCATTATGTATAGATTCAGAGCTTTGCCGGTTGTAGTATTGGCTGCATTGATTCTTTTTTCCTGCAATAGCGCCAAGAGGGGTGCAAATGTCTCATCCACAACAGGATGGAGATACAACGATCCCGACAACGGGGGGTTTGAGGTCACTCTCGGAGCCGAACAGCAGACTGGTCCCGGCCTCGTGCTTATTGAGGGAGGCCGTTTTACCATGGGCAGAGTGCAGCAGGATGTAATGTTTGACTGGAACAATGAACCCAAAACGGTTACAGTGTCGTCATTCTATATGGATGAGACGGAGATCAGGAATGTGGATTACAGGGAGTATCTTTTCTGGCTGAGAAGAGTATATAAGGACTACCCCGAGGTGTACAGGAGGGCTTTGCCTGACACGCTGGTCTGGAGGAGCCCCATGGGATTCAACGATCCTTATGTTCAGTATTACTTCCGCCATCCTTCCTACAACAATTATCCGGTTGTGGGAGTGAGCTGGGTTAAAGCCAATGATTACTGTCTGTGGAGGACCGACAGGGTCAACGAGCAGCTGCTTATCAATGAGGGAGAACTCAATCCCGACCCCAACCAGCTGAACGAGAAGAACTTCAATACTGAGGCATACCTTGCGGGGCAGTACGAGGGAGTGGTCAATCAGCTGAGACCAAGCCTGAACCCCAATCAGACGGAAAGACGTACCAATTTTGAAGATGGTATCCTTCTTCCGGCATACAGGTTACCTACAGAGGCTGAGTGGGAATTTGCCGCCTATGCCCTGCGCGGCAACACCTATGATGAGAGAATTTATGAAAGAAGAATATATCCGTGGGATGGACACAACGTGAGAAACGCCGCCAGGAGGAACAGGGGCGAGATGATGGCCAACTTTGTAAGGGGCAGAGGCGATATGATGGGAGTGGCCGGAAGCCTTAACGACAATGGGAGCATTACAACCGAAGTGAAAGCATACTGGCCAAACGATTACGGTCTCTATTGCATGTCAGGAAATGTAAATGAATGGGTTCAGGATGTTTACCGTCCTCTCTCGTTCCAGGATGTCGATGGTTTTAACCCTTTCAGGGGCAATGTCTTCACCGATCTCAGAAGAGATGCAAACGGCAGCATCGTTGCAAAGGACCGTCTGGGCCGCCTTTATATCGACACTGTCAAGGATATTGATGTAGCTGACAGATACAACTATCAGAAGGGTGATTACAGGAATTACCGCGACGGTGACCTTGGATCATCAATATCAACATCGGCCGACTGGACCACGGAAGACAACAGGCCCGGATCTCTGAGAATGTATGCCCAGGATGAAACCGACTTTGTTACACTTATCAACGATAACGCCCGCGTTTATAAAGGCGGTTCATGGAAAGACAGAGCCTACTGGCTTAATCCCTCGACCAGAAGGTTTCTCGATCAGGAGAGCTGCCGCGATGATATCGGCTTCAGATGCGCGATGATCAGAGTGGGCAGTCCCTCAGGTTTATGAAAAAACAAATGCTTGTGATAACAGCCTCATTATGCCACCATAATGAGGCATTTTTTTAAGATATGAACACAGATCAGCTATACCAGATCTTCCGGCAATCCGCCGGAGTTTCGACAGATTCACGGACAGTTAAAAAGGGAGAGCTCTTTTTTGCACTCTGGGGAGAAAATTACAACGGGAATGAATTTGCCTCCGAGGCACTTGAGAAGGGAGCCTCATGGGCGGTTATAGATGATCCGGCATACGAATCGGAGAAAACCATCCTTGTCGACGACTGTCTTTATGAACTTCAGGCACTGGCGACACATTACCGTAAAGAACTAAAGGTACCGGTTCTCGCCATAACAGGCACCAATGGCAAGACAACTACGAAGGAGCTGATTGCCGCCATTGCCGGAAAGAAATACAGGGTGCACTGCACAAAAGGCAATTTCAACAATACCATCGGGGTGCCTCTCACAATACTTGCCGCACCCGCCGATACAGAAATGATGGTACTGGAACTGGGAGCCAGCCATATTGGTGAAATACGTACACTTTGCCTGATAGCCAGGCCTGATTACGGTATAATAACAAATATCGGAACATCACACATCGATGGATTCGGTTCATTTGACGGAGTTGTGAAGGCAAAAACCGAATTGTATGAATACCTGCGCAAGGTAAACGGCATAGCTCTCTATAACGACAGGGATCCCATCCTTACGGAAAAGATCTTTAAACTGATCAACAGAGCTGTTCCTCTTTCCGATCCTACGGGTACCGAACTGAAGGTAAGCCTGCTGTCCTCGGGACTGAACCTGGAAATTGAAGTTTATCACAACCATAAAACCTTCAGAATAAAGAGCAAACTTTTTGGTAAATATAATCTTGAGAATATCAGAACGGCCATAGCAGCAGGTCTGTTCCTTGATGTGGAAATGGAGGATATTGCTGATGCTGTTGAGAAATATGAACCTGTGAATAACCGGTCGCAGGTCAGGAAAACAGCGGCCAACACGGTTATCTGTGATTCATACAATGCAAATCCTGCGAGCATGAGGCTGGCTTTGGAGTCGTTCGCTGAAACTGGTTCAGACAAGAAGATGGTTATTCTCGGAGATATGCTTGAACTTGGTGAGAGAAGCGATGAGGAACATATTTCAATCCTGAATGAACTCCGCAGGATGAAGAACACTGAAGTGTTGCTTGCCGGTTTGCTCTTTCAGAAACATGCTGCGGATTATGGTTTTAGTGCATTTCCTTCAACGGATTCCCTTATGGTGCATCTGAAAACCAAACCGGTAAAGGGATATCTGGTCCTTGTCAAAGGATCACGCGGTATTGCGCTTGAGAAGGTTTATGAATTATTATGATTCTGGCTGCCTGCATTGTCAGGCCGGCCAAACGTAATATTTATCAGGACCACTTCCGAACGGCTGCCCGACCTGATCCGCGGACCCCACAGACCATAGCCTGAAGAGACAATATAGTGCGTGTTGCCCTTTTTCCCGTACCCGTAGCTCAGTTCGTACACCATGCGTGTTATATAGTTGAGGGGCCATATCTGTCCGTTGTGAGTATGCCCCGACAGCTGAAGGTCAATACCGTTTTTCTCAGCCTCATCCAGCCCAATGGGCTGGTGATCAAGAAGGATCATCGGTTTTGAGGTGTCTGCGAGCCTGACAAGATCCTCAAGCGGCATGCGCTCCTTCCCGTAAAAACGGCGCGAATCCCTGTCAAGCCTGCCGATCAGTTGTATGCCACCCGGCAGTTCGGCTACCTCATCCTTCAGAATCCTTATCCCCTTGCTTTCGCTGTAGGGAACGGTCCGTTCCGCACCTCCGATAAACTCATGATTACCGGTAATCGCATACATTCCTGCATCGCAGTGCGGACATCTGAAATACTTCAGAAGATCACCCCTCAGCACAGGCCCTATCTCCCCGTCAATAATATCACCGAGCAGAAACACCGCATCCGGCTTAAGGCTGTCGAGCATGTCCGATAATTTCCTGATGCTCCTTTTGCGTATGATGCTCCCGAGATGAATGTCGGAGACAGCCGCCACCTTCATGTATGTAACATCACCGGCAGGCTTGTCAATGGCAATATCGTAGTGCTTTACCACAGGTATCACCGCATTGATAAATCCTCCGGCTATCAGAAGAATCGTGAGAGTAACAGTGGAAAGGTAGGCCCATTTTCTGTAGATCATTATGTTACCGTCGTTTACCAGTCCCGTTATACGAAGGAAGAGCCCGGCTAAGTCGGAGATAATCAGAAACATGAATGCATAAAGGATAAACCCCATCCAGAATCCTCCGATAATGTTGAGGATATCCGAGAATACCGAAGAGTGCCGGCTCTCCATTATTTTTCCTGCGACAAATGTCGACGCGAGAAGAAGAAAGACAATGAAATAGAGTATTCTGCCTGTTCTGAACCCCGGTATTGCATTGTACCCTTTCAGATAGATGTATATATTTGCAGCTGAATATATTGAGAGTACAATTGTCAGGAATATTAAAAACTGGTAGTTCTTCATCTTAAGTTGCTTTTGTTGACAGACTGCTGAACGTTTTACAGCCTTTAATATAAAACTCAAAAACGATGCTCTTGTTCAGTATAAGGTCATCATTTTGTACTTCCCCCCGCTTCATGGTCCGTTTTCTTTTCTCCCTTAGCTTTCCGAGACTGTTGTAATAACCGAGGTGTGCCCTTCCCACTGACAATGCATTTCTGAACTGCCCTTTGAGCATAAAGCGGATCAAAGCCAGTCCGTCAAGGATCCGTCTGAGAAACAATATTTTAAACAGTTGTTTTTCAGGGAGGTTTTTATGGAGCAGGAAGAGGTTATTACGAAAGTTCAGGTAAGTCTTGAAAGAAGAAGAATAGGAGAGGGTCCCTCCCCCAACGTGGTAAACAACTGATCCGGGTATGGAGACCACCCTGTGGCCGGTGTTGTGAAACCTCCAGCAAAGGTCTATCTCTTCCATGTGGGCGAAATAATCAGGGTCCAGACCGCCGCAAGCGGTGAAAGCTTCAGCACGGACCATCATACAAGCTCCGCTGGACCAGAATATGTCAGATATGGTATCGTACTGCCCGGTGTCTTTTTCCATGTTATCAAATATGCGGCCCCTGCAAAAAGTGAATCCGTATTTGTCGATGAATCCGCCTGCTGCCCCGGCATATTCGAAATGGTCGCGGCGATCATATGACAGGATCTTTGGCTGGCATGACGCAACATCCGGGTTAGTGCCCATGTAATCAAGCATTGGCCTGAGCCAGCCCTGTGTGACCTGGACATCGGAGTTCAGAAGTACAAAATACATTGCTTCAATCTGCTGCAGGGCAAGGTTATATCCTCCTGCGAATCCGTGGTTCTTTTCAAACCTGATTAGCTTCACATTGCTTAAATTATCAGCAACCCATTCAGCCGATCCGTCAGTTGATCCGTTGTCGGCAACGCAGATGAGTGTCTCGTGGTCCGATGAATATTCAATTACCTGAGGCAGGAAGAGCTTAAGGAAGGAGAGACCGTTCCAGTTGAGTATAACGATAGCTGTCTTGATCATCCGTGTAAGTTCGTTAGTATTTCCAGCGCCGGTGGCTCCAGATCCAGTGCTCCGGCTTTTCCCTGATCAGTTCCTCGAGCCGTTTTACATGAGTCTCTGTGACCAGATATTCCGGCAGCCCTGCCGTCTTCTCAAAAAGGAGTTCTGCAGTGAGATTATAGTATCCCCTGCGTACTTTTTGCATGTTGAAAAAGATCACGGCCATGTCATATTTCACCGCGATCTTCTCCGGTCCCAGGAATACCGGGGTATCCTGATTCAGAAAAGTTGTGCGGTACTTTATCTGACTTTTTGCAGGGGTCTGATCGGCCATCAATGCATAGAGTGACCTGATATTGTTGTTTCTATTTCTGATGATCACTCTCACAATTTCCGACATCGGGGTAAGGATACTGTTGTTTTTTTCTCTGATGTTGTTCAGGAACCTGTTGAATAAAGGATTCTGAAGAGGTTTGTATACTCCTACAACCTTGTGCCTGAACCATAAGGGCATTACCAGCAGCCATTCCCATGTATTGTAATGGCTGTGAACAACCATCAGATCACGCCCTTCATTGTAGAGCCTTTCCAGGAGCTCCGGATTGGATAGTGTAACTCTTCTTAATAACTGCTGGTTGCTCATATGAGTAAGCTTCAGTGCCTCTATTACCAGGTCTGAAAGGTGCCTGTAGAATTTTCGGGCTATCACCGACAGCTCCTTTTCAGTTTTTTCCGGAAATGAATTCCTGAGGTTCATAAGCACTATTTTCCTCCTGTATGAGGGGAAGTAGCAGAGCAGAATGAACAGAATGTCGGAAAAAAGATACAGAACCCTGAGGGGCAACAGGGTGATGATCCAGTTGATTCCGTAGAAAATATAAAATCCTATATAGCCCATCCTGCCGGTATTAATCCTTCAGCATAAAATTACTTAGAATTTCAACTGTTTCCGACCATATATTCATATTTGTTGCAATGATCTCCTCGCCGGTCAGCTTATTCATGTTTCCGGAGAAATCGCTGACTATTCCCCCAGCTTCCCTTACCATCAGCATCCCGGCCGCGACATCCCACAGGTGAAGGTCGTACTCATAAAAAGCGTCAAATATTCCGCAGGCGACATAGGCCAGGTCGACGGATGCTGAGCCGAGCCTTCTCACACCATGGGAGTGCTTAAGGAAATGTGTCAGACACTCAATATATTCCGGTAGCCTCTCAAAATTACTATACGGGAAGCCTGTAGCGACAAGTGATCTGCTTAATTTATCCGTATCAGAAACCCTTATGGGCTCACCGTTCAGCCAGGCGCCTCCGTTTTTCCAGGCGGTGAAAACTTCGTTTCCGGAGACTTCATAGACCACGCCGGCCACGACTTCACCATTGTCTGTAAGTCCGATGCTTATCGCGTAGGGGTGCAGCCCATGCATAAAATTGGTTGTGCCGTCGAGCGGATCGATGACCCAGGACCAGCGGATACCTTTCTTCTCCGAGGTCCCCTCCTCAGTTATGAAACCTGCTTCCGGAATGATCGTTCCCAGCTTTTCAACAAGCATCTCTTCAGCGCCCCTGTCGACATAGCTCACAAAATTATTGAGCCCTTTGCTCTCGACACTCCGCTTGTCAAATTTTTTTGACTCGCCAAGGATGAAAAGGGCTGTTTCGCGGGCAGCCTCCACCATTTCAGTGCAAATATTTTTCAAGTCCATTTCGGTCTGTTAGATTATTTCGACAATTACTTTTCCGGTCACAGTGATCTCCTTCAGCCTTACCTGTTTTACTGAACCTGCAAGTGCACTTTTCCAGGGGTGCCATGCTCTTATATAGTTGGGTGTGAAACCTGAGATCATCCCGTCGCTTTTTACCTGCTCAAAGAGGACCTCTGTTGTCCGGCCAAGGTTCATCCTGTTGAATTCCAGTTGTTTTGTTTTTGAAAGGCTGATAAGAAGCCTGCTTCGTCTTGTTTTTTCTG
Source organism: Bacteroidales bacterium (assembly GCA_019429325.1). Taxonomy (GTDB): domain Bacteria; phylum Bacteroidota; class Bacteroidia; order Bacteroidales; family VadinHA17; genus LD21. The sequence goes on from JAHYJA010000016.1 coordinate 23,111, forward strand.
AATCGCTGACTCTTCCGGGCAGTTTCTCAGCCCTGGTGCCCGGCCTGGCAGAAAAGCTGAACACATGAAGATAGGAGAGGGGCAGACTCCTCAGAAACAGGTAAGTCTCTTCAAAGTCGGGAGCTGTTTCCCCCGGGAAGCCCACAATTACATCCGCCCCTATGCCTGCGAACGGTATTATCTTCCTAATCCTTTCAACGCGTCCGGCAAAATCGCCGGATACGTATCTTCTTCCCATCAGCCTCAGTATCTTGTCTGATCCGCTCTGCAGCGGGATATGAAAATGGGGCATTATCTTTTTATTGTGTGCCGTAAGGTCGATCAGCTCGTCAGTAAGCAGGTTCGGCTCTATGGATGAGATCCTTAATCTTTCAATCCCGGTTGTTGCGGTCAGCTCAGAAAGGAGTGAGGTGAAGCTTTCTCCGGTCGATTTTCCGAAATCGCCGGTATTCACTCCGGTCAGAACAATCTCTTTCACCCCGCTCGCTGCGATCTTCCGTGCATCGGCCACAAGACTTCTTATTTCCGGATTCCTGCTTCTGCCGCGCGCCAGCGGAACAGTGCAGTATGAGCATCCGAAATCGCAGCCATCCTGCACCTTCAGGAACGACCTGGTGCGGTCGCCTATTGAAAAGGAAGGATGAAAAACGTCATTATCAGAAAGCTCCCCTGAGTGTACCCTGGTCTGGAATCTTCCCGTAGTGTCCGACAAATAATCAGTCAGACTGAATTTCTCATTGGAACCCAGGACAAGATCCACACCGGGTATGGCTGAAAGTTCCTGAGGCCGGATCTGTGTATAGCAACCAACTACGGCGATGTACGCATCGGGAGCCATACCAACGAATTTCCTGACTGCCTGCCTGCATTTCCTTTCGGCAGAATCAGTCACGGAGCAGGTATTTATTATATAAATGTCGGCCCTGGTATTTGCCTGCACTCTTTCATACTGATCTTCGGGAAAGAGACGTGAGATAGCTGATGTCTCGGCGAAATTCAGTTTACAGCCAAGTGTATGAAAAGCTACTTTTCTTTTACGGGTTTCCATTTTGTTTACTGCTTACACCATAGGCGGGGGAGCCTCCTGAAGCTCCCTCCTGTTGCCGGCTAAGCTTCAGTTAATCCTGCAGTTTCGTCAGAAAGACGTTTCTGAATTCGATCTCCCTGCCTTCGCTCTGGAGGCAGATGCTTCCTTCTGTTATTGAGACTTCAGTGCCCCTGTTCTGAAGCACGCCGTTGACAGAGACCTCAATGGTATTGCCCCTGCAGACAACTTCCATGGTGTTCCATTCACCGGCAGGTTTCTCCGAAGAGGGATTCGTCTTTCTGACAACTCTTGAAGATTTGTTAATTCTTTCAGCCATGTCGGTTCCTCCCATGCATACGAAGTCTCCGGCATTGCCATTCGCCAGCTGACATTCGATGCATTTGATCCATATGGTGTCTGGCGGCTGTGCATGTACGAATACACCGCTGTTTGTCGGTTCAACCGGCCAGCGCCATTCGACATGGAGCGTATAATCGGAGTATGAGTCTTTCGTCCTCATATAACCGAAAGGATCACCTTTGATAAGGATGACACCGTCCCTGACCGTGAACACCGTGGCAGGGTCAACCGATTGATCCCTCAGATGAAAAACCCAGTTGCTCAGGTCTTTTCCGTTGAATAACTGAACTGTTTCCGGTGTCTTACTCTTTGCACCTTCTTTTTTCTGTTTTGTCTGTCCGCAGAAACTGCAGGTTATTCCCAACAGAATGACAACAGAAGCCGTAATGACAAGTGAGGTTCTCTTTTTCATAGAATTGATTTTAATCTGTTAATAATAATTAATATATTCATTTTCAATCAACCAGCAACCAGTAACCAGTAACCAGCAACCTGTACAATAAATCGCTTTTTGACTCTTTCATAGCAGTTTGCTGGCCAGTTCGGCCAGGAAACTCCTTTCCCCCTTTACGAGGTTTACGTGGGCAAAGATCTCCTGGTCCTTCATTTTATCGGAAAGATAACTCAATCCGTTTGAAGCAGTATCGAGGTATGGTGAATCGATCTGCTCAATGTCGCCGGTAAATATCATTTTCGTGCCTTCTCCGGCCCTGGTAATGATGGTTTTAATTTCGTGGGGAGTAAGGTTCTGGGCTTCGTCAACTATGAAGAAGATGCTTGAGAGGCTTCGTCCCCGTATATATGCGAGAGGAGTGATCACGAGCTTTTCCTCCTTCATCATATCGTTGATGCGCAGGAACTCGGGGCTCTGAGTGCTGAATTTATGCTTTATGACTGTCAGGTTGTCGTACAGCGGCTGCATATAGGGATCCATTTTTTCTTTTATATCACCGGGGAGAAAACCCAGGTCGCGGTTGGCAAGAGGTACTATAGGACGGGCAAGGAAAATCTGTTTGTATCTTTTCTGCTGATGGAGGGCAGATGCCAGCGCGAGAAGGGTTTTTCCCGTCCCGGCCTTGCCGGTAAGCGAAACAAGTTGTATATCAGGATTCATGAGGGCTTCAAGGGCAAAGGTCTGTTCGGCGTTCCTGGGGTCAATCCCATAGGTGGTCTGCTTGATTACTCTGGTAAGTTTTTTATTAACAGGATTATAATGAGCAAGGGCGCTGGCATTGTTGTTTTTCATAATAAAAAACTGATGACCTGTCATACCTGCATCAAGGCTGAAATCCATTGCGCTGACACCCTCGGGCATCTCATACAGCTTGTTGATGAGATCATGGTCAACCCCCTCGATAACCCTTATCCCCTTGTAGAGATCGTCGATATTGGTAACCTTGTCGTTCTGGTAATCCTGAGCGGTTATTCCCAGCGATTTGGCCTTCATGCGCAGGTTGATATCCTTGGTGATCAGTACCACCACCTTGTCTTTATTGGTGCTGAAGACATAATCAGCAATGGCCAGTATCCTGTGATCGGCGGTTCGCTCGGGGAACGACTGGCTTACTTTAACTGAGAAATCCTTGCCTGTTTCGATATGCAGGTTTCCCAGGTTCTCGCCAAGAGGAATATTGGCTGTCAGCAACATATCACCGGAGAGCCTGTCGAGCTCCCGGGTGAATTCACGGGCATGGAAATTGATCAGATCATTTCCCCTTTTGAACTTATCAAGTTCCTCAAGGGCAACAATCGGTATTATTACATCATTTTCTTCAAAATTGTAAATACATTTATAGTCGTGAAGCAATACGTTGGTATCGATTATGAAAAGTTTTTTGTTGTTTTTTTTCTTCATTATTAAGAGCTTATTATCAGTTGTTTAACAGGGAAACAGTTTTTTTCTCCGGATCAGCAAAAATAACGAAAATATGGTATAAACCGGCATGTGAGGGGAAAGTATGTAATTTCGGATTGCGGAGCGGGGAGCAGGGAGCGTAGAGCGTAGAGCGTAGAGCGTAAAGCGAAGAGCGGGGGGCTAAGGGCAAGGGGCGAAGGGCAGGGAGCAGGGGGCAGGGAGCGAAAGGCGAGGTTGTTTGATTTTTGAATTGTGATTTTTGATTTTAAATCACAAATCAAGACTCACGAATCACAAATCACAAATATTGTCTTCGGTCTTTTATGGCTCAGTGCACAGTGCTCAGGCTTTGTCAGCCATAGCTGGACGAAGGACAGCGACGGCTGGGCTCAGGGCAAGAAGTTCTTTCTCCGGTCCTCGGTCTTCCGTCTTCCGTCTTCCGTCTTCGGTACTGGAGTCCGGGGAGTTGCCGGTTGCGGGTTGTTGAATGAAAGTTTGTTCTGATTAAAGTCGGCAGTTATGAATTATAAAGAGACACTGGAATTCCTCTATGCTCAGCTTCCCGCCTTCCACAGGATAGGTAAGGCGGCTTACAGGAACGATCTGGGCAACAGCGTAGCTCTCGATGATTACTTTGGGCATCCCCACGGAAAGTACCCGACGATCCACGTGGCAGGCACCAACGGAAAAGGATCGGTATCACACATTGCCGCATCGGTGCTGCAGGAAGCAGGCTGGAAAACCGGACTCTATACGTCGCCTCACCTGAAGGATTTCAGGGAGCGGATACGGATAAACGGGGAGATGATACCGAAAAGGAGAGTCACGGAATTTGTCAGGAAGCACCAGCGGATTATTGATTCACTCAGGCCGTCGTTCTTCGAGCTTACCGTGGCTATGGCGTTTGATCATTTCGCGAAGGAAAAAGCTGAGGTGGCCGTGATTGAAACCGGACTCGGAGGAAGGCTCGATTCGACGAATATTATTAATCCAATTGTTTCGGTCATTACAAATATTGGTCACGACCATGCGGATCTCCTTGGTCCGTCAATTGATAAGATTGCTGCTGAAAAAGCCGGGATAATAAAGAGAGGCATCCCTGCTATAATAGGAGAAAAACAACCGGATACTTACAGGATATTCATGAAAAAGGCAGGAGAGGTGGGGGCGCCCATCTGCTTCGCCGACAAAAACTTTGCCTGTTCTCTCGGGGAGTTTGACTATGTAACCGGTGAGCGGAGTTACCGGATAAAAGAGAAAAGCACCGGCAAGGAATATGCCGGCCTTACAAACCTGGGAGGCGATTACCAGGCGAAGAACCTCGTAACTCTTCTTCAGGTCATTGAGACTATCCGCAAGTCATTCGGAATAACAGATGATCATGTAACAGAGGGAATAAGAAATGTTGTGGCGAACACAGGACTTATGGGAAGGTGGCAGGTTCTTAAGCGTAACCCGCTGATAGTGTGCGACACAGGACATAACAAGGAGGGACTGGAGTACGTTACCCGTCAGATCGCTGCAACTCCCGGAGCTGGACTCCATATAGTACTGGGATTTGTCGACGACAAGGATCTCAGTTCAGTATTGCCCCTGTTTCCGCCTGATGCAAAGTATTACTTCACAAAAGCCTCTGTACCCCGGGCGCTTGACGAAAAGAGGCTCATGAAGGAAGCAGTGAAATACAGGCTTGAGGGCATGAGTTACCCTGACGTTAAAAGAGCTTTTAAAGCAGCGCTCTTTGCAGCATCGCCGGAAGACATGATTTTTATCGGAGGCAGCACATTTGTTGTTGCGGAAGTCGTCTGAACATTGTATATTTATTAATTAATACCCTCTAATATGAGAAAAACGGTCATGATCACCAGCCTGTTGCTGATCTCAGCAGCACTCTTCCCGCAACCTGAAAGGAAACTGGTCATCCTTCATGCCAACGACCTTCATTCCCGTCTGACCGGTTATGCACCTGAATCGGCGTATACACCACTGACAATCAATGATGACAGAACGGTTGGAGGCTTTGCCAGGATAGCCACGGTCATTATGGATGAAAAGAGGAAGAACACAGGGACCACCATCGTTGTTGATGGCGGGGATTTTCTTATGGGAACTCTTTTTCATCACCTCGAACCAACGACGGGTTTTCAGTTGCCACTGATGAAAGAGATGGGGTTTGATGCTGCATGCCTGGGCAATCATGAGTTCGATTTCGGGCCCGGAAAGCTCGCGGAGATAATTAACAGTTCTCGCCTCAGAGGGGAGATCCCTTCTCTCCTGCTTGGCAATGCCATTTTTGACAGGGACGACCCGGCGGATGACAGTCTTGAGGAGCTTGTAAACCGGGGTATCATCAGGGAGACCATGATTATTGAGAAGGAGGGTCTGAAAATCGGGTTCTTCTCCATATTTGGTAAGGTTGCCGATCACGATGCTCCATACGCGGTCCCGGTTAAATTTGAAAAGCAGAAAAGCGCAGCCAGGAGACTGGTACAGGAGCTGAAAAATGAGAACTGCGACATTATAATATGCCTTTCACACAGCGGAATTCAAAAAAACAGGAAAGGGGAATATGCCGGTGAGGACATCGATCTTGCCAGGTCAGTAAAGGGAATTGATGTGATAATCAGCGGCCATACTCACACCCTTCTTGAACAGCCTCTTACAGTGAACGGGGTGAAGATAGTCCAGACCGGCGATTACGGAAGATTTGTCGGCAGGATGGAACTTACAATAAGGGACAGGAACGTGATCCTCGATAATTACAGGCTTATTCCGATCGACGACAGAACCCTGGGGGAAAACCGTATTCACGATCTTATAGAAGCACAGAAAATAATGGTCACTCAGAAGGTACTTTCTCCGCTTGGTTACGACTTTACCTCTCCCGTTGCCGAGAATGATTTTAGCCTCGGATGCGATGAATACGGGAACGTGGGTGAAAGCAACCTCGGGCCGCTGATTGCAGATGCCATTCATTATTACGTCAACAGGCACAGCAAAGCCGGGACAGACGTCAGCATGGTTGCAGTGGGTGTAATACGCGACAGTATTGTAATCGGTACCCAGACGGCGCCTGATATCTTCAGGGTAATGTCGCTGGGCTCGGGAAAGGATGAAGTGCCCGGATATCCCCTCTCACGGCTCTATGTCACCGGCAGGGAGCTGAAGACCGTGCTTGAAATACTGCTCGTCGCATCAAAATCAACCCCGGCCTACCACTGCTTCTATTCCGGCCTGAGGGTGAACTATAATCCTTCGAAGGGACTTCTTCGGAAGATCCGCTCAACCGAGATCCTTATGCCCGACGGAACGTCCCGGCAGGTGTCATTCTCCAAAAAAGATACGGAATTATACTCACTGACGGCAAATTCCTATATGCTTGAATTCATCGGGATAATTAAAAAAATGAGCTTCGGCCTTATCAATGTTGTTCCGAAGGATGCTGAGGGCAGGAAAGTGACAGATATGAAAACCACGGTTATTGACATGAACGACCATCTCGATGGGGTTCAGGAAGGGAAAGAATGGCTGGCACTTATGGAATACCTTGGTTCGATGAGGGATACCAACGGAAACGGCATACCTGATATAGACAGGAAATATTCCTCAGCCGTCCGAACCTTCTTTCCCGAGGGAAATTAACAGGCTACCATTTGCTGAAGGGATTATCCACGACAATACGATTCTTCGAGTTAGCCAGTGTGAATCCGATATCGAAGATTGTCCTGGTTATCAGCTCCATTTTCCCGTAATCGAGCTTTTCGGCTGTATCAGCGGGCGTGTGATAATCAGTATGTAATCCTGTAGTAAAGAATAGCACCGGAATATCTTTCCTGACGAAGTTATAGTGGTCGCTTCTCGAAAATAACTGCTGAGGGGCATTTCTTCCGCTCAGGCTGTAGTCAAAGCTTACAGGGCTCCTTTTATCAGCTGCGTCAGCGACGGCCCTCAGCTCCCTGCTCTGGTCGCCTGTAATGACAAAAACGGAAGAGGGTCCTGTCATAGGATTATCGGCAGTCGTGTCGGCCACACCCTTCACCCTCCCGATCATGTCAATATTTATATTTGCGATTGTATTCTCCAGCGGGAACAGGGGATTATTAACATAAAACTGTGAGCCGAACAGCCCGATCTCCTCACCCGATACCCAGAGGAACAGAAGAGACCTCAGTGGTTTTTTGCCGAGGCTCGCATACGCCTGAGCCAGCTCCAGCAGGGCAGATGTGCCTGAAGAGTTGTCGTCGGCTCCGGCATGCACCAACCCTCCGCTCTCCCCCATATGGTCATAGTGACCCGAGAAAACGACAATCTCCTTTTTCAGAACGGGATCGCTCCCCTCAATATATCCGGCAACGTTGTTAAGCACAACTTCTTCGGTGCGGGAGGCTTCAGTTATTTTTAACTGCCTGCCCGTTATTTCAAAGGAGTTGGGTTTCATTTCCCTGTCAATCTTATTCTGAAGATCTTCGAGTGTCTGCCCCGTGTCCTTAAGCAATTCGTCAGCCACGCTTCTGTGGACAAACATTATAACCGGCATGCCCGGCAGGCTGGTTATTACCTCCTTTTCTCCCTTCAGTGTCTTACTCGAACTGAGCTCCCCTGCAATTCCGGGATATTGCCGTTCGATCGACTCAAAACCTGATTTTGGGTCAGAAACAAACAGGATCGCCTTTGCCCTGGAGAAGATAAGCGTAGTAAGTTTCCACTGTATGCTCATAAAGCCAGCCCATCCGGGCTCTTCGAAGAGATATTTCTTCCCGTCCTCCGACAGCGGGGCCCTGTTCATGACCAGAATTATCTTCCCTTCAGTGGTCAATCCATCAAAATCATTATAGTTGTACTTGTCACTCCTGATGCCGTAACCCGCGAACACCACATCACCTTCAAGTGTAAAATCTGACGCTCCGGTGGGAAGCAGTTGATATATAGGCTCTTTTATGACAACCGGTTCCTTTCCATCACTGATTATTTCTATTGAAGTCTTGTCATAATCTATCGATTTTCTGATGATCGAATAAGGCTGGAAATAACTGTCGCCATTGGCAGGAGCAAGGCCGATGAGCCTTATCTGTGACCGGATATACTCCGATGTGATTTCCAGTTCAGGTGAACCGTTCATCCTGCCTTTAAGCAGTGGTGATGCCAGGAAGGAGACATGACTCCCGAGATCTTCCGCCCTGATCTGATTTACTGCCTGTGAGGCCTTTTGTGAAATGGCCGGACAGGATAATAATACTGAAAGAATTATTGCTGTAAGAATGGCAGAGGCTTTTTTCATTTTTGGGTAGTATTTAATTTTTGAACAGGATTCCAAAGGTAATAAGATTTTTATTCTGTTATCAAACAGTCAGGAACAGATGCATTCATAAACCTTCCTGTTAAAATTAAAATCATATTTACAAGGAAAATATTACTTTTACCTCGTATTGTTGTGAAGGTATTGTTTCAAAGCTATTTTAACGGGAAAAAGGAATGAATTCGTACAGGCACAAACCAGCGTTTCCCTGGCCGCTGATGGTTCTCTTCCTGATAATCTCCGCTACCAGCATAATCCTGGGTTTCCTCTTCTACAACAATCAGAAGAAGGGTCTTATGAGGGACCGGCAAATGGAGCTTTCAGGCATCGCCGATCTTAAAGTCCGCCAGATTGCCCAGTGGCGGCTGGAAAGGATCGGAGACGGGAATTTTATAAGGGCAAACGTCTCACTTGTCAACCAGTTGTCTGAATATCTGAGCAACGTAAACCAGGCAAGCCTGCTGCCTGAGATAACCCGGAGCCTGCGTACCCTTACAGAAAACTCTGACTACAGAAGTATACTCGTTATTGACACTGCCGGTAACCTGAGATTGGCATTTCCTGAAAAAGACACCCTCGAAAGGCATCATATAATTCCTGTCCTTAAGGAGGTTATCCGCGACCGTAAAGCAATACTGACAGACCTTCGACGCACTGATCAGCCAGGGAGTGCCCGTATTGATCTTATTGTTCCTCTAACAGACTCTGATAGCAATGATGCTGCTGTTGTCGCATTTATGGCACTCAGAATTGACCCTGAGGAGGTCCTCTATCCCCTTGTCCAGCAGTGGCCGGTCCCGGGCCGCACTGCCGAATCGATACTGCTCAGGCAGGAAGAGGATGAGGTTGTCTACCTTAACAAACCCAGGTTTTACACTGAAAAAGGGACCGGATTACGAAAATCGGTCTACGAGGAGAAACTGCCCGAGGCAATGGCTTTCCGAGGCATTGAGTCAACTGTCGACGGTGTGGATTATCGGGGGGCATCGGTTGCGGCCGTAATGAAGAAAGTGCCCGGCTCCAACTGGTACCTTGTCGCCAAGATGGATCACAACGAGATATTATCCGACCTGGACGACAGGATGACTATGGTCACCATAATAATCATTCTTTTCATCCTCACCGTCGGGCTCTTCCTGGGTATTATCGAGTGGAACGAGAACGTCAGATTCTACAGGAGGAAATATGAAGCAGAACTTGACCGCCTGGCGCTGGTAAAACATTTCGATTATATCCTTAAATACGCAAATGATATAATCTTCCTTACCGACAGGAACAATGTAATCATTGAAGCCAACGACAAGGCTCTGGAGTCCTATCAGTATGAACGGTCAGTGTTTATCGGCATGAGCCTTAACAGGATCATTTCTCCGGGAGAGAGCGGGATTGTAAGTGAAAACAGGAAAATCCTCGACATCAAAGGATCCGGCACCTTCGAGACCATTCACATAAGAAGGGACGGGACGGACTTTCCCGTAGAGATTAGCGCACGAATGGTTGAAATTGAAGGAGTTAAGTATTACCAGTCGATCTGCCGCGATATTACTGAGAGAAAGCAGGCGGAAGAGGCTCTCAGGGAAAGCGAGGAGAGGTTCAGGAAAATCTTTGAGGAGAGCCCTCTCGGTATTGCAATGACCGGTAAGGATCTGGGCATCCTGAGGGCAAACCCCTCTTTCTGCGCGATGATCGGTTATGATGAAGAGGAGCTTAAGACATTCACTTTCGTCAATTTCACCCATCCCGATTATATTAAGGGTGATGAGGTACCGATGATGCAACTGCTTGCCGAGGAGATCCCGATTTATCATACCGAGAAGCGCTATATAAGAAAGGATGGCTCGATGCTGTGGGGTTCTACCACAGTAAGCATTATCAGGGATAATAACGATGAGGTTCAGTACTTCATGGCAATGGTTGAAGACGTAACATTGCGCAAGCAGACAGAAATTGAACTTGAAAAATCGTTCTCCCTGCTTAAGGCCACCCTTGAATCCACTGCTGACGGGATACTTGTTGTCGATTCCTGTGAGAGAATCGTACAGTTTAATCAGAAATTTGTCGAAATGTGGAAAATCCCTCCCGAAATTATTGATTCAGGAGAAGATGAGACAGCCATACAGTTTGTTCTCGACCAGTTGGCCTATCCCGAGAATTTTGTCAGCCAGGTCAGACAGCTTTACACAGAGAATGAGATCTCGACATTCGACCTCCTCGAATTCAGGGATGGCAGGATTTTCGAACGTTATTCACAACCCCAGAAGATTTCGGGCAGAAGCGTTGGGAGAGTCTGGAGCTTCCGTGATATTACGGAACGGAAACGCGCTGAAGCTGAGCTTATTGCTGCCAAGGAAAGAGCAGAGGAGAGCGACAGGCTGAAAACCGCATTCCTCCACAATGTGTCTCATGAGATCCGTACGCCAATGAACGCCATCATTGGATTTTCGGCTCTGCTCAGCGAACCGGACACCACCGAGAAGGAACGGACAGAATATATAGATATCATATTCCAGAGCGGCAGTCAGCTGCTATCGATCATTAATGATATAGTTGACATTGCCAATGTGGAGAGCGGGCAGGTTAAGCTTAATGTAAGGGACATGGACCTGAACCTCTCCCTTAGAAGCCTGAAGGACCAGTTTAAATATAGGGTACAGCCGGGGATCGTTTCACTGAACCTTAAAACCGGTTTGCCGGATGAGAAAGCCTTCATACGTACAGACAGCATCAAACTTATCCAGATACTCTCAAACCTTATAAATAATGCCACCAAGTTTACGACCGCAGGCAATATTGATTTCGGCTACAGCCTGGATGACGGATTTCTCAGATTCTATGTCAGGGATACCGGGATTGGGATACCTCCCGAGTTTCATGATAAGATATTCGAAAGATTTTACCAGATAGACAACAGCGCCTCAAA
>JAHYJA010000017.1 GCA_019429325.1 Bacteroidales bacterium
AAAGACAAGAATATGATAACTGCAAACCAGCGCCTGGAAACCCATAATTTAAGGCCTGTAATGGAAATGGAAACGGATATTCTGATACCATTGAAAAAAGTCATTAATGATTATGCTATCAGAGTAGAAAACCTTAATGTATTTATTGAGGATCAGCATATTCTGAAAGGGATTAATCTTGCAATACCTGAAAAAAGCATCACTTGCATAATAGGCCCCTCAGGATGCGGAAAATCCACATTTCTTAAAACACTTAACAGAATGCATGATGAAAATCCGGATGTCAGAATCAGCGGAAAGGTGTACGTAGATGACGAAAACATCTATAACCCGGGAGTAAACGTCATAGATACGCGAAAAAAGATGGGACTTCTTGCACAACGCCCATGCCCACTTCCCATGTCGATTTTCGATAATGTTGCCTACGGACCCCGGATACATGGAATAAGGAAAAGGAAAACAATCAACCAGACTGTAATACAGTACCTTCAGTATGTAGGCCTATGGGAAGAGGTAAGGGGACGCGTACGCGAATCTGCAACAAAACTGTCGATTGGCCAGCAACAGAGATTGTGCCTTGCAAGGGGACTCGCAATCGAACCGGAATATATACTTGGTGATGAAGCAACTTCATCTCTCGACCCGCATTCTACAAAAAAAATCGAGGAGATGTTTGTAAAACTTAAAGAGAAATATACATTGATCCTGGTGACCCATACGTTAAGGCAGGCAAGACGCATTGCCGATAATATTGTATTCATGTATCTCGGCGAGATTATTGAGTCCGGGCCCACCGATGCTTTTTTCAATAATCCCATGAAGCAACTGACTAAAGATTACCTTTCGGGGTCATTTAGTTAAAAAAGAAGACAGCTGAGGATTGTAATAAATGTTAATAAATGGATATTAATGAGGTAAGAAATCAGATATCGGGAAAATCAGTTGAAGAGCAACTTGCGATTATGACAAATCATTTTCCCGGCAGAGCTATCTTCACGACAAGTTTTGGACTTGAAGATCAGGTGATAACACATTTAATCTTTAAGAATAACATTCAGGCGGAAGTGGCGACACTCGATACAGGAAGGCTTTTTCCCGAGACTTATAAAGTCTTCAACGAAACGTTAAAAAAATACATGAAGCCTGTAACCCTGTTTTTTCCTGATCGTACAGCTGTTGAAAAGTTGGTTACCGAGAAAGGCCCGTACAGTTTCTACTATTCAGGGGAGAACAGGATTGAATGCTGCAGGATCAGAAAGATTTTACCGCTAAACAGAGCTCTTGAAGGAAAGGATTGCTGGATAACCGGGATCAGGGCCGACCAGTCAAACAACCGTCAGGGGATGGATGCACTCGAGTATGACGCTGAAAGAAAACTGTTTAAATTCCATCCCCTTTTCAGGTGGACATTTGAGGAGGTCAGGAACTTTATTGCAGAACACAATATTCCATACAACTCATTGCATGACAAGGGATTTGTGAGCATCGGTTGTGAACCCTGCACAAGGGCAGTCAGGGAGGGTGAGGATTTCCGGGCAGGCAGGTGGTGGTGGGAGGCCGGCGGGAAGAAGGAGTGCGGTTTGCATGCCGGCTCAGGGCACAGGGCGCGGAGCGGGGGGCAGGGAGCAGAGGGCTGAAGAGAAAGAAAACCTGAATTAAAGCCAAAGATTGCTTCGTCCTGTTACACAGGACTCGCAATGACGGTGGACTTAAGGAATATTAAGGTGATGCGTGAAAAGCCGTTGTACCGTCGGACCTTTGCACCTGCTAACCGCAGAAAAATGAAAACTGAATACTGAATATGAAACGATAAACTACAAATGATAATAGGTTATTATGAACATCAATAATGAGCATCTTAAAGAGCTTGAGAATGAGGCGATCTTCGTGATGAGGGAGGTCGCGGCCCAGTTTGAGAGGAAAGTCATCCTCTTCTCCGGAGGCAAAGATTCAATAGTATTGGTTCATCTCGCAAAAAAAGCTTTCTGGCCGGCACGTATGCCTTTCAGCCTGCTGCACATCGATACCGGTCATAATTTTGAAGAGACACTCAAATTCAGGGATAATCTTGCATCTGAGCTTGGTGTTGAGTTGCTGGTCAGATATGTCCAGGATTCTATCGATAAGGGCAGGGTTACTGAGGAGCAGGGCGTCAATGCCAGCCGCAATAAAGCGCAATCGGTTACTCTGCTCGATGCGATTGAGGAACTCAAAATCGATGTGGCTGTCGGGGGAGGCAGACGGGATGAAGAGAAGGCCAGGGCAAAGGAACGCTTCTTTTCCCACAGAAATGAATTTGGACAATGGGACCCAAAAAACCAGCGACCCGAGCTATGGAACATATTCAACGGCCGGAAAAACATGGGTGAGCATTTCAGGGTTTTCCCGATCAGCAACTGGACTGAACTCGATGTCTGGCAGTATATAATGAGCGAAAGGATCTTGCTCCCTTCGTTATACTATACACACAAAAGGAAGATATTTAAAAGGAACGATGTATTCCTCGCCTGGGCTCCATTTATGAAACTCAAGCCAACCGAAGAGGTTTTTGAAACAGAAGTGCGATGCCGGACAATCGGTGATATAACGTGCACAGGGGTAACACTTTCAGCAGCACAGACCCTCGAGGAGATTGTTTCAGAGATAGCAGCGACCAGGGTGACTGAACGTGGGGGGAGATACGATGATAAGAGATCGGAGGCGGCTATGGAGGACAGGAAGAGGGAAGGGTATTTTTAGAGTAGAGCAGGGAGCAGGGAGCAGGGAGCAGGGAGCAGAGAATCCAGATAATACCCAGGGATTGCTTCGCTTCGCTCGCAATGACGGTGAACTTAAGGAAGATGGATATGATGCATAAAAAGCAGATAATGATGAAGTTAAATGGCAATGGAGATCGCAGGAGCCTGCTGAGGTTCACAACTGCAGGCAGTGTTGATGATGGGAAGAGCACACTTATAGGAAGGCTGCTATACGACAGCAAGTCTATCTTTGAAGATCAGATGGAGCACCTGGAACAATCGAGCAGGAGACTGGGTAAAGAGGAGACTGATCTTTCCCTGCTGACCGACGGCCTCAGGGCAGAACGCGAACAGGGAATAACCATCGATGTGGCATACAGATACTTTGCAACCCCGGAAAGGAAGTTTATAATTGCAGATACTCCGGGACATATTCAGTATACGAGGAATATGGTCACGGGAGCCAGCACCGCTGACCTTGCAGTGATCCTTGTTGATGCCAGGAAAGGAGTGCTTGAGCAGACAATAAGGCATTCTTTCATCGCCAGCCTGCTTGATATCAGACACATAGTTTTCTGCATTAACAAAATGGATCTGGTCGATTTCAGCGAATCTGTCTTTAAAGATATCCGAACAGATCTGGCAGGGGTGGCAGATAAACTTGAAATAGAAGACCCTCATTATATACCCATAAGCGCAAAAAAAGGTGATAATGTTGTTGAACCTTCCGGGAACATGGGATGGTATAAAGGAAAAACATTCCTGAGGTTCATAGAGACCGTGGAGATTAATAAAAGTAAAAACGGTGTCAGCCCCAGGTTTCCGGTTCAGACCGTTATAAGACCTCAGTCGTCTGAACACCACGATTACAGGGGTTATGCCGGGAGAGTCGCAGGTGGAACGTTCCGTCCGGGCGATGAGGTCGTCGTGCTGCCTTCCATGCTCAGATCATCGATAAATAGCATCAACGTTTATCAGAAAAACGTTAATGAAGCATCATCAGGCGATTCGGTGGCAATAACTCTTAATGATCAGATAGATGCCGGGAGAGGAAGTTTGTTTGTTCCTCCCGATGAAATGCCCGTGAGCAGCAACGAAATAAACCTTATGGCATGCTGGTTTAACGAAACTCCTCTTAGACCAAACGGGAGGTATATAGTCCGCAATTACTCATGCGAGGCAAATTGTTCAATAAAGTCAGTAAACTACAAAATGGATATTAACAGTCTCGAAAAGAATTTTAATGACAGTTTATTGACAATGAACGATATAGCTCATCTTACAATAACAACGTCCAGGCCACTTTTCTTTGATCCCTATAAAGAGAACCACATTACCGGAAGCCTGATCCTGGTAGATGAAACCACAAACGAAACGGTAGCAGCAGGTATGATAACTGAATGAACAAATCAACTCGATATCTGTTGTATAGAAAGTGAAAAAAGGAGTTTCCATATCTCTTGCACTCTTGTTGCTGTCATCAATGCTCCAGATATCAGTAGCCACACACTACTGCGGGGGTGAAGCGGTAGCTACAAAAGTTACCCTTTCAGGCAAAACTGCATCCTGCGGCATGGAGGATGAGGGAACAGAGCCTTTTCACGGAACTCTGCTTAAGGCCCATTGCTGCGATGATGTTATAGCTTCCTATGCTATTGACACTAACTTCACTCCATCATTTTCGCCTGTTACAATTCTGTTTCAAACTAATTCGCAGGTATTCAGCAATTCTTGCGAACCAGCAATTCACTCTTTTACACATACAAAAGCTATAAACACGAATGTCCGGCCAGCCGGTCTGTTGATGTCCACGAGCGTGGACCTCTCAGACATTTGTGTTTACCGTATCTGACCCCAATCTCAATGACAGACCGGACATTGCCGGAATTCGTCTGTAACCTTATAATGTTATTTAAACCAACTTATTTACTTAATTTTATTGTTATGAAAACCATTAAATTAATTCTCGCGATTGTATTGCTTACAGCAATCGGAACCGATGCGTCATCCCAAACCGACAAAAAGGGTGAAACGAATCAAAAAACAGAAACAATTAAAGTATCGGGCGCGTGCGGGATGTGCAAAGCCCGTATTGAGAAAACTGTTCTTGCTGAAGGTGCGGCCAGCGCAGTATGGGAAGAAAAGACCCAGACCCTTACTGTTTCGTTCAATCCTGAAAAAACCAGCAAGGATGCACTGGCAAAGAAGCTGGCATCTGTTGGTCACGATGCCGATAAATACAGGGCACCCGATGAAGTTTACGCTAAGCTTCCGGCATGCTGCCATTATGAAAGGGTCAAATAGGCGTCCTAAAGAGTTATCCTTAATAAATAAAATGTAAAACAATGAAAAAGAATCTATTAGTAATGAGCTTTGTGTTATTTGCAGCTTTCATCTTCAGCTCATGCGGACAAAGTCCGACGAAAGAGAAAGCCGCATCAGAAAAAGAGATAGCCAAGGTACAATACACTTGTCCAATGCATCCTGAAGTGATAATTGATAAACCGGGCAGTTGTCCGATATGCGGAATGGATCTTGTTGAGAAGAAATAAAGGTTCCGGGTATTTTTTTGTAAATAAAACAACTTTGAGATGATTAACCGGATTATTAAATATTTTCTGGAAAATAAGCTTGTAACTGTTCTTATATTGGCAGGTTTTATAGTCTGGGGAATTGTAACCGCTCCGTTTGGATGGCAGCTGGATCCCTTGCCATCTGATCCGGTGCCGGTAGATGCCATACCTGACATTGGTGAAAACCAGCAAATCGTTTTCACTGAGTGGATAGGCCGTTCCCCGCAGGACATTGAAGATCAGATATCTTACCCTCTTACCACCTACTTACTTGGGATTCCGGGGGTAAAGTCAATCCGGAGTTCATCGATCTTTGGTTTTTCAAGTATTTATATAATCTTCTCCGACGATATTGAATTCTACTGGTCGCGTTCCCGTGTTATTGAAAGGCTGGGATCTTTACCGGCGGGTCTGTTACCTGAAGGAGTGCGACCTTCACTTGGCCCGGATGCAACTGCCCTGGGCCAGGTGTTCTGGTACACTATTGAAGGTCGCGATAAAGAAGGTAATCCGACGGGGGGTTGGGATTTACACGAGATACGTTCTGTTCAGGACTTCTATGTAAAATACGGACTTAACGCCGCTGAGGGTGTTTCAGAAGTGGCTTCCATCGGTGGTTTTGTGCAGGAATACCAGGTAGATGTAAATCCTGATGCTCTTAAAGCTTACAAGATACCGCTTCACCAGGTAATGCTGGCCGTACAAAAATCGAACAGGGACGCAGGTGCTAAAACCATTGAGATTAACCAGGCAGAGTACCTTGTGCGTGGACTGGGTTACATTAAAAATATTGAGGACCTTGAAAAAGCAGTAGTTGACGTTCAGGAAAATGTTCCCGTAAGAATCCGGGATATAGCTGTAGTTAGTCTGGGGCCGGCAACCCGAAGGGGAGCTTTGGATAAGGATGGGGCTGAAGTGGCAGGGGGTGTAGTAGTAGCCCGCTACGGGGCCAACCCGTTGCAGGTTATCAATAACGTTAAAGACAAAATCAGGGAGATCAGTCCCGGCCTGCCAAAAAAGGTCCTGGACAATGGTGTGGAAAGCCAGTTAACGATAGTACCATTTTATGACCGATCCGGGCTCATTTACGAAACTCTCGGGACACTTGAGGAAGCCATATCGCTTCAGATATTGATTGTCATCCTGGTAGTAATTGTAATGGTATATAATCTCCGGGCATCTTTTCTTATCTCAAGCTTGTTACCACTTGCTGTGCTGATGGTATTTATAGCAATGCGATATTTCAAAGTGGATGCCAATATTGTGGCCCTGTCAGGAATTGCCATCGCCATCGGTACGATGGTGGACCTGGGTGTGATCCTTTCGGAGAACATCATCAGGCACATAAAAGAAGCGCCGCCCGGACAAAAACTTATTTCTACTGTCTATAACGGGGCGTCAGAGGTAAGTTCAGCTATACTTACCGCGGTATCCACTACCATTGTGAGTTTCATACCGGTTTTCACTATGCAGGCTGCCGAAGGAAAGCTTTTTGGCCCTCTGGCCTTCACTAAAACCTTTGCCCTGATAGCAGCCCTGATTGTTTCCTTATTTGTTCTGCCAACCCTGGCGCACTGGTTCTTTGGGGCCCGAATCAAAAAGAAAATGATCCGTAAATGGCTGAATATATCACTATTGCCTGCAGGTATTTTTTGTCTTGTTATCGGACAGGCATGGGCGGGTATGATATTTCTTGCTTTAGGTCTGGTCGGATCATTTAAGATCGTCAGAGGGGAAAAGTTGAAAGGTGGAAACCTGATTATTGACAATGCTGAAATAATTATAGTCATAATTGGAGTGGTGTGGCTCCTGGCCAGATACTGGCTTCCTCTGGGGGCTGGTAGAAGTTTGGTGCTTAATATAATCTTTGTCACACTGATGCTGTCCATCATTTTAGGGACCTTCTCACTCCTTGAATATTTCTACAAACCCATACTGAACTGGTGTCTCGATCATAAAGTGGCTTTCCTGATGATTCCTTCTTTCCTGATACTTTTCGGAGCAACTACATGGATCGGCTTCAACACCATTTTTGGTTTTGTAGCCAGGGGGTTTGATGCAATACGCTGGAATATACGTACAACAAGTGTGTGGTCCGGATTAACCCACGCTTTTCCTGGTATCGGGAAAGAATTTATGCCATCGCTGAACGAAGGCAGTTTTCTGTTAATGCCGACTTCAATGCCCCATTCTGGTATGGAATTCAACAGGAAAGTATTGGGACAACTGGATATGTTATTAACCAGTATCCCGGAAGTTGAACTGGCTGTAGGAAAGCTTGGCAGAGCAGAGTCTGCTCTCGACCCTGCTCCTATCTCAATGTATGAAAATGTGATTAATTACAAGCCGGAATACATGCTTAATGAAAAGGGACATCGTACCCGGTTTAAAACAGATAAAAAGGGCCGTTTTATACTTGTCACAGGCGATACTCTTTCAAATGAGGATGCCTTAAAACGAGGAGTTACAGTTCAGGAACTGATGCCGGATCCCAGGGGGAAATATTTTCGCAACTGGAGACCACATATCGAATCACCTGATGATATCTGGGATGAAATCATTAACGTATCCAGAATACCGGGAGTCACATCCGCCCCAAAGTTACAACCAATCGAGACCCGCCTTGTCATGCTGCAAACAGGGATGCGTGCGCCCATGGGTATAAAGGTATATGGTCCCGATCTGACCACTATCGAGCAATTCGGGCTGCAACTGGAAGAGATACTTAAAGAAGTTCCCTCTGTAAAAGCTGAAGCTGTATTTGCCGATCGTATCGTCGGAAAACCCTATCTGCACCTTAATATCAACCGTGATGAAATTTCACGATATGGTTTAAATGTTGAGGATGTTCAGCAAACCATAGAAACGGCCATTGGTGGAATGAAGATCACGTCCACAGTTGATGGTCGTGAACGTTTTCCCGTGAGGGTTCGCTATCCACGCGAGCTTCGTGATGATCCCGAATCACTGGGCAGAATTTTGGTGCCCACTCCTGCCGGTGTCCAGGTTCCCATCAGCCAGCTGGTAGATTTTGAATATGTACGGGGACCTCAGGTCATAAAGAGTGAGGAGACTTTTCTGGTGGGTTACGTGCTTTTTGACAAGAGGGACGGCTTTTCGGAAGTCGGAGTGGTAAACGATGCCCAAAAGGCTATTCAGGACAGAATTGATTCCGGGGGATTAAACGTTCCTGCAGGGATCAGTTATAAGTTTTCCGGTACTTATGAGAACCAGGTACGGGCGGAGAAACGCCTTTCCATAATCGTACCACTGGTTCTGGTTATTGTTTTCCTGATCCTCTACTTCCAGTTTAAATCAGTGACTACCTCACTTATGGTATTCTCCGGCATTGCAATGTCTTTCAGCGGCGGTTTCCTCATGCTATGGCTATACGGCCAGGGCTGGTTTGCCGATTTCTCAGTTTTCGGAACCAATATCAGGGACCTGTTTCAGATGCATACGATCAACCTGAGCGTGGCAGTCTGGGTAGGTTTTATTGCACTGTTCGGCATAGCTACAGATGATGGAGTTTTAATGGCCACTTATCTGGATCAGAGTTTTGACAGAAACAAAACTGATAACCTTGCCGGAATAAGGGCTGCAGTAATAAAAGCGGGGCAGCGCAGGATAAAGCCTGCTGTAATGACCTCCGCAACAACGATTATTGCACTTCTCCCCATCCTCACATCGACCGGCAGGGGCGCTGATATTATGATTCCTATGGCCATACCGGCCTTCGGAGGGATGATCTTTGCTGCGGTTACCTATTTTATTGTGCCGGTCCTGTATAGCTGGAGGGAAGAGAGATTACTGAAAAAGAAATGATTATGAAGATCCTGATAAACATAACTGTATTATTGGTTCTGGCATTTACTGCAAACTACGCTCAGACATTAGAATACTATTTTAAAATTGCTGCAGAAAACAATCCCGGACTGCAGGCTAAATACAAGGATTTTGAAGCGGCAATGCAAAGAGTGCCTCAGGTAAGCACACTGCCCGATCCCACGCTCTCGTTCGGATATTTCATTTCACCTGCAGAAACGAGGGTTGGCCCCCAGCGAGCCAGGGTGTCGCTGACCCAGATGTTTCCATGGTTCGGAACACTAAAGGCACAGGGTGATGCGGCTTCTCTGATGGCAGAGGCTAAGCACCAGTCTTTTCTGGAAGCGCGTAACAGATTGTATTACCAGGTTGCAACAGCTTATTATCCCTTGTTTGAACTTAAAACCTGGAAAACTATCGAGCAGGAAAATATCAAAATCCTTCAATCCTATAAAAGCTTTACCAGCTCAAGGTTTAAGAGTGGAACGGGAACCATGGCGGATGTCCTGCGCGTGGAGATTATGCTGAATGATGCCAGCACCAGTCTCACTATTCTTGATCAGAAAGAGAAACCACTTCTCACCGCATTTAACAAACTGCTCAACAGACACGAAACTGAAACTGTTATGGCACCCGAATCGTTAACGTCAGACGATTTGCCGGATCATTTCCGTGAAGATATTCTGTTAGATAGTAATCCCGTAATAAAGGAACTGGATCTGAAGATAAAGTCGAGTGAAGCAAGTGTATTGGCTGCACAAAGACAGGGCTTTCCAAAATTGGGTGTCGGACTGGATTATGTGGTTGTTGGTGAGCGCACCGACGTAGCCATGTCAGACAACGGGAAAGATGTGATAATGCCAATGCTCTCGGTTTCAATTCCCGTTTTCAGACGCAGGTACCAGGCTTCGGTAAAAGAATCACAGTTTATCCGGGAGAGCTATTCCCTGCAAAAAGAAGATTATGCCAACTCTCTTACTGCAAGTTACGAAACAACCCTTTTTGAGGTACAACAACAAAAAGAGTTGCTTTTGTTGTACGACAGACAGATTAAGGAATCGGGGCAGGTGCTTGATCTGCTGTTCAGGGCTTATGCTAATGCAGGGGTATCTTTTGACGAGGTGCTTAGAATGCAGCAACAAATCCTGAGGTATAAAAAAATGAGGGCTACGGCAGAAGTTCAATATCAGTCAGCTATTGCCCGGCTCAATTATTTAACTGCAAAAACTTATCAGTAATGAAAATAAACAGGAAGTTAATAATCATAACCACAGCAGCCGTTCTATCCGGTTTTTTGCTTGGCTGGTTGATTTTCGGAGGGTCGGGAAGAAAAGCGACTGATGAACATCAGCATGAAACTGAAATTGCAGGTGAAATGATCTGGACCTGCTCTATGCATCCGCAGATCAGACAAAACGAACCGGGTGATTGCCCTATTTGTGGAATGGATCTGATACCGCTTGTGGCCGATAAAGATGAGGATTTAGATCCGGAGGCTATCAGAATGTCATCCGTAGCCATGCAACTTGCGAACATCAGTACAGCAGTGGCGGGATCAATGGATCCGGTAAAATCTGTGCGTTTAACCGGAAAAATACAACCGGACGAACGTCTGGTTTTCTCTCAGTCGTCTCATATACCTGGCAGAATAGAAAAACTTACGGTAAATTTTACGGGTGAGTATGTCAGTAAAGGGGATGTAATAGCTTCTGTTTATTCACCTGAGCTGGTTACTGCCCAGGAAGAATTATTTGAAGCAAGGAAAATCGCGGAAACCCAACCTCAGCTCTATAATGCGGCAATGGAAAAGTTAAGGAACTGGAAGTTATCAGAGAACCAGATCGAAGAAATACTCCAATCAGGGACCTCAAAAGAGACCTTTGATATACAGGCAGATGTTTCCGGGTATATTATGCAAAGAAAAGTGAACACCGGAGATTACATTGGAAAAGGAAAAGTCATATATGAAATTGCAGACCTTTCAAGGGTCTGGGTAATATTTGATGTGTACGAATCAGATATACAGTGGATTAAAAGAGGAGATGAGGTGAGATTCATAATAGCTTCACATCCCGGTGAATCCTTCCGGGGGCGTATCACCTTCCTCGATCCGGTAATTGATCCTGTAAAACGAACAGCCAGAGCGCGAGTTGAAGCCAATAACAGCAGCCTTAAACTTAAACCGGAAATGTTTGTTTCAGGAACAGTATCCGCCCGCCTTACAGGAAAGTCTGACAATATTGTTGTTCCCAGGAGTGCCGTTATGTGGACCGGCAAACGTTCGGTGGTTTATGTAAAGTCCACGACAGAAGGAGGGGTTAATTTCGTAATGCGGGAAGTAACTATCGGACCTTCGCTGGGAGATAGTTATATCATTGAGAGCGGTTTGCAGGCAGGCGAAGAAATAGCTGTCAGCGGAACATTTAGTATTGATGCTGCAGCTCAGCTTGCAGGGAAACCAAGCATGATGAGCCCGGAAGGCGGACCTGCCATAACAGGGCATGACCATGGTGGAGCAACAATGTCGGGCACTGCAGCTGACATGGACCAGACAGGTTCCGGAG
This sequence comes from Bacteroidales bacterium, assembly GCA_019429325.1. Classification (GTDB taxonomy): domain Bacteria; phylum Bacteroidota; class Bacteroidia; order Bacteroidales; family VadinHA17; genus LD21. The sequence continues at coordinate 11,701 of JAHYJA010000017.1, forward strand.
TAATAGTGATGACACAAAAGCCTGTTAATATCAGTTCAGAGTTTAAATCCCAGATGACAGGAGTCTACGATGCTTATCTGAAAATAAAAGACGCCTTTATAGCTTCTGATGCAAAAATTGCTGGTGAAGAGGCAATCAAGGCAAGAAACGCAATAGAAGCAGTGGATATGGGGTTATTGGAGGGAGATGCTCACAATAAATGGATGCAGCAACTAAAAACCCTCAGGCAATCAATCAACTCTATTGCCGGATCCTCTGACATTGAAGTTCAACGCACCGCATTTTCAGATTTAAGCAACAACTTATACACTGCAATTAAAACCTTCGGCCTTGCTGATAAGACAGTTTTTTACCAATTCTGCCCGATGGCTTTCGATAATAAAGGTGCTTACTGGCTTAGCGAAACAGAGACCATCAGGAACCCGTATTTCGGAGATGCTATGCTCAAATGTGGCGAAACGAAAGAAACATTAACATTCTGACAAAAAAACTCAGACAAATAATAAATCAGAAATGGATCACAAAAAGATGGATCATTCAAAGATGAATCACAAAAAGATGGATCATACAAAGATGGACCATTCAAAGATGGATCATACAAAGATGGATCATTCTGATCATGACAATCTTCCAATGGGCGTAGCCGGCCACGACCATCATAAAATGATGATCAAAGTATTTAAAAACCGGTTTTGGGTGTGTCTAATTATAACAATTCCAATACTCGTTTTTTCGCCCATGATCCAGGATTTTTTTAATTATCAATTATTATTACCGGGTAATAAATATATTCTTTTGGTTCTTTCCTCCTTAATCTATTTCTGGGGAGGGTGGCCTTTTTTACAAGGATTTTGGGGAGAAGTCAAAAAAGGTTCACCGGGTATGATGACACTAATATCAATGGCTATCAGTGTGGCTTATTTTTATAGTGCCGCTACCGTTTTTGGTCTGCCGGGGATGGACTTTTTCTGGGAATTGGCTACACTGATTGTTATCATGTTGTTGGGCCACTGGCTGGAAATGAAATCGGTGTTGGGGGCATCCAGGGCACTGCAATTGCTGGTTAGCATGATGCCTTCGGAAGCACACCGTGTAAAACCTGACGGTCAGGTGGAAGATGTAAAACTGGAAGTTCTGTTAATAAAAGATGTTATTATGATCAAACCGGGAGAAAAAGTCCCGGCTGACGGGATCATAATAGAAGGAAGCAGTTATCTGAATGAAGCCATGCTTACCGGAGAATCCAGACCGGTAAAAAAAGAGATAGAGAATAAAGTAATTGGCGGTTCTGTCAATGGGAATGGATCCCTGAAAGTAAGAGTCGAGCATACCGGAAAGGATAGTTACCTCGCGAAAGTGATTAAGCTGGTAGAAGAGGCACAAAAGTCTAAGTCCAACATGCAAAACCTTTCAGATCGTGCTGCAAAATGGCTTACTTATATTGCGTTGACGATTGGCTTTGGCACTCTGGCAACCTGGCTTATTCTGGAATTTCCATTCGTATACGCATTGGAGCGCATGGTTACTGTATTGGTGATTGCCTGCCCGCATGCTCTGGGACTTGCTATTCCTCTTGTAGTTGCCATCTCAACAGCTGTATCGGCACAAAACGGACTATTGATAAGGAACCGTACAGCTTTTGAAGAATCCCGTAAAATAACCGCACTTTTGTTTGATAAGACAGGAACCCTCACCAAGGGAGATTTTGGTGTTACGAGGATAGTGTCGCTTGACAAAAAACTTTCCGAAAATGAATTATTGCGTTTGTCCGGTGCTCTTGAGCAAAGCTCAGAGCATCCGATTGCTGCAGGAATTGTCCGCAAGGCAAAAGAGGAAAAAATCTCCATCCCAAACCCGGAAAAATTTAATGCAATAACCGGAAAAGGAGTAGAGGCGACGGTAGAAGGCAAGGAAATTAAAGTGGTAAGTCCCGGATATTTAAAAGACAAAGAAATTCCTGTCCCTGAGGATGCATACAGAAGTGAGGCAGAAACAGTAGTATTTATTATTATTAATGAAAAAGTTGCCGGATATATTGCTCTGGCTGATGAAGTAAGGCCGGAAAGTGTTGAGGCCGTAAAAGTATTTAAAAAGGCTGGAATCAAAGTATTGATGGCCACCGGCGATAACAAGAAAGTAGCGAAGGCAGTCAGTGATCATCTGGGCCTGGACGGCTATTTCGCAGAAGTACTTCCCCACCAGAAAGTGGAAATTGTGAAGAACCTGCAAAACAGTGGGGAGTTTGTTGCCATGACTGGTGACGGGGTAAACGACGCACCAGCCCTCGCTCAGGCAGATGTGGGTATCGCCGTAGGATCAGGAACTGACGTGGCAGCTGAAACGGCAGATATTATTCTGGTCAACAGCAACCCCAAGGACATTGCCAACCTTATTATGTTCGGCAAAGCAACTTATCGTAAAATGATTCAAAATTTAGTTTGGGCAACCGGATATAATGCTGTAGCCATACCTTTGGCTGCCGGGGTTTTATATTCATCAAGAATTGTATTAGGCCCGGCAGCAGGTGCAGTTCTTATGAGCCTGAGCACAATAGCCGTTGCTGTTAATGCACAATTTCTAAAACGAAAAATGAGAAATAACCAATGAAACCCTGGAGTTATGAAGTATTACTTTGAAAAAACATTGAACACAGATTTTGAAACGGCCGTGTCAGAAACAGTTGAAGCTTTAAAACAAGAGGGCTTTGGTGTGTTGTCTGAAATAGATCTTCACGAAAAATTAAAAAACGTGATTGAAACACTTATTTAAATTGGAAGGAACTTATTATAAGAGAGTACTATGGTTAGCAATATTTACGATTGTATATAATATTGCAGAAGGTTTAATCTCTGTCATTCTGGGTATACAGGATGAAACCCTCGCTCTTTTCGGGTTTGGCGCTGACAGTTTCATCGAGGTTATTTCGGGTATTGGTATCCTGCAGATGGTTATAAGGATCCGGAGAAATCCGGGGTCATCGCGGACGCCCTTCGAGGTCCGGGCACTTCGTATTACCGGCACCAGTTTTTACCTTCTCACCCTGGGACTGGTTGCAGGCGCTGCCATCAATATTTACCAGGGGCATAAACCCGAAACTACCTTCTGGGGGGTAATTATTTCCGGAGTATCAATAGCAGTAATGTGGTTCTTATACCGTTCCAAGATTTACTACGGAAAGCTTCTCAATTCAGAACCTGTTGTTGCTGACGGAAAATGCACCCTTGTTTGCATTTATATGTCGGTGGTGCTGCTTGTTTCAAGTGGTATCTATGAGCTGACCGGGATTGGATGGGTTGATTCGGCCGGGGCACTGGGACTGGCATGGTTCTCATTCAGTGAGGGTAAAGAGGCATTTGAAAAGGCAAGGGGCAAAGAGTGCTGTTGTACGGAAGGAAATATTAATAATAATTAATTAACCTAAGTTGCCGGTTACTGGTTGCTGGTTGCTAGTTGGTTGTAAATAAACATTTTAATTATTCATTCAGGATTGATGGAAAACAAATTAGAAGCGCTTAAAGCCTTTATGCAGAAATACAGCAGTGCTGTAATTGCATTCTCAGGAGGGGTCGACAGTACTTTTCTGGCCAGGGTGGCAAAAGATGTTTATGGAGGCAACCTCCTGTTAATTACAGCCAGTTCAAGCACCTATCCTTTCTATGAGCTTGAAGAAGCGGAATCGCTTGCAAGGCTGCTTGACTTAAAACACAGGGTCATCGTATCGGAAGAACTTGAAATACCAGGTTATTCCGACAATCCTCCCGACCGGTGCTATTACTGTAAGAACGAGTTGTTTACAAAAATCAAATATATTGCTGATCAAGAAGGCTATGAAACTGTTTTTGATGGAAGTAACGCTGATGATCTCAATGACTTCCGCCCGGGGATGAAAGCGAAGAAAGAACTGGGAGTGATCTCCCCTCTTGCAGAAACAGGTTTTACTAAGAGTGATATCAGGTATTTCTCTGCGAGATACAATCTGCCGACAGCCGCAAAACAATCTTACGCCTGTCTGGCTTCGAGGTTCCCTTACGGAGAAAAGATCACAAAAGAGAAGCTCGACAGGGTTGGTGAAGCTGAATTTGAAGTAAGAAAGCTGGGATTCACGCAGTTCCGGATCCGGAGCCATGAAAACCTGGCAAGGCTCGAGTTCATCAATTCAGAAATGGATATGGCATGGGAGAAAAGAAAAGAGCTTTCAGATATCTGCAAAGGTTCAGGATTCAATTATGTTACCATCGATCTGGCGGGCTACAGAACAGGGTCGATGAATGAAGTTCTTACAGAAAAAGAAAGGGGAGCATCCGCCTGAATCCAAAATCATGAAATAATATAAATTGGTTATCTGGCTACCTGTCAAATGATTACATAAGTTTATCTGAATATATTTGAAAAAAGATTATTTTTTATGCTATCATTTCTATAGTATTGATTATATTTGCAGTTCGAACAGACTATTCTTTTATTTAAATGAAGTAATGGCTCGTTACTTTTCCATTAGAACCCTCAGTCTGCAGCGCAAGCCTATGTGCATGTGCCGGTAAAATCCTTTTCCTTAAAAGTCGTTTGTGATCTCGCCGTAGCCCGACGATGAAAGGATTTTATAATAACGGCACATCATTAATCTTCAATCATCTGAATCATGAAGAACATAAAACTCAAATTTGAGACCCTGCAAATGCATGCAGGCCATCAGCCCGATCAGGAGACATTATCAAGAGCCGTTCCGCTCTATCAGACTACATCATACGTCTTCAGGAACACTCAGCATGCTGCGAATCTTTTCAGTCTGGCGGAACCCGGAAACATCTATACCAGAATGAATAATCCCACAACCGAAGTCCTGGAAAAAAGAGTCGCCGCCCTTGAGGGAGGGGCAGCGGGTCTCGCCGTTTCCTCGGGGCATGCTGCACAGTTTATTGCCCTCACAACTATTCTCAGGCAAGGTGAGAATTTTGTCAGTTCACCATTTCTTTACGGTGGATCATATAACCAGTTTAAAGTCACATTCCCAAACTTTGGCATTGAATGCCGGTTTGCAAAGGATCTTAATCCTGGCTCCTTCGAAAGTCTTATAGATAATAACACAAAAGCCATCTATGTAGAGACTATCGGCAATCCCGGTTTTGATATCCCTGATTTCGAGGCTTTTGCATTACTTGCACAAAAGCATGGGCTACCTCTTGTTGTTGATAATACTTTTGGCGCCTGCGGCTATCTCTTTCGTCCGATTGAACATGGCGCAAACATCGTCGTGGAATCCGCCACAAAATGGATAGGAGGTCATGGCACAAGTATAGGAGGTATAATTGTTGATGGCGGTAATTTCAACTGGTCAAATGGCAGATTCCCGTCATTTACACAGCCTTCGGAAGGGTATCACGGACTTGTATTTGGTGACATATTCTCTTCAGCATCAGGTGCTGGCAACATTGCTTTCATTGTCAAGGCTCGCGTTGAAGGCCTTAGGGATCTGGGTCCTGCCCTGAGTCCTTTTAACTCATTTCAGTTCCTTCAGGGACTCGAGACACTTTCATTAAGGATGGACAGGCATGTTCAGAACACCCTTGCCCTGGCAGAATGGCTTCGGGAGCACCCGGGAGTGGAAAAGGTCAATTACCCGGGACTGCGCGGGAACCGGTATAATACTTTGGCAAAAAAATATCTTCCGAAAGGAGCCGGTGCAGTGCTGAGTTTTGTTTTAAAAGCGGATAAGCAGAAAGCTGCAAGACTTGTGGAACATTTTGAGCTGGTAAGTCACCTCGCAAATGTCGGTGATGCAAAAACTCTTATAATACAGCCTGCGACCACAACTCATTCCCAGCTTACGGCAGAAGACCAATCGGCCGCGGGGATTGAGCCCGGTCTGTTCAGGGTATCGGTGGGAATTGAACATATTGATGATATAATTAATGATTTTGATCAGGCTTTTAAGAAGACTTTATAATGAAAACACTTGTATATAATAAACCCTTCATAACTGAAGCAGGAGGAACGCTTCCTTCTCTTGAGATTGCATATCACACTTACGGGACCCTCAACACCGAAGCCGGCAATGTTATCTGGGTATGTCATGCCCTTACAGCCAGCTCCGATGTGGAAGCATGGTGGCCGGGTATGGTTGGCGATGGACTTCTTTTCGACACAGGGAAGTATTTTATCGTTTGTGCCAATGTACTTGGATCGTGTTATGGCACAACCGGACCCGGATCGGTAAATCCTCAAACAGGTAAACCCTGGCTCAGGGATTTCCCGTTGATAACCGTCAGAGATCTGGTAAATGTCCACGAAATACTCAGGAAACATCTTGGAATAGTGAAGATTCACACCATTATCGGGGCATCGATTGGCGGTTACCAGGCTCTTGAATACAGCATTATGTACCCGGAGTTAATCCGGAGGCTTGTTCTTTTAGCCTCCGGTTCGAAGCAGACACCCTGGGCGCTGGCGTTCAGTGAATCAATGCGGCTGGCAATGGAGGCTGATCAGACCTTTCTGGCAAATGATCCTGAGGGAGGGAAAAAGGGACTGAAAGCTGCAAGATCAATTGCCCTGATCAGTTACAGGACCATTGCTGCATATAATCAAACGCAAAAGGAGGATGATGATGAAAAACTGACTTCTTTCAGGGCAGCCTCCTACCAGGCTTACCAGGGAGAGAAACTTGTGAAAAGATTTAATCCCTACTCCTATTGGTGCCTTACCAGTTTATCAGACACCCATAACATAGGAAGAGGCAGGAACGGCGTGACCGGAGCCCTGAAAAGCATCAGGGCAAAAGTACTGTGTGTAGGAATAAAATCGGACCTCCTGTTTCCTACTGAAGAGCAGAAAATTATCGCTGAGAATGCTATTGATGCAGTGTATGAAGAGATAGATTCATCCTACGGACATGACGGATTTCTGATCGAAACAGGGAAAGTCACTGATACCGTTCGTGAATTCTGGAAGAATAATAATCATGAATGACAATATGGCACGCGAAGAATTGAGGATAGGTCTGTTCGGATATGGCTGTGTAGGCCAGGGATTGCACGATGTTCTTGAAAACAGCAGGGGCATTAAGGCAAAAATTGTACGCATCTGTATTAAGGACAGGACAAAAAACAGAAGGATCCCAATGTCAAATTTCGCCTTTGACAAGGATAAAATACTGAACGATCCTTCAATAGATCTGGTCGTCGAACTTATAAATAATGCAGATGAGGCTTATGATATAGTGAAGCAGGCCATGAGAAACGGGAAAAATGTCGTGACCGCAAATAAGATGATGATGGCCAAGCATTTTGAAGAACTTGTTGATTTGCAGAAAGAGCATAACGTCTCGCTCCTGTATGAGGCTTCTGCCGGAGCCAGTATCCCCATAATCAGGAACCTTGAAGAGTACTACGACAATGAACTTCTTCACTCACTAAGGGGGATCCTGAACGGTACAACAAATTATATTTTAACTTTAATGCATAACGAAGGACTGGACTATGATTCTGCGCTCAGGACTGCAATACTCAAAGGATTTGCAGAGTCAGACCCCACACTTGATGTTGAAGGCTGGGACGCAAAATTCAAACTTTGTATTATAACAGCGCATGCCTATGGCATCTTTCTTGATCCGGAGGATGTTTTTCACTACGGGATTAAGAGTGTCTCAAAATTTGATATTCAGTATGCAAGGGAAAAAGGGATGAAGATCAAGCTGGTACCCTTTGTCGGAAAAACAAATGACAATACCATAACCAGCTTTGTTTTGCCGCGGTTTATCTCACCGGGAAAATATCTGTTTAACGTCGATTATGAATACAACGGAATAATTACCGAGGCAGCTTTCGCGGAGAAACAGTTCTTTTCAGGCAAGGGTGCGGGAGGTCATCCGACCGGAAGCGCCGTTCTGTCGGATATTTCTGCCAGCTCGTACGGATACAGGTATGAATATAAGAAACACGCCCAGGGATCAGTCAGTAATTATTCCCGTGATCACAGGATTGAAATATACCTCAGATACCACGATGAGAAGACATTAGGAATGTTTGATTTTGAAGAGGTGAGTGAAAGCTATAAGAACCACTCAAACAAATATGTCATCGGAGTCATTAATCTGCAGAAGTTGTTTACTATCAGGAATAAGCTTCCTGAGCTGGATGTTTTTATTGTTAATACCGGAAGGAGATTCAGCAATTAACTCAGATCCGTCAGCTAAAGCTGACGGCAATTGATCTCCTGAAAAAGAGTGCTGCGAAACAACTTTCTGTAATACAATAAATTACCGTTGGCTTTAGCCAACGGTGCAGGGCTATCCTGCTGTCCCGGGGCTTTAGCCCTCAAAGCCGTCAGCTGAAGCTGACGGTAATTGATCTCCTGAAAAAGAGTACTGCGAAACAACTTTCTGTAATACAATAAATTACCGTTGGCTTTAGCCAACGGGACAGGACTACCCCGCTTTATCAGGGCTTTAGCCCTCAAAGCCGTCAGCTGAAGCTGACGGTAATTGATCTCCTGAAAAAGAGTACTGCGAAACAACTTTCTGTAATACAATAAATTACCGTTGGCTTTAGCCAACGGGACAGGGCTATCCTGCTGTCCTGGGGCTTTAGCCCTCAGAACCGTCAGCTAAAGCTGAAGGTAATTGTGCAGAAGTCAGAAAAATATATTTGATAATTTACAGAACTTTGCCCAATATTACAAATTCATTCTAAAATTCAATTTTTGGTTTCTGACTCTGAAAAAAACAGGGGGCAATTTGCACTAATCCTGACAAACCACCGGTTGTGGGGATCAATCATATTACCCTACATTATTCAAAGGGTAAACAAAGCTTACTTCAGTTTATCTGAATGCCTGTCGCCATTCCAGTCGGAAGAAGCTTCAGGATACCTGGCAGATGAAGAGAGGGAATGCGTTAAGTTGTGTAACGAGTATTCAGACAGAACTCTTTTTAAGGTTTTTTCCAGGGAAGCCACCGTAAAAGATTTTCTTGCCTGTGTAACAAAAGAAAAGACAGATAAGTATATAAGACCCTACATCGAAAGAAGAATAAACAAAATTCTGACAACAGCAAGGGACGAAGCGATTCCCTGCTTTTCGCGGACATCGGGCACAGACACATTACATGATTCCGATCAGCTTCATTTCTGCGGGGACGCGGTTCTGCCTGTTTTCAGATTTGACCGGATTAATGAGCAGGTTTTTTATTCATTGAATATTGAAGCAGAAGACAAAATTGTTGAACTGAGAGAAAAACCTGGCGAGATTTTGTGCATTTCACCGTGTATGGTCAGGATAAAGGACCGGATATTCTTCATTTCTGACATTGACGGTCTTAAACTGAAGCCATTTCTCTCAAAAGAATCTATTCTTATACCACAACAAAGCGAGCTTAAATATTTCTCAGGATTTGCCCGGAGTATGGTAAACAGATTTAAGGCTGAAGGGAGTGCCATACGTATTATCATTTCGCCACCGGACAAAAAAGCTCTCCTAAAACTGGAAAACGGATTCAAAGGAACGCCTGTGCTGATCCTTCAATATCAGTATACAGCCACTAAAATATATGCAAATGATACAGATAATTCATTTACCTCTTTTGAAATTGACTCTGGAATATATGTTTACAGGAAACAATTCAGGGATTATCACTGGGAGGCAATGTGCAGGGAAAAGCTTGAAGAAATGGGATTTTTTGCCGATGATGACATTCATTTTTACAGCTATTCTCAAAACTCAAACCCGGATGCTGGTGATCAATATACTTTGCTGGAAGCGGTTAACCGGAATTATTATGAAATTATCGGATCCGGATTCGTTCTCACTTCCGGTCTTGGCAGAAACTATAACCTGAAATCTGTCAGCATTGAGATCAGCAGCCGGATAGAAAATGACTGGTTTGATTTGCATGCAATTATTAAAATCGGAGAGTGGGAGATTCCGTTTATCCGCTTCAGAAGAAATATCCTTGAAAATATACGTGAATATGAATTGCCTGACGGATCCATTGCCATTCTGCCGGAATCGTGGTTCCCGGAATACAGGCCATTGTTTGAGTTTGGTAAGATTGCAGGAGACTCCCTGATTATTCACAAGCAACATTTTGCACTTCTTCCGGGTGTGATGATAGAGAAGGAGGATGAAGATCACAGTAAACTGAAAAAACTGTTAAATCCCGAAGAATTACAGCCAATTAATCCTTCTGCAGGCCTTACCTGCGAAATGAGGCCGTACCAGGTGGAGGGGCTTAACTGGATGTACTGGCTTCAGACCTCGGGGCTGGGCGGATGCCTTGCCGACGATATGGGTCTTGGGAAGACGGTGCAGACCATTGCTCTTCTTCAATATAATATTGAAAACTTAAAGCCCCGGTCAAACCCGGAGGTGATCACTGCGCCTACGCTTTTTGATCCCCCTCCGCAAAGGCTGACATCTCTGATCATTGTTCCTGCTTCACTCATTTATAACTGGCAAAATGAGATTAAGAGGTTTGCTCCAGGAATGAAAGTTTTCTGTTATACGGGTGTCAACCGGAAGAAAGCATTGGATCTGTTCCATTCTTTCGATATAATATTGTCGAGTTATCATACCGTAAGGCAGGATATTGAACTGATCATCCCGTTCAGGTTTCATTATGTCATACTTGACGAGAGTCAGGTGATAAAGAATCCGTCCTCCCAACTTTTCAGGTCCGTTTCGCGTCTGAGTTCCGATCACCGTCTGGTACTGACCGGTACGCCGGTCGAGAACTCGCTTACGGATCTCTGGACGCAGATGAGTTTTGTCAATCCGGGCCTGCTCGGGACTGTTGAATATTTTCGAAGGGAATTCTCGGGGCCAATAAGCAGAAGTAAAGAAGAAGAAAGGGAGCTTAAACTGAAAAGAATAGTTAAGCCATTCATTCTGAGAAGAACAAAGGATATGGTTGCTTCTGATCTCCCGCCGGTTTCCGAACAAACGATCTTCTGTGATATGACTGAGGAACAGGCAAGGATCTACGGGGAAGAAAAGTCAGCGGTACGGAATCTGCTAATAAGAAACAAAGGTTCTGCACAGATGAAGAAAACCTCTATAGAGATCCTTCAGGGCCTTACGAGACTCAGGCAGATCTCGAACCACCCTGTGCTTGTTGATGAAGAGTACATTGCTGATTCAGGTAAGTTTGAAACAGTAATTCAGGATATTGATAATGTAATCTCTGAAGGGCACAAAATACTTGTCTTCTCATCTTTTGTTAAGCATTTGAACATATTTGTAAACGCCCTATCTCAAAGGAGGATTTCATTCTCAGTTCTCACGGGAGCAAGTACAAACAGGGAAAAAATAGTAAAAAGCTTTCAGGATGATCCGGACAGAAGGGTATTTCTGATCTCCATTAAAGCCGGAGGTCTGGGTCTTAACCTTACTGCAGCCGACTATGTTTTTATCCTCGATCCATGGTGGAATCCGGCAGCGGAACTGCAGGCAAGAAACAGGGCTCACCGGATTGGTCAGGACAAAAACGTCTTTGTGAATAAATATATTTCCACCGGGACCATTGAAGAAAAAATTATAAGACTGCAGGAGAATAAATCGAGGCTTGCAGACTCTTTTGTCAGGAGCAACAATCCTTTACAGGATCTTGACATTACCCAGATGCTGGATCTGCTCTGATTATATCCTTATCTCCCCTTCTCCCCCTCTCCCCTTTTCCCCCTCCTTCCACCCTGTTACTCTTCGAACAGCCGCAATTGCTTCTCCTCGTCATTCTCCGATTCAAGATTTGAGACGGAGACTCCCAGCAATCTGACCCTCTCACCCTCAAGGTTAAGGGACTTACGTAGTTCTGTTACTCCCCGGTGGAGGGTTTCAAAATCACTGATGTATTTCGGGAAAGTCCTGCTGCGGGTGATCTGCCTGAAATCTGAAAACTTGATCTTAATAGTGATTGTACGACCTGTAGTTCCTTCGTGTTCAAGGCGTTTCATCAATTCCTTTTCCACTTTGTAAAGTTCGGCAATGAACTCAAAATTTGTGACAAGGTCCTTATCATAGGTAATCTCAGTACCTATAGATTTGCGTTCCGACTCAGTCTCGACCGGACGGTCATCTATCCCTATTGCGATGTCGTAATAAAACTTCCCTGCCTTTCCGAAATTTCTTATGAGAAATGGCAGGTCACATTTCTTCAGATCAAATCCGTTATGTATTCCCAGTTTATGCATCTTACCTGCGGTTACTTTCCCGATGCCATAGAATTTTTCTATGGCCAGGTTTTCGATAAATCTTTCCGCATCCTCCGGTGGTATTACGTACAGACCATCTGGTTTCATCACATCTGATGCTATCTTCGCAAGAAACTTGTTAAAAGAGATTCCCGCGGAGGCCGTCAGCCCCGTCCTTTTTTTTATCTCTTTTCTGATTTCCCTTGCGATGATCGTTGCGGAAGCAATATCCTTTTTATTTTCCGTGACATCGAGAAATGCTTCATCAATTGACAGTGGCTCTATCGTATCGGTATATTCCCTGAATATTTCAAAGACCTGTTCCGACATCTCATGGTATCTTTCAAACCGGTGCCTGACAAAGATAAGGCCGGGGCACAGTTTTTTTGCCGTCACTGAGGGCATGGCTGATCTCACCCCGAATTTTCTTGCTTCATAGCTGGCTGCAGCCACCACATGCCTCTCCCCGCTCCCGCCGACAGCCACTGGCTTACCTCTGAGGTCCGGGTTATCGAGTTGTTCAACCGAAGCGAAGAAGGCATCCATGTCGATATGAATTATTTTTCTCATGGGAAGTGGCTGAATTGCGGATTTCGGATTGCGGATTTCGGATTGCGGATTTATAGATTGGAAGAATAGTGTTGTGTAGATAAAGATAATTAATTCATCTGAATGAAGAAACTTGTATGCGGATAGGATTCGGCAGGCAAATCCGGGAAAATGGAACCTTTGATTGCGATTATCTGGTCTGACTGCCCAAATTCTTTATATTTGTTTTTTATTTTAGAAAAAACCCAATCATGAAAGTAATAGCCTTCAACTGCAGTCCAAGAAAGGGAGGAAACACTGAGCTACTTATCAGGGAAGTATTTAAAACATTGGAGAAGAACGAAATAAAAACTGAGCTCATCCAGGTGGGAGGAAAAAAAGTCAGTGGCTGCATTGCCTGCATGAAGTGCAGAAAGGCTTCTGACGGGAAGTGCCACCAGGAAAACAAGCTGATAAATCAGTGCATAAGAAAGATGGTAAAGGCGGATGCCATCATTATAGGCTCCCCCACATATTTTTCCGATATCTCAACCGAAGCAAAAGCTTTGATTGACGTTGCCGGATATGCACTCCGCGGCGCCGGCAATCCGCTGAGGAGGAAGATCGGTGCGGCTGTGGTGGCGGTAAGACGAACCGGTGCCATCCATGCGTTCGACAGTATCAATCATTTTTTCCTTATCAACGAGATGATCATTCCGGGCTCTTCCTACTGGAATGTCGGTTTTGGCATGGGTAAGGGTGATGTTACCAAGGATGAGGAGGGTATGAAGACTATGAGAGTGCTTGGAGAAAATATGGCGTGGCTCTTGGGCAAGGTACAAACGTGACCTGTTCTAGTCATCCAGCCAGGCTACCTTTTGCACTGCTTTATGCTTTCTGCCGACAATATCCCTGTAAAGGTCCGGCCGTCGTGCGCGGGAATACCTGTAACCACCGGCAAGAATCAGTTTTCCAGGTGTCACTTCGGCAGAAGCAATCTCATTCCCAAGGCTTCTGCACTCACCAATGATATCACCGAAAGGGTCCAGTACCATTGAACATCCGTTCTTCAACTGATCTCCATCCATGCCTATAGGGTTAGAAAAGACCACATATACACCGTTATCGAAGGCTCTCGATGGAAGCCATTTCATGATCCACTCACGACCTTTGGGTCCGTCAAATTCTGCCCTCACAGGCACCGGATCCATCTCCCTGTTTTTCCAGAGTTCCATGTCGAAGAAACCTGCTCCCGGACGAGGAGAAGGGGTTCCCATTGTAACATGAGGCATAAAGATGATACGGGCACCCAGAAGAACAGTTGCCCTTACATTTTCAATGATGTTGTTGTCGTAGCAGATCAGCATGCCGCATTTCCAGCCGAACAGATCAAAAATGGTATATTCATTGCCGGGTGTAACATGAGCATTGATAAAAGGGTGTAACTTTCTGTGCCTCGCCACCAGTCCGTTCTTATCCACACAGACTGAAGCCTTGTATATCCGGTTCTCCCCGTCTTTTTCAAAAAGACCTGCAATAATTGCGATATTATGCTTTGCAGCTATCTCAACAAGTCTGGCTGTGCTTTCACCTCCGGGAATAAACTCTGCCAGTTTCAGCATCTGTTTCTTTGTAAGGTTCCTGGCAAAAGTGTATCCTGTAATGGAACATTCGTGAAAAGCTACGATATGTGAACCGGCATTTGCTGCTTCTTGAGCAAGGCTGTCAATAATGGAAAGGTTATATGCTTTATCGCCGCTTCTGTTTTCAAATTGTGCCGTTGATACTCTGATGTTTTCCATGGGTGTGAAATTAAAAGGCCGGCATAAAGTATACCGGCCTTCAAAATAATAATTAATTCTAATATTGTTCGCGCTCCACGTAATGTGTATGGAGAAGTTCGTGAGCCTTATGGCTGTTCGGCTTGCCGAGGAAATCACTATAGATCGCAATAACGTCGGGATTCTCGTGCGATTTGCGAAGTATCATATGTTCATCTTCTGAATAGATAGCTTTCATGCGGTTTTTACGTATTTCCATGCTCGTCGGTATTGGCTGGCCACCACCCCCGATACAACCTCCGGGGCATGCCATTATTTCCACAAAATGATATGGTGATTTCCCCTGACGCACCAGCCGCATTATCTTATTTGCGTTAGTTAATCCGTGAGCAATGGCGGTTTTAAGCTCCGCACCCTCCAGAAATTTCCAGTCATCGGTACAACCTTCAATTTTTATTGTGGCTTCCTTTACCCCCTCCATACCGCGGACCGGCGTGATATTCAGGTTGTTGAACGGAACCTCACGTCCGGTCACAATTTCGTAGGCTGTCCGAAGAGCGGCCTCCATAACACCTCCTGTAGCTCCAAAAATAACTGCAGCACCGGTAGAATCACCCATAATTGAATCATAATGAGACGGTTCAAGGTTTTTGAAGTTAATCCCTGCCTGTTTGATCATAACTGCGAGCTCGCGGGTTGTAAGCACATAATCGATATCCTTATATCCGCTATCCCTCATTTCCGGTCTGTCAGCCTCATATTTTTTAGCGGTGCAGGGCATTACGGAGACTGAGACTATTTTTGAAGGGTCGATCTTCCTTTTCTGTGCAAAATATGTTTTCGCTAGTGCTCCGAACATCTGCTGGGGAGATTTGCAGGTCGAGAGATTGGGAAGGAATTCCGGATATTTATGTTCAATGAATTTTATCCAGCCTGGTGAGCACGAGGTAAACATCGGAAATGATATTTTCTTGTCTCCGTCAACAAGGGCTTTTTTAAGTCGCGTGAGAAGCTCCGTCCCTTCTTCCATAATTGTCAGGTCGGCGCTGAAGTCAGTATCAAGGACCGAGTCAAAACCAAGTTGCCTGAGGGCGGTAACCATTTTCCCGGTTACCCTTTCACCCGGGTCATAACCGAGATCTTCTCCAAGAGCTACTCTTACAGCCGGAGCCGTCTGGACAACAACGTGTTTATCAGGATCATAAATAGCATCCCAGACCTGATCGATATAGGTCTTTTCGACCAGGGCACCCGTGGGACACCTGTTCACACACTGTCCGCAGTTGGTGCAGACCACGTGGCTCATCGGCCTGTCGTGGAACGATGAGATTTTCTGATGGGCTCCCTTGTTTGCGACAGCGATGGCTGAAATATATTGTAATTCAGAGCAGGTTCTTACACAGCGCTGACACCTGATACATTTACTGTCATCCTTGATAAAAGAGGGGGATGATCTGTCGATCTCATAGGGGTGATCCTCCACCAGGTCAAGAAATATCGTATCGCCGAACGCAAATTCGTTGGCAAGTGACTGCAATTCGCATTTCTGGTTTTTATAGCATTTGGTGCAATCGGATCTGTGCTCAGAGAGAAGGAGTTCCACTACATGCTTCCTTGCATTTCTCACCTTAAGCGTATTTGTGTGGATATCCATTCCTTCGGCAACAGGCATTGCACATGCAGCGATGAGAGTCCTGGCACCTTTCTGCTCAACCAGGCACACCCGGCAGTTGCCGGCGATGCACAGGTCGGGATGATTGCATAAGGTAGGAATATTGATGTTCAATTTCTTTGCGGCATCGAGAACAGTGGACCCTGCCGGAACAGAAATTTTCTGGTCATTTATTGTCAGATTTATCATAGTTTTTTGTTTTTCGATTAAAGATTAATAGATGATCTCCTCCCTGAAGTTTTCCACAATTGTCCGGAAAGCATTTCCCACCGATTGTCCAAGTCCGCACTTCGAGGCCACTTTCATTGTATCTGCAAGCTTAACCAGTTCATTAAGGTAGGTTGATTTAACATCTCCTTTCTTGACATTCTGCACACCTTTAAGCAACTGCTGACACCCTACCCTGCAGGGGGTGCACTGACCACAGGATTCCTCAGCAAAAAAGTCCAGGTAGTTATGCAGAACATTATACATTGATCTCGAGCTGTTGAACAGTTTCATGGATCCGCCTGTAGGGACACCTTCGAAGCCTATGATTGTCTCGTTGAATTTCTTCCTTGGGACACAGAAGCCTGAAGCACCGCCCACCTGTACAGCTTTGGTATCCCCATCACCGAATTCATTCACAAACTGTTGTACCGTCATCCCAAGCTCAAGTTCGAATATGCCCGGAGTCGGTGTATCACCTGAGACAGAGAATACTTTTGATCCCCTGGAATCCTTTGTGCCGAGCTGGTTATATGTTTTGGCCCCATGCTTGATTATCTCCATCACGGTGACCAGTGTCTCGACATTGTTTATTGAAGTGGGTTTATAGAAGACACCCGAGGTAGTCGGGTACGGGGGTTTGTTGCGGGGTTCACCCCGATCGCCCTGTATAGATTCAAAAAGTGCACTCTCTTCACCGCATATATAAGCGCCACTTCCCATGCAGTATCTGATTCTGAAATCATAGCCGATCTCGTCAATCATTTTATGAAACAATTCCAGTTCCCGCATAAGTTGAGGAAGCAGAAATCTGTATTCACCGCGCAGATATACTATTCCGTTTTTTGCACCGATCGCCTTGCTTGCGATAGCCATTCCACCGTAAACCTTATATGAGACCCTGTCAAGGATTTCACGGTCCTTGAAAGTCCCCGGTTCTCCTTCATCAGCATTACATACAATATATTTATCAGGATCTTTTTCCGATGCGGTATACTTCCATTTCAGTCCGGTAGGGAAACCTGCCCCTCCGCGTCCTTTCAGTCCGGATTCAAGCACCTCCTGGATAATCTGTTCATTCGTCATCTCAAAGGCTTTTGTCAGAACCTCTTTTGGATCTATTTTTTCAAAAATAAGGTCAACCTTATTTAGTCCTGTATTATTTTCCATTTTATCCTGGTATTATTATTTGTGCATATAACCTTTAATAATCTCGACCACCTTTTCAGAAGTGAGTTCAGTATATGGCAGATCATTGATCAGAATAGCGGGCGCTTTATGGCACCACCCTATACAGTTGGTCTCAAGCAGGCTGAACATCCTGTCGGAAGTAGTTTCTCCCACTTTTATTTTAAGCATATCCTCGATGGTTTCTATAATCTCACCCTTCCCCTTCATGGAGCATGTTATTGTCTTACAGACTCTTATTATATATTTTCCTCTTACTTTTGTGTCGAGAAATGTATAGAATGAAGCGGTGCCATAAACTTCTGCCGCAGAAATATCGAGTTCCTTTGCCACTTCAACCATTGCGTCATCAGTAAGGTAACTGTGCCTCTCAACAATCCCCTGTAAAATGGGCATCAGGCTCTCCCGCAGGCGGCCGTGCTTTTCAGTCAATTCCTTCACCAAAGTTCCAACTTGATACATATCATATTGATTTTTAATTAATTAATTATATTTATTTTGTGAAATAATCCATTCTCAAAGCGGTGTTAAAATAATAACAATACTTCTTATAATAAAAATACTTATGTCATAGTTTATTATTTAGAATGATTACAAACAAGCAGTAATGGGATCTTCTAAAAATTGAACAGTCTGGCGGGTTTAGCCAGACAATTCCGCACTGAGGGGGCGGGTTAAATCCCTTAAACGGGTTTCTGCTTCAGACTTTGCCCGTTGATCCATTCATACCACTCATCAAGACCGTCTCCCTTTGTACAGGAGAGTCTGAAAAGAGGAACAGAAGGGTTGATCCTGCGCAGGTCCCGACTGAAGCTTTCAAAGTTAAAATCAGTATAGGGAAGAAGGTCGATTTTGTTGAGTATAACAGCACGTGCTTCCCGGAAAAGCATAGGGTACTTGGCAGGCTTGTCATCGCCTTCGGTGGTACTTATGACTGCCAGTTTGAAAGTCTCACCCAGATCAAACTGAGAAGGGCAGATCAGGTTACCGACATTCTCAACAAACAGCATATCGAGGTTATCCGGATCGAATGAGCCAAGTGCCTTTGAAATACTGTGAGAGTCGAGGTGACAGCCTCCCTCGGTATTGATCACGACGATCGGAATATTATATTTTTTTAGCCTTTGGGCATCACGGTCGGTGGTAATATCCCCTTCAATCACACCGATCCTCAGCCTCTCTGTCAGCTTTCCGCATGTTCGTTCAAGCAGAGTTGTCTTTCCTGCTCCAGGTGAACTGATTATATTAACCATCACTACATTTTTGTCTTTGAGCAGTGCCCTTACCTCATCCGCCTTGTTCTGGTTCCTGTCCAGAATGTTCTTCAAAATTTTAATTTCCATACTATTCTCCTTCTATGCTATTTACAAATAATTCCCTGCCGTTAATAATCTTAAGATCTGCTGAGCCGCATTTATGGCATACAAACAGGTTATCTTTTACTTCGAATTCTGTTCCGCACTCATTACAGGTCATTTTCACAGGCACAATTTCAATCGTCACTTCAGCCCCTTCAGCAATTGTATCCCTCACACATTCGGTAAAAGCAAACCGAAAGATGTCAGGCACTATCTGTACCATCTGTCCGAAGGTAACATTTACCAGGGTAACCTTTTTCAGATTTCCCTCTGAGGCGGCTTCAAGGACAATATCCTTCAGGTCTTCAGCTATTTTTAGCTCGTGCATATATAATTATTCAGCAAATTCTCGGAAGCTGCAAACCTGCAGGCATTTCAATTATACGCCTTCCGCCGGCGACAGTATTCAGGAGAACAAAGTCAGGATTCTCCCTTGTAATTTCTCCAATCACAGATGAGCCTGCACCGGCCGGATGTGAAAGCATAATGTCAAGAACTTTCAGATACTCCTCTTCTCCTGCAACTACGAGGATTTTTCCCTCATTGGCCAGTGAAAACGGATCAAAACCAAGGACCTCGCATAAACCCTTTACGGGCTCATCGACCGGAACAGCTTCCTCGTTTATCATAATCCCCTTTCTTATCATTCCCTTAAGCTCATTCAATACTGCAGCAAGACCTCCCCTGGTAAGATCTCTCATGAAATGTATCTCATTACAACTTTCCAGAATATTTTTTATAAGGCCGTTAAGTGAACCGCAGTCAGAAGTAACCCCTGACACGAAGCTTAAGTTATTACGGGCGCCCAGCACGGCAACCGCATGATTTCCGAGAGGACCATTGACAATAAGTCTGTCTCCCTCACGGACATTTCCGCCCTTGCTGATCTGTTCCCTTCGCGGGCGGAGAAACCCTGTTCCTGTTGTAGTAATAAAAATCTTATCGCATTTCCCCTTCCCGACTACTTTAGTGTCGCCTGTAACAATCCTTACACCGGCTTTCAGGGCTTCGTCCGCCATCGAATCAACAATCCTTTCAAGATCCGCTAACGGGAATCCTTCTTCGATAATGAAGGACGCAGCAATATATTCCGGATCAGCCCCTGCAACGGCCAGATCGTTTATGGTACCGCAGATGGCAAGCTTTCCGATGTTGCCGCCGGGGAAAAAAAGAGGGTCAACTACATAAGAATCAGTTGTGAAAGCAAGACTTGCTCTGCCGGAATCCCCTGTGGCCAATAAGGCCGAATCGGTTGCCGGTTCTTCAATCCCGAACCTGCCGAGAAAAACGTCCTTAATAAGCTTCTGAGAATGTTTGCCCCCGCTTCCGTGATTAAGTGTTATAAATTCATCCATCAGGCCTGTATTTATAAAATGTGTTGCATGCCCCTTCATTTGAGACCATACATGCTCCTTCAGGAGAAAGGGGTGTACAGGCTGTTGCGAAAAGAGGACATTCAGAGGGCGTCTTAACACCGCGGAGTACCTCGCCGCAGATGCACACGGGATTACTGCGGGATTCCCTGACAGAGGGATTAAATACTTTTTCAGCATCAAATTCCCCGAATCCCGGTCCTGGTTTTAGTCCGCTTAAAGGAATTATGCCAAATCCTCTCCATTCAGTGTCGTTATGAACGAATACCCTGAGCAGGTTATCCTGCGCAATTCTGTTGCCGTCTGGCGTCACTGCCCTTTTGTACTGGATTTCAAGCGTTGGCAGTTCTGAGTTGACCTGATGGATGAGCATCAGTATAGCCTGCATAATATCAAGGGGTTCAAACCCTGTAACGACACATGCCTTTTTATACTCCCGTGGTATAAAATCAAATGCAGAAGATCCGGTAATTGTTGCAACGTGCCCCGGGCAAATAAAGCCATCTATTTTCATCCCGTCCTTAATAACTGCCCTCATTGCCGGCGGCATTACCTTATGGGCGCTTAACAGGAAAAAATTCCTGAGGCGCTTTCCCCTCGCCTGCATCAATGCAACAGCTGTTCCCGGAGCTGTGGTCTCAAACCCAATCCCCAGAAAAATTACTCGCCTGTCGGGATTGACTTCAGCGATCTCAAGGGCATCGAGCCCTGAAAAGAGAACCCGTATATCGGCGCCTTCTGCCTTCTTCTTTTCGAGAGACGATTCTGATCCCGGAACACGCATCAGATCACCGAACGTGGCAATAATTGCATCCTTGGTCTCCGCCAGAACTATGGCCTTATCAATATAGTCAGTGGCAGTAACGCAGACCGGGCATCCCGGTCCTGAAATAAGTCTTATATTCTCAGGCAGCAGGGATGGGATACCGAACCTGTGGATGGCTGCTGTATGACCTCCGCATACCTCCATAAATGTGTAGTTTCGGCTGGCCGATTTCTTAATAAGTCCTGCCATTTTCAGGATCAGATCCTTGTCGCGGTATTCGTCAATATATTTCATCCTATTACCATTTGCCGGCAGCCTCATCAATTTCCCTGATGATGCTGAGAGTTTCAAGAGCCTCCTCTTCACTAATCTTCTGGATGGCAAAACCTGCATGAAGGAGGATATAGTCTCCGACTGCAGGATCTTCGATCATATGCAGGCCGGCATTAAACAATGCCCCGCCGGCAGAGACAACTGCCATGTTGCCCTCTATCGATTCTATTCTCGCTGGTATGCTCAGACACATAAGCCAAGTTTTTTAGATGCAATTAATAACTGGCCCAGTGAAATACCGCCGTCATTTGCAGGGACCAGGTGATTGGTATATACTTTAAATCCGGCTTTTCTCAGGATGGAGGCAGATCGTTCAAGAAGGTATTTATTCTGAAACACCCCTCCTGACAGGACCACCTTTTTCAATGAAGTCTCCTTCCGCATCTTTTTTGACAGATCCAGGATAATCTGAGAGACAGTATTGTGGAACTTAGCCGCGATCATTGAAGTATTCGTTTCATGAAGGTCTTTAAGTATTCCGGAGAATGTATCTTCGAAGCTGATTATCTTACCGGCAGTGAAAGGGTAATACAGGTTTGTCTTTTCACGGATAGCCGATTCAAGACGCATCGGGGCTTCTGAGTCAAAAGCAGCTTCCGGGCATAACCCGGTCAGAGCGGCTACTGCATCGAACAGTCGGCCCGCACCTGATGAGAGGGGCGAATTGACGTTTTGGATCAGCATCTCTCTGATTATCCCTATCTCTTCATCATCGATCGACCGGAAAAGGGGAAGTGACTTATAATCAACAGTATCTCCAAAATATCTGAAGAGCACTGAGAATGCCATTCTCCATGGCTTTTCAACTGCCCTGTCGCCGCCTGGCATGGGAATATAGTCGAAGTGAGAAAATCTTTCAAAGTCCTGAAGATCGGCAATAAGAAACTCACCTCCCCATGTATTGCCATCCG
>JAHYJA010000201.1 GCA_019429325.1 Bacteroidales bacterium
CCGACCACAGGAATTTGTCTATCCGCACACTATCTCTTTTATCCATCCGAAACGTCTCCGTTTAACCTTCATTCCCGGTTTTGTCGCCTTTAGCAACAGAATCAGATGAAGGATCAGTTTTTATGGCAGGAGGAATGGTTTTACCGGCCCTGTTAAAGGTTGTCATTGTCAGCTCAAGTCCTTTGACGCCAAATGACAGGATCATATCAATTATAAGCGAGACCCGTTCTTCAATGGATTTTTTTTCTTCAGGCTGCCAGGTTCCCAGGACGTAGTTCACCTGTGATCCCCTGGAGAATCCGCTGCCGATTCCAATCCTTATCCTCGCATATTCTGTTGTTGCCAGGGTAGTATTTATGTGGGCCAGCCCGTTATGGCCCCCGTCGCTTCCGCGGGGCCTCATCCTGAAACTTCCTGCCGGCAGGGCAATATCATCGACTATTATAAGAAGGTTTTCCGGCGTTATTTTCTCCTTTTTCATCCAGTATCTTACTGCATTGCCGCTCAGATTCATGTAAGTGGAAGGTTTCAGAAGAATGAATTTCCGGCCTCTGTAACCTATTTCACAAACCTGGCCATAACGCCTGTCTGTGAAGGAGGCGCTGAAGGCTGAAGCCATCCTGTCCAATACTGTAAAGCCAATATTATGACGTGTATCCTGATACTCGTCACCGATATTTCCCAGGCCAACTATCAGATATTTCATTGCGCCTGATAATTTGGAACGACAAAAGATTATTCTTTCTCCTCAGGAGGTGCTGCAGCGTGTTCAGCTGCTTCGGCAGCAGCCTCTTCCGCAATCTCTGCTTCAGTCTTGAGCGCAACGCGTGATGAGGCGACAGTAAGTATGGTGGCAATTTTCGGATCAAGCAGTTCAAGTTTGTCAAAAGCAAGGTCACCCACTTTTACCGAATGATTTATTTTAACACCGGTTATATCCACAGTAAGGGAATCGGGGATGTCGCCGGCATAACCCTTTACCTTCAGATTCCTTCTTTTCATTCTCAGTTTCCCGCCGGCCTTGATACCCACGGAATCACCGGTGATACTGACGGGAATATTTATGATAACAGGCTTATCGTCATGAACCTCAGCAAAGTCCACATGAAGTATCTTGTCTGTTACAGGGTGGAACTGAATATCTTTCATCACAGTTCTGATCTCTTTCCCTTCGATACCTATATTGACGAGATGTGTCTCGTGAGTATAGACAAGCTTCAGAAAACTGTTTTCATGCGCATAAAAGTGCGTGTTCTCCTTACTGCCGTATATTACACAGGGTATATTCCCTTCTTTCCTGAGCAGCGCCGAGCCTCTTTTCCCCAGTTCTTTTCTCGGAGATCCTTCAATCCTGATGGTTTTCATTTTTTTTGAGTTATTGTGCTACTGAGACCGATGAAAATCTGCCCTGTAAGGAGTTGCTTCTCATCATTCCCCATTACACTGTTGTTTGTAATAGAAAATTAGCCTGCAAATATATTACAAAGGAATCAGAATACAAAATTTGTGCTGATTGACAGATTCAGGTTGACAGCCTGTATTGTTCTGGCAAATATATCGGCAATTGAGAGGACTTTTATCCTGGGTGATTCTTTTCGCAGGGGAACAGAATCGGTTACCACAAGTTCCTCGATGGGTGAATCGTTGATCCTGTCGATGGCGTTTCCGGAGAGGATAGGATGTGTGGCAAAGGCTCTTATGCTTCTGGCTCCGCCCTCCACCATTTTCTGAGCTGCAAGAACCAGCGTGCCTGCTGTGTCTACCATGTCATCAACGATGACTACATCTTTGCCCTCCACTTCTCCGATTATCGACATCTCCTCAACTACATTGGGTTTTTTGCGGAGCTTGTAACAGAGGACCATCTCAGTCTGAAGATGTCTTGAGTACGCATTTGCCCTTTTGGATCCTCCCATGTCGGGCGCTGATATAGTAATATTGTTGAGATTCAGGTTCTCGATATAGGGTGCAAAGATTGCAGAACCGAAGAGGTGATCGACCGGGACGTTGAAGAAACCCTGTATCTGATCGGCATGGAGGTCCATGGTTATTACCCTGTCAACGCCTGCTGCCCCGAGAAGATCGGCCGCAAGCTTTGATCCTATGGAGACTCTGGGCCTGTCTTTCCGGTCCTGCCTTGCAAAACCGAAATAGGGGATAACGGCGATTACCTTATATGCTGATGCTCTTTTTGCAGCGTCAATCATAAGGAGAAGCTCAAAAAGGTTTTCAGCGGGGGGATTTGTTGACTGGACAATGAATACCATGTCGCCTCTCACTGATTCATCAAAACATGGTTGAAATTCTCCATCGCTGAAGTCAGTTACCGAGCTCTTTCCCAATCCGATACCCAGCTCGTCGGCTATTCTCTGAGCCAGATTCATCGACGACCGGCACGAAAACAATTTCATTGGTGCTTTCCCGTACATTTTCCTGTGGTTTTGCAGGTGGATTTTCAGATTTTTATCGGTACAAAATTATAAAATCCGGTCAATATAACCCGCCGGGTGAAAACTTGTTGATAGATTCTTCGATATATCCCAGAATTTCATCCCTTCCTCTCCGTGTCACTGACGATGAAATGAATGTCGGGGGGAGTGATTCCCACTGTTTCAGCATTTCGCTGTCATACAGCATTATACCCTTTTCGAGGGCAGCGGCAGACAATTTATCGCTTTTTGTAAATACGCGGGCGAAAGGGATCTGATTAATGCCCAGGAACTCCATAAAATCAAGGTCAGACTTCTGTGGACTGAGTCTTGAATCGATCAGTACGAACAGACTCACAAGATTTATCCTTTTGAGGATATATTTTTCTACCTCTGCGGACCAGTTAAGCCGCATTTTTACCGGTACTTTCGCATATCCGTAACCTGGAAGATCGGCGATATACCAGTCGTCGTTTATTAAAAAATGGTTTATGGTCCTTGTCTTTCCCGGTTGTCCCGATATCTTGGCCAGCCCTGCCCGGCCTGCAAGCATGTTTATCAGTGATGATTTTCCGACATTGGATCTTCCGATAAACCCAAACTCCGGCTTCACCGGGCCCGGGCAATCTTCATGGGAAGCGCTGCTTTTAATGAAGGTAGCGGAGCGGATAATCATCATGAACCCGCTTACTTAAGGTCGTTGTATGGAAGATCAATCCTCTTGTAAGCCAGGTAGTTGTTGCTGAAGCTTGTTAGGATCTGGGCAATTATGCCAATGTACTCCTTCTGGGGTGTTCCGGTTTTCTTAAGGTCAATATAGGCTCTGCCGTTGTTGGTTGGCAGCAGAACGCATTTTGAGGTATCAAATACTCCGTTGTAGAATTCTCCGGTAAAAAATTTAACTCTTGTGGCCTTGTTCGACAGTTCGAGGTTCACTCTTACAACTCCTTTCGAATTATAGTCATCGCGTATGGTGAACACAATTTCCGGATAATTCTTCACGAGAGCGCCGTTCTGGGCATACTCTTCAAAGAATGGGGTCCTGAGTCCTTTAATATACTCCATCTTTGCCTTGGTACGGCCATTCCTGTAATATTGCTTCTGGATCCCATGGATTGTGTCATTCCTGTATGGTGTCGACCTGAATACCCTTCCGTCGGTGTAGTACCATCTTGCCGAATCTTCTCTAAGTCCGTTCTCGTACCAGAAAGTCTGGTACAATTTCCCGTCCATATAGTAAGTTTTCATTTCACCGTGCCTGACTCCGTTTTTAAAGGTTACCTCCTTGACCAGCAGCTCCTTGCTGAAGTATTGCCTGATCCCGGTGTAGCCTGTATCAGGTACCGTAACCGTATCAGCCTCAGTAACGGACTTCCTGCTTCCGGGTCCTTTGCCCGTACAACCTGCTGTTATGCAGATAACCAGGACAATCAGCATTAAATAATTGATTGCTTTCATGATCGTTGTATTAATTGATAATTATAAATTCTGACCGGTATCAATATATATCTCGAGCAGGGTTGATCTCTCTTCAGGGATCAGCGCCAGCTCTTTTATGCTCGCCGGAATAAGGAGAGTTTCTCCCTTAACTGCTTTTTCCTCACCGGCATTCCATCTGATACTGAACTTTCCTTCAGTGCAAAGGTACACAACAAATGAATCAAGCCGGCTGTAATCCTTCTCAACAGCTCTGTCAAACTGAAGAATATTTGTATTAAAGTATTCACACCCGACAAGGGTTTCGGTTTTATTAAGCAGAGCCGGTTTTCTTATTACTGATCTTCCGTAGTAGGAGAAGTCAATTGCCCCGAGAGCCAGATCATTATGAAGCTCCCTTGCCGGTCCGCTGCTGCTTGTTCTGTCCCAGTCGTATATTCGGTAAGTGATATCGGATGTCTGCTGGATTTCGGCAAGAAGTGTCCCGGCACCTGTCGCGTGGATTCTTCCGGCGGGAATAAAGAAAACATCTCCCGGGGCACAACTTTCGGCATTCAGCAGGCTGACAATTTTGCCTTCCCTAAGTGCTTCGAGATAAATATCTCTGGTTACCGGCTCGCGGAATCCGGAATAGATAATGGCAT
>JAHYJA010000018.1 GCA_019429325.1 Bacteroidales bacterium
GATGGTATTGGCCAGACCGTTACCAAGGTGTGTGGCAATAACTGCTCCCCTGTCCAGTGCTTCAGTTATCTGAGCAGACGAGCCGTTATGATGACCGAGGCCCACTATTATCCCAAGAGAACTGCACCTTGATATAAAATCCATGGCACCTTCGGTCTCCGGGGCAATCGTAACCTGAAGGATATTTCTTCCGGAGGCATCATAAAGTTTCATGAACTCATTCCAGTCGGGCTTACGGACATGTTTTAAAGGGTGTGCTCCCCTGTAACCATCATCTGCTGAGATATATGGACCTTCGAGGTGAAACCCGGCAATTGAGCCACGCGACACGGGATCATTTTTCGCCCTGGCCAGCAGGGCGAAGTTTTTCATGTAAATGGCATGATCGTCGGTGGTAAGGGTCGGCATATAGGTAGTAACACCAACCTCCCAGAACGAGGAAGTGATAAGATTAATGCCCTCTAAGCTGAGTTCCCCCCCGGTATCAACAAACGAGACTCCCTTATAGCCATTTACCTGATTATCAATAAGACCGGGAGCAATATATATCCTCTCCTGCCCTTCCTGAAGCTTTTCGATCCTGAAAACACCTGTGATCCTGCCATCTTTGAACTCCACCCTGACAGGTGTATGATCCAGATAGAAAAGACCCTCCACGCTGTTCTGTGAATAAGAGAAATTACAGGTAAGAAACGGTAACAGGAAAAAGAAAATGAAAATCTTGTTTTTATTCATAGCATAATATGATTTAACGTTTATTTGAATTTTAAAAGTTAAAGAACCAAAATACACAAATTTCGGGAAATCCTGCCGGAATAAAAAAACCCCGGGGGATATTTATTTCATCCACCCGGGGTAATATTGATTCTGTTCTTTTCCTAAAGTTTATACGGCCTCCTGTATTCGTAATGCATCAGCCTGTGGTTGCAGGCTTCGGCATCATCAACGAAGGTAAATGTGGCCGGATCCCATTTTACCGGTCTCTTCAGTTCATGTGCAATATTGCCCAGACAGCAGGTTATCGCTGTACTGCACCCTACTTCAATCGAGGCTGTCGGTTTCTTTCTTGATCTTACGCAATCGACGAAGTTCTGCATGTGAGGTGAGCTGATCTCGAACTGGAGTCCTGCCTGTGTGGGAGCAGGCCGGCCCTGGGCAGCAGCCTGGGCTGTGGCCTGGCGGCCTTGCGCGGCGGGTCTCTGTGCCTGCTGCTGAGCAGGAGGACGCTCGCCTCTTGGCTGTGGGCGGTTTCCGGCTATCTCTGCGGGGATAAGAGAAGGATCCGAACAGCCTATATAGCCGCGCGCCACCTCAATCCAGCCTTTTGTCCCGATGAACTTAATGCCCTGTGCCCCCGGATTATCCTCAAGATATGGCTGTTCCGTCATAACAACACCGGACAGGTATTTAAAGGTCATGTACGGCTGTCCCTTGTACCCCTGGGGGATAATCTCGTATGGAGCCGAACCGTCCATCCCTATGGCTGCCTGTGCAATATCGAACATATGGGCGCCCCAGTCGGCGGTATAGCCGTTACCCATCTCAAGGTACCAGCGCCATGCTCCCCAGATCGCTTCATTCTGCACAGGATTGAGCGAGATGGGAGGTGCAAGGTCGGGATGATAGGTGATCTTATCGTCATTGAGCGGGCCCAGCCACAGATTCCAGTTCAGGTTGCCCGGTACGGGCGTTGCCGGCAGATCGTAAGGTTTAGGCGGATCGCCGACCTTAGCATAGATCTTCTCAATATGCCCGATAGCGCCGGCCTGAACCAGTTCAATGGCTTTCTGGAATTCCCTGCTTGAGCGCTGCTGACTCCCGACCTGTACCACACGTTTTGTATCATTGGCGACCCTGGTCATGACCAGAGCTTCCCTGATAGTATAGGAGAGCGGCTTCTGGACATACACATCCTTGCCGGCCTGGCAGGCATGAATTGTCATCAGGGCATGCCAGTGATCGGGTGAGACGACCTCAACAACATCGATATCCTTGCGCTCAAGCAATTTCTCATATTGCTCATAGGTATCGCAACGGGGAGCAAGTCCTTTTGATTTTTGCCACTCCTCGATGGTCCTTTTGTATCGTTCCTGTTTAACTGTGTCAACATCGCAGCATGCAACGATCTGAAGCCCGGGTGCTCCGGCAAATCCCCTGAAATCAGAAAGCGACTGGCGTCCCAGTCCGATCGTACCCATCAAAACCCTGTCGCTCGGAGGCATCCTGATACCGTCAATCACATAGCTTGGAAGGATCGTCAGCCCCGTAAGTCCGATGGCAGATAATCCCAGAAAATCGCGACGATTAAGTCCTTTTGTTGTTTCCTTTTTCATAGTTTTATTGATATAATTTAAATGATTTGGTCCCGCTTAAAAATAGAAATTATTGCTTACAAACAAACTTCTGCAGGAAATATTTATGGCGTTTTGATGTCGCGTATGTTGAGCTGAAGGTTTCTGTTG
The DNA here is from genome assembly GCA_019429325.1 of Bacteroidales bacterium. Taxonomy (GTDB): domain Bacteria; phylum Bacteroidota; class Bacteroidia; order Bacteroidales; family VadinHA17; genus LD21. Next base: position 2,463 of record JAHYJA010000018.1, read on the forward strand.
CCCCTGAACTCATTCATTTCCACCGAATAACAAATGTCAAAAGGATTACCTCCCCTGATGTATTCAAAATAGTTTGCCTGGCCGAAAGCTATTGCGGGAAAGGTTTTAGTCCCGGTGGATTCCTGGCAAAGATCAAGCTTAAGATGTTCTCCGCTTGAACCCACCATTCTCCCGGTACCGCTGTCGGAGACATTCCTTGAGACGAATATGGGTGACATGTTTTCGGGGCCGTAGGGCTGGAACCGGTTGAGAAGCCTGAAGAACTCCTCATCGATCTCAGAGAACGAAAGCTCCGCGTCGATAAATATCCGTGGCACAAGCTGGTCTTCGGATATTGTGCTGTTTACATACTGTTCAAATCTTTCCATGAAGGGTTTAATATTCTCCTTCTTCAGCGTCAGTCCGGCTGCAAACATATGTCCTCCAAAGCTTTCAAGCAGGTCACTGCAAGCCTCAATGGCCTGGTAGAGGTCATATCCCTGTACTGAACGGGCCGAGCCTGTGGCAAATCCGTTCGATTCAGTAAGAATGACCGTCGGCCTGTAATAGGTCTCTATAAGCCTGGATGCAACTATCCCGATAACTCCCTTTTTCCAGGTGGGATTATAAAGGACCGTCGTCCTGGAATTCGTCGACCGGTGATCATCAGAGATCATCCTCATTGCCTCGGTTGTAATGGTACGGTCGACCGTTCTCCTTTCGATATTGAAGTTATTTATCTCCCTGCTTATGCCTGTGGCAATTTTCAGATCATCAGAAATAAGCAGGTCGACTGCTCTTTTTCCCGCTTCCATCCTTCCGGCAGCGTTTATCCTTGGGCCGAGCTTAAAGACTACATCCTCTATCGTTAATGTCCTGGTAACCTCGGCTTCCCTGATTATCTCCCTCAGACCCATGCGCGGAGACTCATTCAGATGCTTAAGCCCGTAATAGGCAAGTACCCTGTTCTCTCCGGTTATGGGAACTATATCAGATGCGATGCTTACAGCAACGAGATCGAGGTAATTGGTTATTTCACTGAAGGGAATACCATGGATCCGGGAATATGCATGAATAAGCTTGAATCCCACTCCGCAACCCGAAAGTTCCTTGTACGGATAACTGCAGGCGGGCTGTTTCGGATCAAGTACTGCCAGAGCGTCCGGGATCTCATCGCCGGGATAATGATGGTCGCAGATAATCACATCCATCCCCCTGGATGAGGCATTTTTGACTTTTTCAACCGCCTTGATGCCGCAGTCGAGGGTAATTATCACCTTGCAGTTATTCTGTGAAGCAAAATCGAGGCCCGCAAAAGAGACTCCATAACCTTCCTTGTAACGATCGGGGATATAATAGATGACATTTGAGCCCTGGTTCCTGAGAAATGAATAGACAAGGGCAACGGCTGTAGTGCCGTCAACATCATAATCGCCGTAAACAAGTATCTTTTCATTCCTCTTGACCGCGGTCGAGATCCTGTCAACGGCAATGTTCATATCTTTCATCAGGAACGGATCGTGAAGATAATCGAGAAGGGGATTGAAAAAGGCGTCAGCTTCGTCAGCTGTGGTGATGTTCCTCTGTACCATCAGCAGGGCTAAGGATTCTAAAACGCCAAGAGAGGCTGCAAGCTGTTTTACAACAGCGGTATCAGGCTTCTCCTTCAAGATCCACTTCTTTTTCATTCTGTTATTTGTTTAACCATTCAAGATCAAAGAGATCCCGGAGGTTGTTTCTGAGAATGTTCTTTGCCTTTTCAAGATCCTGTTTCCCTCCAAGTTCCTTTTCAAGCGAAGTCACGCCCTTGTCAGTAAAACCGCACGGATTGATATGTTCAAAATATGAAAGATCGGTGTTCACATTGAACGCAAATCCATGCATGGTAATGAACCTGCTTGCCTTCACTCCTATCGCACATATTTTCCTGGCTTTCCCGGGTACATCCGGATCAAGCCAGACACCCGTACCGCCATCAAGCCGTTCACCTCTCAGCCCAAATTCACCGGCTGTCCTTATAACAGCCTCCTCCAGACCCGACACGTACTGCTTTATTCCAATCCCCAACGCCTCCAGGTCAAAGATCGGATATCCGACAATCTGCCCCGGCCCGTGGTATGTGATATCGCCTCCCCTGTCGGTCCTGTAGAAAGAGGCATCATTTGCCCTGAGCTGAATATAATCAAGCAGAAGATTCGCTTCCGAACCACTTTTACCAAGGGTATAAACATGTGGGTGCTCAACAAAAATCAACGTGCCGGATATTCTGTCCCTGCAGTCTGCATCAGAGATCTCTCCCTTTTTTTTGCCTTCAAGCAGTTGATCGAATAATTGTTCCTGATAATCCCATGCTTCTTTGTAACCCGTTAATCCAATATCCTTATATTCAACGCAGTAGCTCAAACCAATTATACCTTTAGAAAGGTTTAAAGATAATCAAATTATCGGTTTGCCACATGTTTTTCCGCATGAAAAGAGGAACGCACAAGAGGAGCGCTCTCAACAAATTCAAAACCAGCTGAAAGCGCCAGAATCCTGTATTCCTCAAACTTACCGGGTGTGATATAATCAACGGGCTCCATATAGCCGGTTCCTGGCCTGAGATATTGACCGATGGTAAGGATCCTGCACCCGGCTGCCCGGATATCGTTTATTGTTTCTTCAACTTCATTTCCGGTCTCTCCCAGTCCAAGCATAAACCCTGATTTTGAAGCTATGCCGTTCTGTGCAAGATATCTTATAACGTCGAGGCTTCTCTCGTATTTTGCTTTTGTTCTGATGAGGGGAGTCAGTCGCCGTACCGTTTCAACGTTATGTGAGATTATTTCGGGACGGGCATCGATCACTTTCTGAATATTCTCAGGTTTACCATCGAAGTCTGGGATCAGCGCTTCTATGGTCACTTCCGGATTTATCTCTCTTATTGACCGTATTGTTTCGGCCCAGATGCCTGCTCCCCCGTCAGGCAGATCATCCCTGTCGACCGATGTAATCACGGCATGCCTGAGGTGCATCGCTCTCACTGACAATGCAACCCTTTCGGGTTCTCCGTTATCCGGAGGCAAAGGCTTCCCTGTTTTTGTTGCACAGAACCTGCAGGCTCTGGTACATATATCGCCCAGGATCATGAATGTGGCGGTGGCTGCATTCCAGCATTCGCCTATATTGGGGCAGTTGCCGCTTGTACAGATCGTATGAAGGCCGTTCTCTTCAATGATCCTTTTAACCCTGGCATAGTTCTCTCCGCTTGCCCTCTGCATCTTAAGCCAGGAAGGTAATCGTCTGACATGTTTCATACAGCAAATATAATTAATATCACCCGGGTTACAGACACATCCATGATCAGTTAACTATGCCGTTCACACAACAGCATTCAATGTTAATAACATATATGATTTTACATCGAACCGATGTCAAAAAGAATTATATTTGATTACGGAAAAAATCATTCTGACAAAATCAAAAACATATCATATGGCTGTAAATGAGTTCAAGATCAATAAAAATTATCAGACCGTTATAGGTGATTTTCCAGGGGTGGGAATTCGTCCGGCGATTGATGGGCGCATGAACGGGGTACGTGAATCACTGGAAGAGCAGACCATGAACATGGCACGATCGGCGGCGGCGCTCATCAGCAACAATCTGAGATATCCCAATGGAAAACCCGTGGAGTGTGTGATAGCTGATACAACCATCGGAGGCGTTGCGGAGGCCGCGATGTGTGCAGAGAAATTCAGGAAGAACGGCGTCGGTGTGAGCCTAACCGTAACACCCTGCTGGTGCTATGGAAGTGAGACCATCGATATGGACTCTTTAGTCCCGAAGGCGATCTGGGGATTTAACGGGACCGAGAGGCCCGGTGCTGTATATCTGGCAGCGGCCCTCGCCGGACATACCATGAAGGGCCTGCCGGCTTTCGGCATTTACGGACGCGACGTTCAGGATGCGGGAGATACCGGTATTCCGGATGACGTCAGTGAAAAAATACTCCGATTCGTAAAGGCGGGTCTGGCGGCATCTTTTATGAAAGGGAAATCATATCTCTCCATGGGCTCGGTATCAATGGGTATTGCCGGTTCCATCGTCAGGGAAGATTTTTTCCAGGAATATCTCGGTATGCGTAACGAATATGCCGATATGAGTGAATTTACACGGCGGCTGAACGAAGAGATCTACGACAAAAACGAATATAAAAAGGCGATTGGATGGACAAGGCAATATTGCAGGGAGGGGAAAGACCTTAATGAAAAGCCTGCATCAAGAGCCCGGAAAGATAAGGAGTGGGAGATTGTGGTAAAAATGGCTCTTATAGCCCGTGACATGATGGTAGGTAATCCGCAATTGAAAAAAGCAGGGTTCGGAGAGGAAGCTCTCGGCCATAATGCCATCCTTGCAGGGTTCCAGGGTCAGCGCCAATGGACCGACCATATGCCCAACGGCGATTTTCTCGAGGCAATCCTCTGTTCTTCCTTCGACTGGAACGGCATAAGACCCCCGTACCTGGTGGCGACTGAGAACGATGCAATGAACGGGGTGCCGATGCTTATGGGGTACCTGCTCACGAACAGTGCACAGATGTTCTCTGATATCCGTACATACTGGAGCCCCGAAGCCATTAAGCGGGTAACCGGCGAAAAGCTCGCAGGGCATGCCGAAGGAGGAATCATTCATCTTATAAACTCAGGAGCCTCAGCGCTCGATTTTTCCGGAAGGCAAACGAGAAAAACCGAATCGGTCATCAAACCCTTCTGGGAAATTACCGGCAGGGATGCTGCCGAATGCCTGAAAGCCACCCAATGGCCTCCCGCCAGCAGGGGCTACTTCAGGGGCGGAGGGTTCTCCTCGCAGTTCGATACAATAGGTGTGATGCCTGTAACAATCTCAAGGATCAACCTGGCTAAAGGGCTGGGACCCGTTTTGCAGCTGGCTGAGGGCTGGACCGTTGAACTTCCTCCAAGAGTGAATAAGATACTTACAGACCGGACAGATCCCACCTGGCCGACTACCTGGTTCGCACCAAGACTTACAGGCAGGGGCGCCTTTAAGGATGTCTATTCGGTCATGGCCAACTGGGGTGCCAACCATTCTGCATCAAGCTACGGGCATATCGGTGCCGACCTTGTCACACTCGCATCAATCCTGCGTATCCCTGTCTGCATGCACAATGTAAGCGAGGAAAAGATCTTCCGTCCGAGTGCATGGAACGCTTTCGGAATGGACCCCGAAGGTGCCGACTACAGGGCATGCCTGACTTACGGACCATTATACAGATAAAAATAGAATAGACATGGAAAACAATGCTGAGAAAAGAATAATTGAGATCGACCAGGATACATTAAAAGATCTGAATGCCACACGAAAATGGACAATGTTCCTTGCTATCATAGGATTCATACTGGTTGGATTCATGCTCATTGCCGGTCTTGCCGCCGGCACGTTCCTCTCCGTCTTCAAAACGGAGGAAGTGAATCTGGGAATACCGGAATCACTTGTGATACTTTTGTTCCTTGTAATTGCTGCTATCTATTTCTTCCCGGTCTTCTTCCTTTTCCGTTTCTCCAGACACACATCAAGGGGTGTGTCAAAGCTTGACAGTGCGGAAATACACAAGGCTTTTAAAAACCTCCGCACTTATTTTACCTATATCGGGATTCTGGCGATTATCGTGATCGTGATATATCTTGCTGCACTGGTTTTTGCCGGTACTTCAATGTCATTCCTGAATCCCTGAATCATGCCCGGCGGAGATATCGTCCTTGTGTTCGATTGTGGTGCCACAAACGTACGGGTCATAGCGGTCAGCTCAAAAGGCAGTATAGTTGCATCCGGATCATACCCCAACAATACCCGGCCGGACCCTTATTACCCCTCTTTCCGGATCTGGGATGTGAACGAGATATGGGAGAAAATGTGTCTTGCCTCCCGTAAGGTTATAAACAGGATCAACCGGAATGATATCGCTGGCGTAACCGTGACAACATTCGGAGTGGACGGCACCCTGGTTGACAGTTCGGGAGAAATGCTTTATCCGGTTATCTCATGGCAATGTGAGAGAACTATCCCCATTATGGCGAACATCGGAAAGTATATCCCGCTTGCGGATCTCTACAGGGAAAGCGGTGTGTTGCCTTTTACATTCAATACCATAAACAAGCTTATCTGGTTCGCTGAACAAAAACCGGAACTGACACAAAAAGCTCAAAGGTTCCTCTTCATGCCCTCTCTTTTCGCACACAGGCTTACAGGAGAAATGGTGAATGATATCACTATGGCAGGCACCTCCATGCTGACGGACCAGTCGGCCAGGCAGTTCTCTGCCAACATATGCCGGAGGACCGGTTTCCCGGTTGAAAAACTCGGTATCGCAGTTGAGCCCGGAACCATTACCGGGACGATTACCAGGGGAGCCTCGGAAGAGACCGGGATCCCACAGGGAACCCCCGTCGTTGCAACTGGACATGATACACAGTTTGCGGTTTTCGGATCAGGAGCTAAAAAAAACCAGCCGGTGCTCAGCTCGGGCACCTGGGAGATCCTTATGGTAAGATCGGAAAAATTCAGGTCGGATGAAGAACAGCTTAAAATGGGTATAACAACCGAGCTCGATTCCAGACCGGGACTTTTTAATATCGGCAACCAGTGGATAGCTTCCGGTGTGCTTGAGTGGGCACGCAGAAATTTCTATCACGATGTGAAGGACGACGTCTATGAGGTGATGATCTCCGAGGCCGAAGCTGTCCCTCCGGGCTGTAATGGTGTGAAAGTTACTCCGAAGTTTTATGAAGAGCTAAAGGGGAAGCCCGGAGGAGAGATTACCGGTCTTACCATGGAATCGACCAGGGGGGAGATTTATCGTGCCATGCTTGAAGCGCTTGCAGAAAGGCTTGCAGAAGGCAAGAGAGCACTTGAGACCGCCGGTGGCTTTAAGACCGAAAGCATCCTGTGTGTCGGGGGAGGTTCCAAAAACAGACTCTGGAACAAATTAAGGGCAGAACGCACAGGAGTTCCTGTCAGGATAATAGACCAGAAGGAGACCACTGTCCTTGGCGCCTCCCTTTTCGTCCAGGCAGCCTGCGGCAACGCCTCCTCCCCCGAAGAGGCCAGATCAGCAATTGAATACAACACTGAGATAATCGAACCCCTTTAAAAGCGGAGGGCAAGGGGCAGGGAGCGGGGAGCGGGGGGCAGGGAGCAGGGAGCGGGGAGCAGGGAGCGGGGAGCGGGGGGCAGGGAGCAGGGAGCGTAAAGATCAAAGGTTATATGTCCTGATAATAGTGTGTTATGGAAATTGCATATCTGAACGGAAACTACCTGCCGGCCGACGAAATAAAAATAAGTCCGGACGACCGGGGATTCCTTTTTTCCGACGGTATTTATGAGGTCGTGAGGTGGTATGAAGGTTTCTTTTACGATATGGAGGGGCATACCCTCCGGCTCAAAAGAAGTCTGCAGGAGGTGCGCATCAACTGGACCGGATCAGACTCGTTCCCATCCATTGCACAGGAGCTCATTAAGCTGAATGAATTGCAGGGTGCTCCCGCACTTGTTTATCTTCAGGTCACCAGGGGCGCTGCAAGAAGGTCTCATGCATTTCCGCTTCCCTCCGTACCGCCGACTGTTTATGCCTTCGCCAGAGGATTCAATCCTCAGCGCGAACTTGTCGCCGGCGGGATCGGTACGATCCTGCTTAAGGACCCCCGGTGGAACAGGTGCGACATTAAATCAGTGGCGCTTCTGCCCAATATTCTCAGTTTTCAGGAGGCCAGGGAGAAAGAGTGTTATGAATGCCTTTTTGTAAAGGACGGTTTTATAACGGAATGTGCACATTCGAATGCATTCTTTGTGGTTGAAGGTACGCTATTCACACACCCCGAATCTGAAAAGATCCTGTCGGGGATAACCCGAAAAAATGTATTGCGTATAGCGCGCGAAGCAGGTATCAGGGTGAATGAGACACCCTTCCCCGCGGAAAGGTTAAATGAGATCAGCGAAGCTTTTGTAACCAACACCTCTTTTGAGATCGCTCCGGTAATATCCATAAATAAAACACCTGTCGGGAACGGGAAACCAGGGCCGGTAACGGCAATGCTCAGGCAAAGGTTCGATGCTGAGATACTTGCTTTGAGGACTAATAACGCACCTGAAGCATAGCCTGATTAATTCATAAACTTTGTGAACCTTAGTGTAATCCTTTGAGTTCCTTCGTGGTTAAGGTTTTTTTACCACTAAGTGTCACAAAGGCAAACACTAAGTAACACAAAGGTAAACAATAGGTTAGTAATAAAAATGAATAGTAAAGGATAGACCTCTTTTTTCCTATATTTGCACAAATTTTAAACACTATGAGCAATTCCGGACTGAGTGAGCAGGAGCTGATAAGGAGGGATTCTCTCAATGAGCTGAGAAAACTTGGTATCGACCCCTACCCTGCCGCCGAATTCAAGACCAACGCTTTTGCACAGGATATCATCAATAATTACTCCGAAGGGGAGAATAATTATCAGGATGTCACTATTGCCGGACGCATCATGAGCCGGCGAATAATGGGCAACGCCTCGTTTGCAGTATTAATGGATTCTTCCGGAAGAATACAGATCTATCTTCGCAGGGATGATGTTTGTCCGGGCGAGGACAAGACAATGTACAACACTGTCTTCAAGCGTCTTCTGGATATCGGGGATATTATTGGCGTCAGGGGACATGTTTTCAGGACACAGACAGGTGAGATCACCGTTCATGTGAAAGAATTCACAATACTCTGCAAATCGCTTCATCCCCTGCCTGTTGTGAAGGAGAAGGATGGTGTGATGTACGATGCGGTTACTGATCCGGAGATGCGTTACCGCCAGCGTTATGTGGATCTGATAGTGAATCCCCATGTACGTGATGTTTTCCGTAAAAGGACACAGCTTATCCAGTCGATGAGGGAGCTTTTCAATTCACGGGGATACCTTGAGGTGGAGACTCCGATCCTTCAGCCCATACCCGGAGGAGCCTCAGCCAGACCCTTTATTACGCACCATAACACTCTCGATATACCTCTTTACCTGAGGATAGCCAATGAACTATATCTTAAGCGACTGATAGTAGGGGGTTATGAGGGGGTGTACGAGTTTGCCAAAGACTTCCGTAACGAGGGCATGGACCGTAATCATAATCCCGAATTCACCGTAATGGAGATCTATATCGCCTACAAGGATTACAACTGGATGATGTCGTTCACTGAAGAGATAGTTAAAAAGGCAGCGCTTGATCTTCACGGAAAAACTGAAATTATTTACGGTGAAAAAACTATCGATCTTAACCCCCCCTATAAAAGGATAAGCATGCTTGATGCGATAAAGGAGAATACGGGAACAGACATAAGCGGCATGGATGAGAAAGAACTGAGACAGGAATGTGAAAGACTCGGAATTCCTCTCACTCCTGAAATGGGCAAAGGGAAGATCATTGATACAATATTCGGCGAGAAATGTGAACACAATTATATCCAGCCTACTTTCATAATCGATTATCCAGTTGAAACCTCTCCTTTGACAAAGATGCATCGCAGCAAGCCAGGTGTGACGGAACGGTTCGAGCTGATGATCAATGGCAAAGAGATTGCCAATGCGTATTCGGAACTGAACGACCCCATAGACCAGATGGCCCGTTTTCAGGATCAGCTCAGGCTCTCCGAGAAAGGGGATGATGAAGCGATGTTCATCGACCATGATTTTGTGAAAGCCCTTGAGTATGGAATGCCTCCCACATCGGGCATGGGAATGGGTATCGACAGGCTCGCGATGCTTCTCACCAACCAGCCTTCGATACAGGATGTGCTTCTGTTCCCTCAGATGAAGCCTCTGGTTCAAAAGCCGAAAGAGGATAAAGAGCAGGAGGAATAATCTGAGTTCCGTGGTGCGAATTTGAATTTTTATTTGTTTGCTATCTGCTTTTAGTTTATTTTTATCTCAAGTCTCTCAAACGGTTCGACGGTGCGACGGTGCGACGGGGCGAAATATTCACTAACCCTAAAATCTGCTGGAAATGATTGAAAACTTTACCGGTTACAACAGCCTCTCTGTATGGGGCATCATGATGCGGTTCGGCGTAAACCTGTTCTTTCTTTTTATCCTGATCAGGTTTGTCTACTTCAAATACTCAAAAAAGGAGAAATTCCTCTTCACTTTCTTCCTCATCGGAATAACCGTATTCTTTATCTGCGCGATGCTGAGGAAAGTAGAGATCAATGTAGGGATCGGGCTGGGTCTGTTTGCCATTTTTGGCATACTGAGGTTCCGGACCCGGAATTTCAGCACGAAGGACATGGCTTATATATTCGCCACTATAGGCCTGTCTGTTATCAATTCTTTGAGTATGATCGATTTCCCCTTTTACGGGTTCATGCTGATCAATGTTATCATAGTTCTTTCGGCCTTTACCCTGGAAGAGTTCCTTCGGAAAAACTCATTCAACAGCCACTGCATTGTCTATAACGATATTGACCTGCTTAAACCAGGCAGCAGAAACAAGCTCCTGAAGGACCTTTCAAACAAGACCGGCCTCAACATACTTAAGATCAGAGTAATTAAGATCGACTACAAAAGGGAGATCGCTGATCTCGAGGTATATTTTAAGGAAGATAAAACCTTAACTTCTGCCTGACCGGAAATCAATCCTCTCCCTTTGCCGGAACCGGACATCATTAAAAATATATTTGTGTTTAACAAAGTGTTGGCATAACTTTATAGGTTAATATTACATACACCCGGGAATATGGCCGGAAGTTCCAATAGATTCTCCAGATTCTGGCAGGAGCTTAGGAGGCGCAAGACTGACAGGGTGATCGTTTTTTATGCTGCCACCGCTTTTGGCATACTCGAGCTTGTCGATATCGTTGCACCAGCCCTGTCGCTTCCCGACTGGACAATGACGTTCGTATTGATCCTGCTCTTGACGGGGTTTCCCGTATTCGTGGTTTTCTCATGGGTCTTTAACATTACACCTGCAGGCATTGAAAAAACGAAGTCGCGGGGCGAGAGGAAGAAGCCTCATGACGAAAAAGAGCTGAAAAGATGGAAAAGCTCTACCCTGGCAGGTCTTCTTATAATTCTGGGGCTTGTGGTCTTCAGTATTGCCAGGAACAATCTCAGTGCTACTGAAATAAGAAGAATGGAAAAAACAATTGCCGTAATCCCCTTTGACAACTATTGCATTGATGATGAGTTCGAATTCCTGGGGGATGCGATCCCTAATGCCATTATCACGCACCTGGCCATCAGCAATGAATTTGAAGTTGTCTCTTTCACTGCCGTTTCAAAATACAAAGGAGCAGATAAACCGTCGATCCGGCAGATCGGAAAGGATCATAATGTGAACTTCGTTGTTGAAGGCTCGATTGAGATAATCAATGAAAAAGTCAGTATAAATGTCCAGCTGATAAATGCCAGAACTGACTACCATATCTGGGCAAATGAGTTCGAGGGTGAGAAGAAGGAGCTACAGGCAATCAGGGCTGAAATAAACCTCAGAATTGCTGAAGAATTGAAAATTGCCCTTTCTCCGGAGGAAATCGAACAGATCGAAAGATCTCCGACCAGTAGTACTGAAGCCTGGCTGACTTACATTTCAGGAAATGTGGTTTCGGAAAATGTTTACTATTACCTTATTCTTGGAAACAGGTACGCCGATTCCATAAGTTTTGAAAATGCAATTAAAATGTACGGCAGGGCTATTGAATATGATCCCCTGTTCTCTCTGGCGTATGCAAAAAGAGCTATTACGTACGCATGGGGCTACTATACCCGCACACTGGATGAGAGCAGTATCGAAAAATGCAAAGCTGATATCGATAAAGCCTTAATTATTGACCCGGATCTCACAGAAGCCCTGATAGCTCTCGGGTTTTATCATTATTACTGCATACAGGATTACCAGGAAGCTCTTAAACACTTCACAAAAGCTTCTGAGCAAAGCCCCGAAAACTGGGAACCGCTTTTCTATATGGCAATGGTGCTCAGGAGAAACGGCGACTGGCAGACTTCACAGTCGCTGCTAACAAAAGTTATGAGGCACAAACCTCAGAATGCCCTCATACTGACTAACATCGGCTTATCTTATGATTATCTCAGAGTTTACGATTCTGCATTGATGTATCATGAAAAGGCTATTAAACTAATGCCGGCATGGTCAGCTCCCTGGGAAAACAAGATCAGTGCACTTCTGCTCCGGGATGGTTCAACGGAGAAAGCCCGGGAAACACGGGACACAGCAATTCTTAAAACTGGCAACACTTTCAGCATGGCCGATATATATTTTGACATTTATGACGGGAAGTACGACGAAGCCCTTCGCAAAGCTGAACAGCTGAGCCAGTCAGATTTTAACGACCAGGGTGAAAAGTTCCTTCTCCATGCTTCAATTTCCAGCTTACTCGGCGAGCCTGGCATTGCAGAAAGATACTATAAATCGGCACTTGGCTTTTACAAGAAGCAGCTTGAAAATGATCCTGATAATGCAGTAACCTATGCTAATCTGGGACTTTCCTATGCCGGACTGAAAAACAAAATATACGCTATTGAGGCAGGAGAAATAGCTGTAAACCTTATTACCTCAGATATGATGGCAAAGAATGACATGCTGATCATCCTCGCTCAGATCTGTGTTATAGTCGGGGAATTTGAAAAAGCCACCGGGCACATCGAATACCTTCTTGAGAATCCATTCCTCCTTTCAGTTAATTACCTGAAGCTCGATCCCGTATGGAAGTCCCTGCTCGACTATCCCGAATTCAAAAAGATACTCCTTAAATATTCTTCAAGTTAATCTCACATAAACAGACAGGCTGAGTCTAATTATCAAACAAAAATTTAATAAAATGACAACACCTGATGACAAATATCTGGAAATTGGCAGGATTTTGCCACCTGCCTTTAAAATGGACCCGTCACTACTAAAATTCAATCTCTCTTACCTTTATGCTTTGGATCCGGCAGTCTTTAAAAGGGCTGTGCAGGAGCATATTGAGTACCTCAGAAAATGTGCAGACGCAGAAGCTGAGATGTACAGTAGAATTCTGGAAAGTATTAAAGAACATTTGAAATAAAAAGCTCCCGGGAAAAGAAAACTATCCTGATTTTTTCTACATGATATTAACAGGATGCAATATTTACACGGCATTTTAACCTGTCTGTTTTTATAAAATATCAATGAATAAACGCCCTGTCGTAATTGTTGCGTTCGAGGAATCTGATAATCTGGGAACAGGTTACCTGGCATCTGTATTGTCTGTTGCGGGATATGATACCAGGATAATCAATTTTAATGACGAAGATGAAGAAATTGTCTCTATTATTCAAAGGTTAAATCCATTAATTGTTGGATTCTCAATTATATATCAATTTTATCTTCATGCCTTTAGGAAACTGATCGTTTCAATCCGTGAGGCCGGAATCAGTTGTCACCTTACAGCAGGAGGCCAATATGCAAGCCTGAGATTCACTGAACTTTTCAGATTTATTCCTTTCCTCGATTCGGTGGTCAGATTTGAAGGGGAATATACATTTCTCGAGTTGATAAACTCCCTTTACTCGGGAACCGACTGGAGAAAAGTGAACGGAATTGCATATAAAGTAAACGATGAAGTAATTGCCACCCCGCTCAGGCTGCCGGAGAAAGATCTCGACAGGTTTCCATTGCCAATGCGGACACCACTCACAGAATACGCGTTTGATAAAAAATTCGCATCAATTCTGGCAGGAAGGGGTTGCATCCACAACTGTTCATTCTGCAATACCAGAGAGTATTACAGGCAATCCGGGGGATCATATAAACGCATAAGAAAACCCGAAAAGGTGGCAGAGGAGATGGAACTGCTGCATAATAATAAAGACTGTACTGTTTTCCTGTTTCAGGACGATGATTTCCCAGTGAAGACAGGAAAAACTGCAGTCTGGACTGACAGGTTCTGTCACGAGCTGAAAAACAGGGGATTGCATAACAGATTAATGTGGAAGATAAATTGCCGGCCCGACGAGGTGGATCCAGTAAGTTTTGCCATGATGAAGGAGCACGGATTATTTCTGGTTTATCTGGGTATTGAAGATGGTACTGACTACGGTCTAAAGAGACTGAATAAAGGTTTAACTGCGGCCCGTTGCATGGAGGGGATCAATACTCTCAAAAAACTAAAGATTAATTTCGATTACGGATTTATGTTGTTCCAGCCCTCTTCAACGTTTGCTACAGTCAATGAAAATCTTGACTTCCTGACAGGGCTTTGCAGTGATGGGTCCTCTCCCCTGACATTTCTTAAGATGATTCCTTTTTTTGATACCATCATCGAGAAAGAACTGATAGATGAAGGAAGATTAACAGGAGTGCCCGGATTTTATACCTATCAATTTTACGAGGAGCCTCTTAACCACTATTGCGAGTTTACCACGGATTGTACAATGTTATGGCTGCGAGACACCAACGGTCTTTTAAATGTCCTCAGATGGGCAAGGAATTATATCGCCGTTCACGCTCGATTTGCAGAGCCCTCGCCGGAATTGTCAACAATTTCTCAAGATGTCAGAAAAATTACTGCAGAAAGCAATCTTTTTTTGCTGGATAAACTTAAAGAACTTTCAGTGATCTTTGAGACTGGGCGATTTAACAACGGTGATTACAGAAGCTTGACAGGCTATAAAGAAAGCATTAATGTAATGCATGATAACGCCAGAGCCAGGATAAACAACCAGATGATCCGGCTCCTGAGGCTCTCTGAAAAGCAATGGATTGAGGCTCTCTGAAAAGCAATTGAGGCTCTCAGAAATAGATTGAATTGCCGTTGGCTTTAGCCAACGGATAAGAGACATTCTTTTTATCTTGGGCTTCAGCCCAAAAAAAGGGACTGAAGTCCCAGGTCTTGGGGGGAGCCCCAGTGATCCGTCAGCTAAAGCTGACGGCAATTGAGAAGACAAAAGCTGAGGGCAATTGAGAAACTGAAGCTGACGGCAATTGAGAACACTGAAGCTGAGGGCAATTGAGAAACTCAGAAGAGCAATTGAGGCTCTCAGAAATAGATTGAATTGCCGTTGGCTTTAGCCAACGGATCTTGAGGCCTGTATGTTTTTGGGCTTCAGCCCATAAAGGGACTAAAGTCCCAAGTCTTGGGGGGAGCCCCAGTGATCCGTCAGCTAAAGCTGACGGCAATTGAGAACACTGAAGCTGACGGCAATTGAGAAACTGAAGCTGACGGCAATTGAGATTCTCAGGAAAGCAATAAATTGCTGACTCTTCTGAAATCCGTCAGCTAAAGCTGACGGCAATTGAGAAGACAAAAGCTGACGGCAATTGAGAACACTGAAGCTGACGGCAATTGAGAAGACAAAAGCTGACGGCAATTGAGGTTGTTAGTAACTATTTTCTGCGGCCGGATAAACAATTCACCTGTTTATCCGTTATCAGACAAACAGATCGGCAGTAATAAAGATTATCAAATGACAAAAAGAAGCTCCTTTCTCAGATATGCCATGCTGATGATGCGCAAAAATCACAACAGCAACAAGAGAAAGGGTGTATATAATTATATGCTCAGAGCCTCGGTAAAGATTATCGGCATCTATCTGATAATAGTCGTTCCCTTTATCCTGATCATGAAAAGGCTTATCGATTTCAACAATATCTTCCAGTTCCTGACCGATAATTTCAGCGATGCATTTGTGTTTGTCCTGTTCACAGTTTCCGAATCCTTACTGGGAATGATCCCTCCCGATTTTTTTGTGATCTGGGCGGCCAAGTTCAACTCACCGGTCATCTTTCTTTCGCTGCTCGGGATCCTCTCATACGCCGGGGGAGTAATCTCATATTTCATCGGTCACTGGCTGGCCGAAACTCCCCGTATCAAAGCCTACTCGGAACGTGTCCTTGATAAATATATTATCCTTGTCAGGAAATGGGGGGGCGCCTTTATTATCATTGCCGCACTCTTCCCTTTCTCCCCATATTCCATGGTTGTTATGGCCGTGGCCCTGTTGAAATACCCTTTCAGGTTATACCTGCTTTTTGCCATTTCGAGAATAGCACGCTTCCTGATTCAGGGAGTCCTTTACCTCGATATCCTGAAAATTGATTCCTTTTTTGGTTGAGACGACAGTATATCAGGTGTCTGATTCCCTGAACTCTATCCTGCTGAAACCTGTCACAAGTTTTCTTAAAAGATTGTAATAGAGAGCAACATATAAAATCAGGGTTACTATCCAGATAACTGTCAGGTTAAAAAGGTAAGTATCAATTTTCAGATTCCCGATCTTCTTGTAGGGTGCATAATAATGAGCTCTTCCGTAACCGGAGGTCGGCTTCATAAAAGCAGGTTCGTACTTCTGTATAATTACCTCAGGTGTTTCGAGTGTTTTATCAATAACCTCATTATTCAGAAGAATATCCGCCAGTCGTTCGTTGTAATAATTATCCCTGAGTGCTATCATCCCTTCCCGTCCGATCTCCCTCTCTATTGATGCACTCACCTGGTCCTTCCTTTCAGAAGCACTCCTGCTGAGAGCGCGGAAATCTCTTGCAAGAAGGTCAAGGTACGACTCAACCTGCCTGGCAGTCTCAGGATCAAGGTCATCTTTATTCAGTCTGCTCACAATAAACTCAGGCGTTTCATAACCCGCCGATTCGGATAGCATTTCAATATAATTCTTTAATCTCCTGCATTTAACCTCAGCCTCTTTTAGATCAGCATCCGGTTTAAGACACTCACGAAGGTCTTTCTTCAGAACATCGATCATAAAACTGGCATAATAGTAATTCTGGCTTGCCTCCATGTCGTGTTCAAAAAAATTCTTCTGATACCTGTTGTTTTTGAACTGCTCAACAGCCAGCGCCTCAAACGACCAGCGGGCAGTCATCAGATCACCTATTACCGGCACGAACTGATCTGTGGAATACCTGCCTCTGTGCAATTTGTCGAATTTCACCAGTACCCCGCTCAGCAAGAGCTGGGGGATCAGTATGAAGGGGAGCAGAATATAAACTGTAATAACTGACTTAAATGCAGACGAGATATTCAAACCCAGCACATTTGCCGAACAGGAGGTTGTGAAAAGTACCAACCAGTATGTGAATGTCATGCCCTTTATGCCCAGTATCTGGTTACCGACCAGTATGAACGAAAGCGATTGTATTGCCGATATCGCAAACAGAATTACTATCTTGGAATTAAGGTAACTGAACCAGCTCAGGTTAAGGAATGATTCTCTTTTAAGTATTTTCCTGTCCCTGATGATCTCCTCGGCGCTGATCATCAGTCCAAGGAACAGCGCTGTTATGACGCACATGAAAAGGTATGCCGGCAAATTTTCGTTCTGGCTGAAAAGATAAGTACCCTCTTTAATATACCTGGTAAAATAGCCCAGTATCAATGCAAGGAGCGGCGCTCCCAGAAGACTTATTATTATGTATTGCCTGTTGGCCATTTTTGAGAGAATATCTCTTAAAAAGAATATCTTCATCTGCCTGAAGAGTCCCGGAATACTGTAGTAATTTTCAGGAAGTTCTTCCTTTTCCGGGAGATCAACCGGCATTTTACTGCTTATCTTCTCCCTGAATCTGGCATACCATTCTTCCGGGGCAACTTTTCTTGTCTGTGTCAGTTTCCCCCGTTCGTCCATTATTTTTGCCTCAACGATCTGCAGTACCTGTTCGGTATTTATGTTGCCGCACTTTGTGCACTGGTCCTCTTCGGCATTTGCGTGCCTGCTGAGTTTTTTGAAATAGATTATTGCCTCGTTGGGATTTCCGTAATAAATCTGGTATCCTCCCTTGTCAAGTATAATGATCTTGTCAAACAGCTTATACAGGTCGGAGCAGGGCTGGTGAATGTTCACAATAACAAGTTTGCCCTTGTAGGTCTGTTCCTTGAGAAGGTTTACAACTATCTCTGAATCGACAGATGAGAGACCGGAAGTCGGTTCGTCAACAAAAAGGATAAACGGTTCGCGGACCAGTTCAAGTGCGATATTGATTCTTTTACGCTGGCCTCCGCTGATAACTTTGTCAAGCGGACTCCCCACCTTAAGATCCTTAATATCATAGAGATCCAGATCCGCAAGCAATCTTTCGACTATTTTCCTTATCCTGTTTTTCTTAAATCTGTTAAGGCACATGCGTGCATTGTAGTAGAGGTTCTCAAAAACGGTAAGTTCCTCAATCAGTAGGTCGTCCTGAGGTACAAAACCGATAATGCCCTCCAGCCTGCTCCTTTCCGCCGGAATATTAAGATTGTATCCGTTAATGAATATCTCTCCGCTCTGCGGTTTAAGGTTTCCGTTCAGAAGATCAAGAAGGGTTGATTTACCTGTACCGCTTACACCCATTATACCCACAAGCTGACCCGACTCACCATGGAAATTAAAGTTCTGAATGCCATTGTCACTGTCCCTGAATTTGTACACCACATCCTGTGCGGTAAGGGATACCCTGGCTTTATGCCGCGACTCGTTAAAGATCCCGAACAGCTCGGTATAATAGATGGTTTTGATCCCATGACCTTTAATGGTTGAGCCATTGTCAAACAAGTATGTTTGCCTGGGGTAGATGCGCTGCCCGTTCAGATAAAGATCTTCATGGCCAAGGTATCTGAAGATGAATGTTTTAGCACTGACAATATTAAGAAATATCAACTCTCCCGGGATGTTGGCCATGAACATATGCCTGGCTCTTTTATAATAACCGGCCTGCTTGTTGTTTATTATCAGAAGCTTTTCCTTCTCCGGTATCTTACTAAGCGGGTCGATAATGAAGCTCTTAATATTTTTATACTCGTTCTCAGGGATGTTTAATGCAAGTGCAACAGTCATCAGAAAATCAAGTTCATTTTCAGTGATCTCCTCCCCGTAGGAGATAAAATCGATAAGTTGAATAACAATATAGATCTTCTGCTTCTGCCTCAGCTCCTCGTTTATACCGGCACAAATCTTCTTTATCCTTATTCCTTTGGCTGCAGCAATATCACCTCCCATGCCTGTCTCCTCTGTTCCGGTGGCTGAATAAAGTTCAAGATAATCATCAAACATTTTCATATAGCGCCCCACCTGCTGGCTGCTAAGAAGCTGTTCGAGAAACGACTTAACGATATCCCTTTCCCTTTTCGAAATTTCACTTACCGAACGTATGTCACTGATCAGGGCAAACAGTTGCATCAGGGCTCTCAGAATAGGCTCACTCATAATACTAAATTATCAAGCCTAAAATACATCTAATTATTCACCTTTTCAAATAAAACAGGATACCCCTCGTTTGAACTAAAGGATTTTAATTCCTTAATCAGATTGAATTTTTTACATTTGGCAAAATAAATTGATGAATTATTCATGAATGAAACTAAAAAGTTCCTGATGAGTTTAATTAATGATATGAATGATCATTCTTCCGGTACAAACATGTTAAAGGCTCCCTGGAAATTTCTGCTGGTTGTTCTGTATGTTTTCTCGTTCAATATCACCACCGGTCAGGAGATACCGGTAAACCCAATCTCATACAAGCTCTTTACTCCGTTTCTCTTTAACCCTTCGGTTGCAGGAAGCAAGGATTTCTTTTCCACCGACATTATGGCCGGCTTCCGGGGAAAAAACCAGGCCCAGATCATAAGCGGCAACACAAGGCTTATAAAGAAAGTCCCCGGAACCGCCGCCTCCGCCAGGGGCTTTGAGTTCACAGGAATAGGTGTCGGCGGCGCAATCTTCAATGAAGTGTATGATTCGTCCCGTAATGCAGGTTTCATGGCTGCCGGTTCATATCATTTAGCCCTGGATAAAAGAGCCCTCTCTTTCGTGTCGGCAGGTATTGCCATGCGTGGATTTTACCATCACTTTGCCGGCAGTACTGATCACGGGATACCTGCGGAAGATCATTATTTTCCAAATATCGACGCCGGCTTGTATTATTATAATCCATACTTCTATGCCGGACTCTCAGGCCTGAACCTCCTGGGTCGTCCTTCAAACCCCGATACTCTCAGTACCTATCTGATACCTGTTACCCGGCAATATTTTTTCAATACCGGGGTCAAGATAGTTGTTAGCCGTGCTCTTAATCTGGTAATTGAACCTTCTGTAATATTTGTTACTGACGATTCGCTCTCGACAGACCTGAAGAGATCCGTCAAGCCTGCCCTGAGGCTTTATGCGGGTGATTTTTGCCTCGGGACCTGGTTTAACGATTTTGAGAGAGTCTCTTTCCTTTTCCAGTTCAGGTATCCGAGATTTTATGTGGGTACCTTTTTCGAACTCCCGAAAAACACTGCCTTCTACAAACAGCCTCTTACAGCAGAGGTTGCATTCGGGCTGAATCTATCTAAAACAAAAGCCGGGTACTCCGTCCGCAGTCACTGGTAATAATTCTTAACGAAACATGAAGAAGCTTTTCATAATAGTTTTGGTTTTCTGCCTGATAAATGGACTTAATGGATCAGCAGCAGACATCCACTGGAACAAACTCTTCCCGTCCCTGAATCAGCATGTTTTGCCTGTGGCAGATACCATCATTAATGAGCAGATCATCAGAGTTGATTCTTTCCGGCTTAATATCATACCCCCGGCCTCAGGCATTCAGTTTTATGGCGACGGCATAATTTTCCTGTCGCAGTCGAGGGTAGAGACCAGGATGGTTCCGGCTCATGTCTCCTTCGGGACTGTGCAGGCCTATTATGGTCTGGTGAATGACTCTTCGGCAACTGACCGCAGGCTGTTCCTGCCTTTTTCATCCTTTCCTTACCCCTGCGATGCTACGACATTCAACAGCGATTTTACCATGATGCTTTACACCATGCGTACCCGGAATGATGCTACAGAAAAGATCTGGATGGCCAGGTACCGGCCGCTGGCAAACAGGCGCGACCGCTGGGAGTTTGATGACAAGCCTCTCAGTTTTTGTACCGGTAATTATACTTACTCTCATCCGGCATTATCTTCAGACGGCACGATCCTGATCTTCGCATCCGACAGGGAGGATTCGATCGGTGAAATGGATCTCTACATGACCAGGATGGCAGGGTATACATGGATGGAACCCGTGAACATGGGAAGTTTTATCAACACCCTCGGACATGAGATGCACCCCTTCCTCGATAAGGATAATAACCTTTATTTCTCATCCAACGGACGCAAGGGACTGGGAGGATTCGACATCTGGATGTGCCGCTTCGACGGAAAAGCCTGGGCTTATCCGGTGAATCTTACCTCTGTCATCAATAGTTATAACGACGACATAGCCTTTACCATTGACCGGGAGGATGGCGTATCTGCTTTTTACACCTCCAGGGAAAGATCCGGCAGACAGAACATGCAGCTCTACAGGGTGGTACTGAATCCGGAAAAACTTACAGGGGGTATAAAGAACCTTACCCAGGCCTTCAGCAGTATAGCACCTCCGGATAAGCTGATGCAGGAAAGACTGACGGCAATTCTGCCTGAACAAGCGCCACTGATTGCGGAAAAAACAGAAGTGAAGGTTGAGCGTGCGGCAAAGCAGCCTGAAACTCAACCGGTTCAGGAAAAGCCGGTCGCCGAAGATGCAAAAAAGGCTGCAACGGAAGAGACGAAACCTGTTGAAGTCCCGGTTATACAACCATCTGTCCCGGAGAAGAAACCCCTCCCGGAACCTGTCAGGAAACCGGAACCGGCACCTGTTGCAAAAACTGAACAGCCTTCAATAACTCTCACCGACGCCAGGCAGGTTACACCCGGTGTGACATACATGATTCAGTTTTCCGCAAGCACTAGGCCTGCGGGAAAATTTCAGATCACCGTCGATGGCAGAAATTATACAACATACGAGTATTTCTACAGCGGGGCATACAGATCGTGTGCCGGGGAGTTCAATAATCTCGCAGGAGCCAGGGCACTCGAGACAGCCATGAGGAGAGCAGGGTTCAACCAGGCTTTTGTTGTGGCCTTCAGGAACGGCGAAAGGATTGTCTATTATCTTAACAAGTAAAGGTTTCGCGGAACTTCCCCAAGCTTTTCGTCAGAGTCGGGGAAGACCGCAAGACTCTAAGACTCGGGGACAAATTTCTATTCGATTTACAAAGCTGGCTCCAATACCGGATAAAAGACTAAAAAAATCTGTAATTGTGCAACGTTTTATTTTTATCCGGGTCTTTTATCCGGAACATTAATCAATTGATGAGACCTGAATAAACGAAAGAACAATGAAATGAGAAACCTGAAGTATTTTACCATTGTACTGATCTGCCTGAGCATGACAGCATGCCTGAACGGCCAGATCAGGAAAACAGTCTATGGGAACAAAAAAGTTGTCACGAGGGAGAGACAAGCAAGGGATTTCACAGGTATAAGGGTCAGTACGGGAATCGATGTTTACCTGAGCCAGGGAAACAGTCCGAAGCTTACCGTCGAAGCCGACGAGAACCTGCACGAATATATTATTACAGAGAACCGGAATGGTGTCCTCCATGTTTATACGGACGCCAATATCCGTTCGGCTGAGAGAAAACGGGTTTATGTTACGATGAAAAATGTCACATCTGTGGAGACTTCCAGCGCAGGTGATGTAATCGGAGAGACCCCCATAAGAACAACGACCTTAAGACTCTCTGCAAGCAGTGCGGGCAGTATCAAGCTTGAGGTTTATGCCGACAGGATAAAGGCCGGCATAAGCAGTTCGGGTGATATTACACTCTCCGGTGAGGCGGATGAACTGGAAGCGGGGCTCAGCAGCGCCGGCGACCTGAACGCTTTCAATCTTACCGTCAGAGAGGCTGACATATCGGCATCAAGTGCCGGTGATGCCGATATAACGGTAACGGAAAAACTTACTGCAAGGGCTTCAAGCGCAGGAGACATCAACTACAGGGGCAATCCCAAATATATCGATGCCCATTCTTCAAGCGCAGGAGGAATACGCAAAAGGTAGTTACAATCCAATATATACTTTCTGCTTATAACATGCCGCCAGGGTCACACCTGACGGCTTTTTTTTTAACTTTGCATTATAAGCGAACCGAGTATAAACCCATAATTATGAAAGAAAATTTAAATATCGATCTGAAAAATACAGCCGGATTTGTCCCGTTCGAGGAGGTTGCGGCGCTTGCCCGGCTTTCGGTTATGCATCTCGACACCCTCAATAAAGGGACCGGTGCCGGAGGTGATTTTCTCGGATGGATGTCCCTTCCCGATGATATTATACCTCAGCTCGACAGGATCGGGAAAGTGGCCCGCCACCTGAGGTCGGTCTCTGACACAACGGTAATCATAGGGATCGGTGGTTCATACCTTGGTGCAAGGGCAGTCATCGAAGCTCTCTCCCACACTTTTCAGCCGTTAATAAAGGGGAAACAACACCATATCCTTTACGCAGGCCAGACTATCTGCGAAGATTATATGTCGGACCTCCTGGAGATCCTTGACAACAGGAACTATTCCATCGTGGTAATTTCAAAATCAGGCACCACCACCGAACCTGCAATAGCCTTCAGGATACTTAAGGATCATCTTGAGAGGAAAGTGGGTAAGCCGGTAGCCGCCGACAGGATAATAGCAATTACCGACAGGGAAAAAGGGGCGCTCCGGTCGATGGCGGAACTGAACGGATATGAGACATTTGTTATTCCCGATAATATCGGCGGCCGGTTTTCGGTGCTGACACCCGTCGGTCTGTTGCCCATAGCGATCAGCGGACTCGACATCAGCGCCCTGGTAAAAGGTGCCAAAGCCATGGAGGCGCTCACAAGAAACAACAAGGATGCTTCATCCAACCCCTCCCTCCTTTATGCCGCCGCAAGAAACCTTATCATGCAATCGGGACGTAACACCGAGATACTCGCCGGATTCACTCCCCGGCTTCATTATTTCGCCGAATGGTGGAAACAGCTGTACGGCGAAAGCGAGGGGAAAGAGGGGAAAGGGATCTTTCCGTCGTCGGTTGATTTTACGACCGATCTCCATTCGCTGGGGCAATACATCCAGGAAGGCCAAAGGATCCTGTTTGAGACGATCATTTCCGTAAAAAATCCCCGTAAAAAGATCACAGTCCCGCCAGAGAAGGATGATGCCGACCAGCTGAACTATATTGCCGGAAAAAGGCTTTCGGAGGTTAACTGCTGCGCTGAAAAAGGGACAGTCCTGGCACATAACGATGGCGGGGTGCCCATAATTACCCTTTCCGTCCCTCAACTGGATGAATATTACATGGGGCAATTGATTTATTTCTTTGAGATGGCCTGCGCCATAAGCGGATATATCCTCGATATCAATCCCTTTGATCAGCCGGGAGTTGAGGCTTACAAGAAAAACATGTTTGCGCTCCTTAACAAGCCGGGGTTTGAAACAGAGTCGAAGAAGATAAAGGAAAAATTAAAATAATAACAAATATGAAGATGGAACTTAAGAAAGATGCTGCGTGGGCGCTTCTGGTGCCAAGCAGTATGGGAGTACGGCTCACTCCGGCTAACGCTCAGCCGGTACATTGCAGCGACACTTATCATATGTACGCTACCAGCGCCGAGACCAACGTTATAAGCATTTCGTCATACCTTGGCCTGCCGGTGAAGGTCCTGACAACATTTGTCAAGGGAAGCCCGATCGCGCGTTTCATTAAAGATAACCTAGCCGGACGGCATATCGCTTATGAGGGTGTCGAAGTGGAACAGGGCGGCCCGTGGGGCTACCGCCACCAGTTCAACATAGCTGATTGCGGTTTCGGGACACGCGGTCCGAGGGTCCACAACGACCGTGCGGGTGAGGTGGGCAGAACCCTTAATGTGAAGGATTTTGACCTCGACAGGATATTCGGGAAGGAGGGTGTTCAGATACTCCACCTCTCAGGACTGATCGGAGCCCTTTCGCCTGAGACAAGCAGGTTCTGCCTTGAGCTTGCACAGGCAGCAAAGAAACACGGCACACGTATCTCCTTCGACCTCAATTATCGTGCTACATTCTGGAAAGGCCGCGAAAAGGAGCTCGCAGGGGTCTTTTCCGAGATAGCAGGCATCGCCGATATACTGGTCGGCAACGAAGAGGATTTTCAGCTGTGCCTGGGCATTGAAGGACCAGAGGCAGGTGGAAAAGATCTTGCAGCCCAGATCGGGAACTTCAAAGGGATGATCAGAAATACCAGAAAAGTATTTCCTGAAGTTGAAGTTTTTGCCACAACCCTACGGCAGGTCATCAGTGTCAATGAACATCTCTGGGGAGCCATAATGCTTGAAGGTGACAACTGGCATGTTGTCGAACCGCGTGAGATTCAAATACTTGACCGTATCGGCGGTGGTGACGGTTTTGTGGGAGGCATGCTCTATGCCATCCTTAAGAATATGGAACCGGAAAAATGGATACAGTTCGGATGGGCGACAGGAGCGCTTGCCACCACTGCGCTTACAGACTATGCCCAGCCCGCCGACGAGGAACAGGTGTGGAGCATCTGGAAAGGGAACGCCAGGGTAAAACGATAGAGCCTGCTATTCCCTGACAGCCAGCTTCTGTTCCTTAATAAAATCACCGATTATCCCTGTGAGATCCGGATAACCTATCTCCTGCAGGTCGTACCAGACCCTGGTAGATGGCTTCCTGATCATGATTATCCGGTTGAGATCTATCGGAGTCGCAATGATCACCGTGTCGCATTCCGTATTGTTAATGGTCGTTTCAAGGTCGGATAACTGCTTATCACCATATCCCATTGCAGGTAACAGGGTTCCTATTTCCGGGTAGATCCTGAAAGTCTCACTAAGGCTCCCGACAGTAAAGGGCCGTGGATCAACCAGTTCTGAAGCCCCGTACTTCCGTGCAGCGACCACTCCTGCCCCGATCTTCATCTCGCCATGTGTAAGCGTGGGGCCGTCTTCAACCACCAGTACCCTTTTACCCCTTATCAACGATGCATCGTCAACCCGTATTGGTGAGGCACCATCCACCACGATCGCTTTGGGATTGACCTTCTCAATACTCTCCCTTACCGTCTGTATGGCTTCAGGTCCGGCAGTGTCGATCTTATTTATCACAACCACATCGGCCAGTCGAAGCGTCACCTCGCCCGGATAATAGGTCAGTTCATGGCCGGCACGATGAGGATCGGTTACCGTGATCATCAGATCAGGCTTATAGAAAGGAAAATCGTTATTGCCCCCGTCCCAGACAATGACATCACATCCGTCCGGGTCTTTTTCCGCCTCGCGGAGAATTGCCTCATAATCGACCCCTGCATAAATTACGTTACCCCTCACAACATGCGGCTCATACTCCTCCATCTCCTCGATCGTGCATTTATGTTTTGCCAGATCATCCACGGTGGCAAAGCGCTGGACTTTCTGGGCGAAGAGGTCGCCATACGGCATAGGGTGTCGAACTGCCACAACCTTAAGCCCTTCCTCCATCAGGATCTCTATGACCCTCCTCGATGTCTGGCTCTTGCCACATCCTGTCCTTACAGCCCCAACCGCAATCACGGGCTTGCTGCTCCTGAGCATGGTGCCTGCCGGCCCAAGAAGGACAAAGCCGGCTCCCGCGGCATTAACAATGGCGCTTACCTCCATCACCTTCTGGTATGTAACGTCACTGTAGGAAAACACACATTCATCCGCATTTAACTTCTTTATCAGCTGAGGCAGGTCCGACTCCGGAAAAACAGGGATCCCTTCAGGATATAATCTGCCCGACAGCTCAGCAGGATATCTTCTCCCGTCAATATCAGGGATCTGGGCTGCAGTAAATGCAACCACATTATAAAATTCATTATCCCTGTAGCATGTGTTAAAATTATGAAAATCCCGTCCGGCAGCGCCGATAATTATTACATTTTTCCTGGTCATATTGCCTCCATTTTTAGATTATGAAATATTTTAAAGCTGAATAAGTTTTATTATTAGGAACAGGCAAATTTAACCTTTGCGGACCGAAATTCCGAACATTTCCGGATAATTGTTAAACAGTTACATTTTGAGCTTAATAAATTATTCATCAATATATTAACAGATCACACCGTCGATTGTGAAAATATGTTAAATAAAATGTTTTTGAGATAAATAAGATGTGGCAAATTCTTTGTACTATTATGGCTTAAATGAATGTTTTAGCCCACATATACCTTTCCGGCGATTCCGATAAGATAATCATCGGCAATTACATAGGAGACTATGTTAAGGGTCGTGATTATCTGAAATATCCTGATCTTATCAGAAAGGGCATTATCCTTCACCGTCACATTGACGGGTTCACCGACCGTCATCCGGTCGTTCACCGCAGTAAAATATTTTTCACCCGGAAATATTACAAGTATTCAGGTGTGGTAACCGATATTATCTATGATCATTTTCTCACGAAGGAGTGGAATTTTTTTTCGCGCAGGCCTCTGGAGAGTGTCACCTATAATTTTTACAGGGCGCTTGTGAATAACTATGAACTGCTTCCGGAAAATGTTCAGCAGATGATGCCCTTTTTCATCATAAACAACTGGATCGAATCGTATCAGACGGTAGGGGGGATACGGAACGTTTTAAAAACCCTGAGCAAACGTACCACTCTTCCGAAGGAGACAAGGTTCGCCATCCGTGCACTTAAAAAGAATTATTCCTCTCTCCAGGAAGACTTTATGGAGTTCTTCCCGCAGCTGATCGATTATGTAGAGAAGGATTTCGGAATCGAGATATCCCACCGCATTACGATCCCATTCTGATCATATAAGATGCTCATTACGGCTTGCATCGAGCCTCAGAAATATAAAAAGAAGTATTGTAAATCCCCAGAGGGAACTGCCTCCGTAGCTGAAAAAGGGCAGAGGGATGCCGATTACGGGAACCAGGCCGGTAGCCATTCCGATATTAATAAAGAAATGGACAAAAAATACAGATATGACCCCGTACCCGTAGATCCTGGGGAAAGCTGATTTCTGCCTTTCCGCGAGGAAAACCAGGCGGAGGAGAAAGAATAAGAACAAGCCTATAACCACCAGGGACCCGGCAAATCCCCACTCCTCCCCCACGGTACAGAAAATGAAATCGGTGCTCTGGGCAGGTACGAACTTGAATTTGGTCTGGGTTCCCTGCAGGTAGCCTTTTCCAGTCAATCCTCCGGATCCGATCGATATAAGCGACTGGTTAAGGTTATAACCCGTACCGTGCGGGTCGGATTTAAAACCGAGCATTATCTCCACCCTCTCCTTCTGATGAGGCTTAAGCAATGTGTTGAAGGCAAAATTTACACTGTTTATGAAAAGAATACTGCCAATAAGGAAAAGGTAGATAACCAGTATCGAAACTGCCTTCCTGTTATAAATATAGACTGCAAACACCATTCCTGAAAGAATGAGCGAGATCAGGATGATGATCTCTTCGTTTTCACGTAACTTCAGAACGAAATAGCTGAACAGGTATAATATCCCTGTGATAAGCGTAAATATTCCCAGGCCTGTAAAGCATAATTTCCATTTTCTTGTTGCAGCAAGTATCAGAATAAAAGCGATCGTGATCAGTGCAAAATTTATATAAAGATTGTCAAAGAGAAGGGTGACGAAAAACAATATTGCCATAATTACACCTGATACAAAGATATAGGGGCTGAGTCCCTCCCTGAACAGGACAATAAAAAAAGAGAGGAAGACAACAGCGGAACCCATGTCTGGCTGAAGGATGATGAGGATCATCGGGAAGAGGATAATTGCCGAGGCGGTCAGAACGGAGGTGAGCCGGGTAAGATCATGCCTCCCGGAGCTGAGGAAGGCTGCCAGGGCAAGAGCAGTGCCGAACTTGGCAAATTCGGAAGGCTGAAGACTCAGCGAGCCGAATTCAAACCACGATTTTGCCCCGTTTACTTCCTTTCCTATGATCAGAACAAGCAGAAGGAGGATCATCATTCCGGCATATATGAGCCAGGCGAAAAAGAAATAGAACCTGCTGTCGATTATCACTATAAAAACAGCAAGAATAATGGTTGCAAGAATCCAGATGAACTGCTTCCCGTACCGCTGTGAAAGGTTAAGTAATCCAGTCTCTTCTTCATTGAAGACGGCAGCATAGATATTGAACCATCCCATTATGACCATCACGAGAAAGATCAGGACAGTGACCTTGTCGATCCCCTGCCATATATTTATGCTTCTTCTCACTTGTCGTTCAGGTTAAGGTCCAGCATTCTCGTCTCGAGGTATTTGTTCGTTATTGCACCCTTAAGGTATTTTTCGATCATAAGGCTGGCCACGGGAGCGGCATAGGTTGATCCGAAGCCTGCATTCTCTACAAACACTGCAATTGCAATCTTCGGGTTATCCCTCGGGGCAAAAGCAATAAAGACTGAATGATCGTCTCCATGCGGGTTCTGGGCCGTTCCTGTTTTGCCGCATACGACAATATCCCTCAGCGCGGCTACTCTCGCGGTTGATCCTGCACCGCCGTTCACCGCCTCCTCCATCCCCGTTACCATCTGTTCGAAGTTAAGGGAATCGATATGGACGATATGCTTTCCCGTGAACTTAGGGTCAATCTCTCCGGCTGACCCGACGGCTTTAACGATATGAGGACTTATATAATAACCCCTGTTGGCTATTGCTGCTGTCATGTTAGCCATCTGGAGAGGTGTGGTAAGTATCTCTCCCTGGCCAATCGCCAGCGAAATGACTGTAAGCGCCCTCCACCCGCCCTTACCGTGATACTTGTCAAAATAGCTCACCGCGGGTATGAAGCCTGGAAGGTCATTTACAAAGTCTGTCCCCAGTTTTACCCCGAACCCGAACTCGTTAAGATACTCTTTCCATTTATCGAAGGCCGCGTAAAGGGAAGGGTACCGGGGATTTTCCAGTATCCTTCTGAAGGTCTGGCAAAAATAGGAATTGCATGAGTTGGACACAGCATGAACAAAGTCGAGTGGTGAGCTGTGGGAATGGCACCCTACAAAAAGGTATCCCATGTTGCAACCAAACAGGGTTGAGGGCGATACCACCTCTTCCTGCAGCCCTATTAACCCGTTCAGTGTCTTGAATGTTGAGCCGGGAGGATATGCGGCCATAAGGGCCCTGTTAAAGAGTGGCAGCATTGTATCGGCACTCAGTTTCGAATAGTTCTCCGACCTCACTCTTCCAACAAGCAGTCCGGGATCATAACCGGGTGAGGAGACAAGTGCAAGCACTTCACCGGTTTCAGGCTCAATAGCTACTATGCTCCCGGTCTTGTTCTTCATCAGCAGTTCACCGTACTCCTGAAGATCCATGTCGATAGACGATATTATGTCCGAGCCCTGAACAGCTTCGGCGTCAGATCGTCCGTCGTTGTATGATCCTTTGATCCTGCTGTAAACATCCACAAGGAATATCTTCATACCCCTTACGCCTCTCAGCTCCTTCTCGTAGGCTTCCTCAATGCCGAGTTTGCCAATGTAATCTCCTGATTTATAGTAAGTATCCTTCGAAATAATATTTTCATCCACTTCACTTACATATCCGAGGATATGTGCAGCAATGGGTTTTGAATATTTCCGGAGCGTCCTCGGCAGAATATAAAAACCCGGAAACAGGTACATCTTTTCCTGGAAAGTTGCATAGGTCTCGGCAGAGATCTGCTTGAGGAATATCGAAGGTGCCCTCCGTGAGTAGCCCGCAGCGGCCTTCATCCTTTCAATAAAGCTTTCCGGGGTTATTTCAAGCAGACTGCAGAATTCAGCTGTGTCGATGGCAGTAGTCTGGGATGGGACTACCATAAGGTCATAGGCTGCCTGGTTGTAAACCATCAGCTTCGCGTTACGGTCATAGATCAGACCCCGCCCGGGGTACTGGGTCACATACCTCAGAACATTGTTTTCAGCCGACATGCGGTATGTATCTTTAACGATCTGTATTCCAAAGAGCCTGATGATCAGAGCTGCAGATGCAAGCACCACAAGTGTGATTACAATGTACTTTCT
>JAHYJA010000202.1 GCA_019429325.1 Bacteroidales bacterium
GTGAAAGAGATGAACAGGATCGGGATGATGATAGATGTCTCCCATATCTCCGATAAGGCTTTTTACGATGTTGTGAATACCTCAGCGGCTCCCGTGATCGCATCACACTCCTCCTGCAGGGCCTTGTGCGAGAGTCCGCGCAACCTTTCTGATGACATGCTTCTGGCTCTGAGGGAAAATCAGGGAGTCATCCAGATCTGCATCCTGAGCAATTACATCAAGGCTCCTGAACCAAATCCGGAACTCACAGAGAAGCTTAAGGAAATACGATCAAAGTATGGCGATTACAATGCACTTTCAGACGAGATGAAGAAGGTAATGAGGAGTGAATATCGGGCGATGCAGAAGAAATTTGAGAAGCTTGCCACGGTAAAGGATGTGGTCGACCATATCGACCACGTTGTACAGGTTATCGGGATAGATTATGTCGGCATAGGTACAGATTTTGACGGTGGTGGAGGAGTAGAAGGCTGCAGGGATGTGTCAGAAATGAAGAATATAACCATTGAACTGCTAAGGCGCGGCTACACGAAACCCGATATTGCCAGGATATGGGGGGGGAATATTATGAGAGTCTTCCGCGAGGCAGAAAGAGTGGCCGGAGTCAGTCTTTAACCCTCGAGAACTTAAGGAACCTTAGCATCCAGTCGGGCAGGGGAGCATGCGGATCTCTCTTTCGCAGGTTGAGGTACAATCCGAACTTTTTCAGTATAGCTAATTTATGAGCCTCAACAAATTCAATCAGGGTTCCGTCAGGATCCTGCAGATAAGAGAAATGGCCGGCTGCCTCTCCCATGCCAAAGCTGTCTCCTGACTGGCTTTTCATGCTGTCGACAAGGAACGGGAAGCCTTTGCTTTCGGAGTAACTTCTTATCCCGGCCATGCCCCTGATATCAAAGCACAGGTGGATGAATCCGGGATCACCCCAGATCCGGCCTTCATAAATCCTTTTTCCGGGTCCATCAGAAGCGCTGATGAGCTCAATGACGCTGTTACCGAGGACCCTGCTGAAAGGGCCGCTGAATGGCAATGACCGCTTCAGAAGGACCCTGCGGCACTTTTTGTCCCCTCCCGGCACAACTGCCAGGTCCGGGAAAATGCCTGTATTATCGTAAACAGTAACATCATAACCCAGAATATCGGAATAGACCACTTTTGACTTTTCTATATCCGAAACGCCTATTATGGCTCCATAAACGCCGCCTGAAACTTTTTTCTCATCCATAAACCAGTCGTCTGCCTCAACAGCCTGGAAAATATTCCCGAAGGGATCCCTTATAAAAAAGCTTGCTGATCCCGAAGGGTCTTCAACGGGATCTCCGGGAACCTCTGTGCCTTTATACCTGTGCCAGGCTATGGCTTCGGAAATGTTCTTAACTTTCATCTTGCAGAAAAGGATACCAAGATCTCCCACTACAGTATCTTCTTTCGGGTCCTCCGGCTGTTTGCCCGTGTGCTGCCATATTTCAAACCCGCCTCCGCTCTGCAGATTAAGCGCGAGTACAGCGTGCCTTTTTCTGGGTTTGCCGTCAGTAAAGGGAAGCATAAGCGAGGCCTCAGCCTCCTCTTCAAAAATACGGCAATCCATGCCAAAGGTCTTCCTGTAATATTCCCACGATTTGTACACATCATGCACACCAATACCCATCTGCTGAATACCGCTGATAAAATAGTCTTTCATTCTGGTTGATTATTAGTTTGGTTTGATCCTTCCGGCAATTCTGAAAAAGAGGCAGGGGAGATAGCGTCTGATGTGGAGAAGAAGTAATTCACTTCTCCCGACAAGGATCTCCCTTTTGTTTCTTTTTATACCGCGTATTATTATGCCCGCTGCCTTTTGGGGAGAAATACCCTTATTCTGTCCCCTGTCCATTTTACCATGTTCATTTCCTTCGCCATCGAGAGCATGAAGGGAAATATTTGTTCTTACCCTTCCCGGGATTATTACAGTTGAGCGGATATTGAACTTTTTATTCTCCAGGTAGAGTGTCTCAAAGAAACCGTGAAGAGCCTGCTTTGAAGCAGAGTAGGCTGACCGCAATGGAAAGCCGAATCTCCCTGATATACTGCTCGTAGCAAGGATATGTCCCGATTTTTCCCTGATCATATGGGGTAAAACGGCTTTAGTGAGAGCGATGGTACCAAAATAATTGATCTCAAAAATTTTTCTGTCAAGCCACAGGGGAGTCTCTACAATAAGGGCTCTCTGGCTTATTCCGCCGATGTTAAGCAGAAAATCGATCCTTTCAAACCTCCTGATCTGCTCTGTGACGATATCATCTATCAGGGCTGTTTCAGACAGATCAAAAGGCACACAATGAATTTTTTCTGCAAATCCGCCGGCACCGGCTTTTACTCTTTGCAGTCCGGACTCATCGTTTGAGGATGCAATTACCGTTGAGCCCCTTCGTGCAAACTCATATACAAGCGCCTCTCCGATCCCTGATGAGGCCCCGGTTATCCATGCAACCCTGCCACTGAAACAATTATTTATCTTCATCCGGCAGATTCTTAACAAGGTCTGTCAGTTCATTGTAGTTGCTTATCAGAGCTGACCAGCTCTCATTTTTTTCCCTGATGTATCTTCTTACCCTGAAACCCCCTATGATCCTCCTGAAGAGGATATTGTAATTCCAGGCGAAGATACCGGCAGTGGGTATTGTAAGAAAAACAGCTGTTGCGAGCCACCAGGGTTTGAAAACTACAAGAGAGATGATCAGGTAGAGAGGCAAGAAAACAAATGCCAGTGCAAGAGACAGGCCGTAGCGCATTGAACTGTGAAATTGAAGGTCCTTTATCTTGCGTATCTGTACTTCCGGCAGGGCAAGGAATGTCAGGGTAAAGATGGTACCGAAAAGATAGAAGGGGAGCGTTATGAATATGCCTGCAAGGCCTGTGAGGAGCCAACCGAGGGGATGCTTCTTTTTCTCAAGCAATCTGTAACTTGTTTTCAGGTCCCTTGCTTTCTTTTTGATCATAAGGCTGAGGCTGCATATTCTGCGGTAAGCGGCTGGCCTTATTTGTTTCAGCCGATTTAGTTTATCGATCAGCAGCCTGTCCCTGAACAGCTTGGGAAATTTTATGTCGTCGCTGTACCTTCCGTTTACGATACTTCTCAATTCATCAATGGCTTCATAGTCTTCCTGCGATTCTATATGAACCATTATGTTCTTCATTTTGGTTGAAAGGGCATCCCGGAGCCCGTTAAGCGCCTTTTCGGGGCTCACTTTATAGAGACTGTAATAATCTGATACTTCAACAGGTTTTCCATAAACTACTGTAAGCACCTGCCTGAACCTGCTGTAGTTTGAGAATTCTATACCAACAGGAATGATCTTGATCCTGAGAGTGAATCCGGTGGCCTCATCTGCCTGGAATGCCACCCGGCAGATCCCCTTCTTGAGCTGTCTCAGCCTTCTGAAGCCCGCATGATCACCCTCGGGCAGAATTATCAGGCCATTCTTGTTTCTGAGGATATCGATTGTTTTCAGAAAGATCTTATCGTTGTCTTTCAGGCTGCTGAATCCGTCCCTGAGACGATAGACCGGCAGGATCTTAAGAAAATACAGGATTGAAGCAATCATTTTCTTTTTGAAGATATCTGCCCGGGCAAGGAAAACAGGCTGTCCCTTATGCGTAAAGAGAACCGCCAGAGCATCCATAAGTGCATTCTGATGGTTGGGAGCAAAAATGAGATGATTATCGGGATTGATATTCTCGCGTCCCAGTACGATTATCTTCCTGTAAAATATTTTGTTGTGCCAGAATCCGGCAGATTGTTTCAGCATGGCATATCGTGCCGAATACTTCTCAATGTTATCCCTTCCCATTTCTTTTTCTGCTGATTCCTATAAATAAGAAGTTACTGATCGCTGGTCAGTGAGGTTTCAGGTTGATGCAAGTTACAAAAAATGAAATACTCAATCTGAAATCCTGACAGCTTTATTCAGGAGTTAGGTTAAGAATGGGTCTTTATACCACCTTCAGATACCTGATATGTTATTATTCATCCTGTCGATGTTCCTTCTCTCCTTCTTGGTAGGCCGGCCGCTTCCTTTTTCCCTGTGGCCGTATGTTAATGAGTTACCGATCTGCCGCTTAAGCTTCTCCTCCGCAGAGGTTAAGTCTTCGATAAAGGATGCTGCGATTTTGGCTGAAACCCTGTTGCCGACAGGTTGCAGAACCCTGAATGTGTAAATAACAGGGAGTTTTTTAACGGTGATTATATCTTTCTCAGATACTATTCTTGAAGGTTTGGCTTCCATATTGTTGACAGCGACCCTGCCTCTTCTGCAGGCCTCCGAAGCCAGTCCCCTGGTCTTGTAGATCCTGACCGACCACAGGAATTTGTCTATCCGCACACTATCTCTTTTATCCATCCGAAACGCTTCCGTTTAACCTTCATTCCCGGTTTTGTCGCCTTTAGCAACAGAATCAGATGAAGGATCAGTTTTTATGGCAGGAGGAATGGTTTTAC
>JAHYJA010000019.1 GCA_019429325.1 Bacteroidales bacterium
TTTTTTGTAAAGATAAATGGTAAGGACAGGAAAGTTAAGGCTGTCCCGGGAAGCTATCTTACTTTAAACCGTAAATGGAGAGACGGGGATACGGTCGAGTTGCGAATGCCGTTTAAGTTTTATCTGGAGCCCGTTATGGATCAGCAAAATATCGCCAGTTTATTTTACGGTCCCGTTCTATTGGCAGCTCAGGAGTCTGAGCCACGGACAGAATGGCGTAAGGTAACATTAGATGCTGAAGATATAAGCAGATCTATATCAGGTGATCCCGGACAGTTACAATTTAGTATTGATGGTGTCGTTTTTAAGCCTTTTTATGAAACGTACGGACGTCATTCGGTCTATCTGGATATTGTTTTAAGATAGCTCTGAGATTATCTGATTCTTGCGATTCAATTTAAGAATGCGAGAATGTAAAATTCAAATTCCATGAAAAGAATTTTAGCAATAATGTTAGTTTTAAAACTGGCATGTCCGTGTCCTGGACAGATAATAAAAGGTAAAGTATTTAACAGTGAAACTAAAGAACCAATCGCATATGCTGTTGCATATTTTGACGGTACAGCGATAGCTTCCTATACTGATCCGGAAGGCAGTTTTAATCTGGATGTAAGAAAAGCCGGAGAGATACCATTGACGATAAGTGCACTCGGTTACTATTCTGTTACAATAAGCGATTTTTCACCAGGAAAGGACATTAAAGTATACCTGATTCCGAAGATTTTTACAATCGGCGATATCAGCATCAAGGCAAGTGGCAATAAGTTCCTCCGGAAACAGAATATGCAAATTTTCAAGACTGAATTTCTGGGGAGGACAAAAAACGTCAGACAATGTGAAATACTTAATGAAGATGACATAAGGTTTACTACCAGCAAGGATAACGACACGTTAAAAGCTTATGCGATTACACCGATCATTGTTTTGAACCATGCTCTCGGGTACAGGATAACATATTACATGAACAAGTTTGAATATATAAAATCCATGTACCAGAGTCAACTGGCAGGCACCTCACTATTCGAAGATGACACTTGTACCAATGACAAAATCCTTCTTGGGAAGAAAAGGAATGAAACATACTTTGGCTCCAGGATGCATTTCATCAGATCGTTATGGGCTGAAAACCTTATAGAAGCAGGATACTTCATTGAATCTGAGATGAAACAATTATCAGCCAAAGATCTGGTCAGGAATGAGCTGAGCGTTAAACCCGGGCAAGCACGCAAAAGTATTTTTTATCGTGCTATTCTGCCAACTACTATATCCATATGGTGGGAACCCGGGAAGGCAAGCAGTGGCATGGAACTGACAAGGAATAACATTCTGATAGACCAGGATGGGTATTATAAAGGTCCGGGAATAATATGGCACGGAGAAATGGCAAAACAAAGCATAGCAGACCTCCTCCCCTATGACTTCCAGCCTGCGAGAGAATGAAATCAAAACTCAGGACAGATCTGATATTAATGTGAATAGTCATTTGAAAGTTACCGCCAGGTCGGGATCTTCGTTACGCTTCGACATTCAGTGGTCATTATAGGTTTGATGGTTGAACTTTGGCCCTGCCTGATTGTTTAGTAACAGTAAGGTGGGTGTTTTCTAAAAAAGTATAATTATGTTAAAAGTCTTGAATGGGTAAAAGTACAGGCCAGGCTGGAGGCTAATATTGAGAAACTTTGGTCACTCAGTGAGATGGAAAGAACCGGTGGTGAACCGGATGTTGTTGGTTATAATGATAAGACGGGCGAATACATTTTTTATGATTGTTCAGATGAGAGTCCGAAAGGCCGCAGAAATGTTTGTTACGACCGCAAGGCACTGGAGTCACGGAAACAACATAAATCAGAAAACAACGCCTTAGATATGGCAGCTGCCATGGGCAGTGAGCTTTTAACTGAAGAACAATACCGGGAATTGCAGAAACTTGGTAATTTAGACACTAAAACCTCGAGTTGGGTGAAGACACCGGCCGCGATCAGAAAATCAGGCGATGCACTTTTTTGTGATCGTCGCTATGACCATGTCTTTGTTTATCATAATGGTGCTGAATCCTATTATGGTGCCAGAGGATTTCGCACCTCACTCTCCGTCTGACTTAATCGGGCATGAAAATCAAAGTTATAATTACAGGGTCCACAGGGATGGTTGGCGAAGGTGTCCTGCACGAATGTCTGTTGCATCCGTATGTTGAGCAAGTTCTTGTTATTAACCGCACTTCCTGTGAGATATCTAATCCCAAACTGACGGAGAT
Organism: Bacteroidales bacterium; assembly: GCA_019429325.1. Lineage (GTDB taxonomy): Bacteria > Bacteroidota > Bacteroidia > Bacteroidales > VadinHA17 > LD21. The sequence continues at coordinate 2,255 of JAHYJA010000019.1, forward strand.
TATTCATGGGAATCTTTTCGACCTTTCACTTATTGAAAACCGGCTGACCGGGTATGATGCGTGCTTCTATTGCATAGGAACTATATCACCATTAGTTAAAGAGTCTGAATATTATAACATAACCTTTAAGTTGACCTTATCAGTCGCCGGGAGACTTGCAGCACTTAATCCGCAAATGATCTTCTGTTATGTTTCAGGATTTGGTGCTGATACCACGGCCAGAGCAAAGTTCATTCCGGCCAGGATTAAGGGAATGACCGAATCCAGCCTTTTCAAACTTCCATTTAAAAAGGTCTATTCTTTCAGGCCGGGACTAATGAAACCAACAAAAGGACTAAAACGTTTCCACAAGGTCTATTATCTATTCAATCCCTTCTATCCTGTTTTCCGTTTGATATTGCCGGGGTTCATTTTAACTTTGAGAGAACTGGGGCTTGCCATGATTAACTCAGTGTTAGCTGGTTATCCGGAACAGATACTTGAAGTAAAGGATATTGTATCACTTGCTGAAACAAATAAGTTCACCAGCTAACTCTCCCCTGTTATACTGACTGTCCTGAGTCTTGTATGGAAGCCGTAAAGCCAGCGGATTCATAATACGAAATTTATGATGTACAGCAGAAAAATCCTTACTTTTGCCACAAAGCCTGAAACCAGGAATAAATGAATATTTAAACCTGAACCTGAGTGTGAATATTTTAAACCGATTATATGGATAAGATTGATTATGAAGTCCCGGGAAATCTGAATGATAAAATAATTTCAATTGAGACTGTAAAGGAATTATGGTCCAAAACGTACAACACAGAAGGTAAACCCGACTGGTCGCATATACTCCCCTATTACGATAATGATATTTATTTCAGGGATTCCGTTCAGGCATTAAATGGTATCGAAGAGTTTACAGCAATGACGGAGCGGCTGACGCAACGTTCGAAAGACCTGTCAATGAAGATAGTTAATGCCGTCAAGGAGGATAATATAGTTTTCATGGAATGGGAAATGACAATCAAATTCAAGAAAAATCCGAGTTCTGTATTGTATGGAACCAGCAGGCTTACCCTGAACGAAAATGGTAAAATTGCAGAGCAGAGGGATTACTATGATCTTTGGGGGGATATATTTGACAATATTCCCAGATTTGGAAAAGCTTACAGACGGTTTATGAAAAAGAGATTCGGATAATTAAGGGCAATGAGAAAAAAGAGCAAATTCTCCAAATACTTTAAAGAGTATAAATGGTCCAATATTTTTGCAATGATCAGGAACGGCCGGTCGGACCCGATGATCTGCAGTGATGACTTTGCCGGCAGGCTTGTTGTTATCACAGGCGCCACATCGGGTATTGGCTACCATACAGCCAGAAAGTATGCCTCTCATGGAGCAAACCTGCTTTGCATCAACCGGAATCCGGAGAAATCGGAAGCTCTCCGCCATGAAATTGAGAATGAATTTGGCGTAATTTGTGATTACAGAATTGCCGATCTGAGTCTATTAAAGGATATCTTCCGGGTATCAAAAGAACTTACCGGGCTGACCACCCCGATTGACGTACTGATCCACAACGCAGGCATATACCTGACAAAAAGAGCATTAACACCAGATGGACTCGAAAAGGTTCTGGTCGTTCATTACCTCTCTTCCTTTATCATGAATTACATTCTGAAAGAAAAGCTGAAATCACAGAAAAGGGCCCGGATCATTATGGTAGGATCAGAAGCACACCGGTTTGCAGCATGGGGGTTGAGGCCCGATGACCTGAACTGGGAGAAAAGAAGATATACAGGGCTGAAGAGTTATGGTTCTGCTAAAACAGCACAACTTCTGTCGATGATTGTATTCAACGAATATTTTAAGAATACGGGAGTAACTATCAATACCATGCACCCGGGAGCAGTGAAAACTGAAACCGGACAGGAAAACGGGCCGGTTTATAAATGGTATAAAAGGAATTTTCTGGACAAGACTTTAAAATCTCCTGAAATTTCTGCCGAAGCATTGTATTATCTCGGGGTCTCAAAAGAGGTGGAATCAGTAAGCGGAAAATTCTTTAGTTTAACCACTGAAGAGGAACCGGCACCTCCTGCTCTGGACAGAGATGCTGCATACGAACTATGGGTAGTAACGCTTAAACTAACAGGTTTGGATAACAGGTAACCGGAATTATTAATTTAAGTGTGGTTTGTATTTGTCAATAGCAGTAAATATGTCTGATAACAATTACGATACGATAGTGGTTGGCGGAGGTGTGGCCGGTCTGACTGCTTCTGTTTACCTTGCAAGATCAGGACAGAGGGTATTGCTCATTGAAAAGAACAGTGAGTGTGGCGGTCTGGTCAATACCTTTAACCGGGATGGGTTCTGGTTTGATGCGGGAGTCAGGGCTCTTCTCGACGCGGGGATCATTTTTACCATGCTGAAGGATCTGAATATTAATCTGGAGATAGTAAGAAGTCCGGTATCACTGGGCATAGAAAATGAAATTATAAATATCAAAGACAGCAGCAGCCTGGAGGATTATCGTAGCCTCCTTAAGAAATTCTATCCGGAAAGCAGCGGTGAGATTGACGAAGTCATCAGGATAATACGGAAGGTAATGAAGCACATGGATGTCCTCTATGGAATAGAGAATCCGGTTTTCAAAGACCTGAAACGGGATCCGGGATTTATCTTCAAAAAGATCCTGCCCTGGTTCCCCAGGTTCCTCTTAACCGTCAGGAAGATTAACCGCATGAACGCCCCGGTTGAAGATTACCTGAGAACATTTGTCAGGGATCCTTCGCTAAGGGACATGATCTCGCAGCATTTTTTCAGGAACACACCTTCATTTTTTGCACTGAGCTATTTTTCCCTCTACCTCGAATATTTCTATCCCAAGGGCGGCGTGGGAAAGCTTGTGGAAGCACTGAAGAGCAAATTACTGGAATTTGGGGGAGAATTAAAGACAGAAACAAAGATTACCGGGGTATTTCCCGCTGAGCATTTTGTTAAAGACGGCCAGAACGGCAACTATAAATATAAAAACCTTATCTGGGCTGCCGATCTGAAGACTCTTTACAGAATAGCCGAGATTGAAACTCTTTCACCTTCGATAAGAACAACCATTGAAGAGACCAGAGCGAAGATACTGGGTAACAGAGGCGGAGATTCCGTCTTTGCCATTTTTCTTGAAGTTGATGAGCCACTTGAAAGTTTCGCGAAGGTCTCACATGGACATTTCTTTTATACACCTCTAAAACAAGGCTTAGGCGAGACTCACCGTCAAGAGCTTAATGATCTTTTGAAGAATTTTGCACATTTCAGCAAAGAAGAGATCCTGAACTGGCTGGATAAGTTCACCCGATTAAACACTTATGAGATCTCAATTCCCGGACTTAAAGATCCCTCTCTGGCACCTCCCGGAAAAACCGGGTTGATAATCAGTATCCTGGCTGAATATGATCTTTTCAGGCAAATAAAGGAAGCAGGATGGATTGACGAGTTTACTGCTGATCTGGAAGATCGTATTTTAAAAGTAATTTCTGACTCGATCTATCCGATGTTAAAAGATAAAGTTATTGCCCGCTTTTCCTTTACTCCCTTGAGTATTGAGAGCAGGATCGGCAGTTCTGAAGGAGGAATAACAGGCTGGGAATTCAAAGAATCGATGCCGGTAATAAATAAGCTACAGATGGCAGATCGTTCAGTTCTGACACCGATACCTTCAGTCTATCAGGCAGGCCAGTGGGTTTATAGTCCCGCCGGGGTTCCAATGTCAATACTTACGGGTAAACTGGCAGCTGATAAAATAATGAAGAAACGAACTTAAAAACATAATGTCTGGTTCGGGATTTGTTACTATGGCCAGATGTTAATACTTCTTTATATCCAGAATTGATAAACACTAAATTCCGGTACAAAATAAGAATATGAATCTATCGGATCTAGGCTTCACAAAGGAGTTATCTGAATACCTGACTGACAATAGTCTGTCGGATTTCTCAATCGGAAGGGTAACTCAGGAACACCGGGAAAGATATGTCGTTACGACCGGGGACCACGAGTATGATGCTGAAATTACGGGGAACCTCAGGTTTTCTGCACGCTCACGGGCTGATTTTCCCGCTGTAGGTGACTGGGTAACCCTGGTTATTTATGACTCAGACAACGCAATTATCCACAAAGTATTTCCACGCAAATCAGTACTTGAACGGCAGGCTGTAGGAAAGTTTGGAGAAGTCCAGATTATCTCAGCCAATATTGACGTCGCATTTATAATTCAATCAATCAATAACAATTTCAGCATTAACCGCCTTGAGAGATATCTGACGATATGTTATTCCGCCGGAATTGAGCCGGTTGTGGTAATAAGTAAAACAGACCTGGCGACCGGAACAGAGATTCAGAATACTATCGATGCACTTGAAAGAAGAGAAAAGAGAGTTAAATTCATCCTCCTGAGTAATATAACTAAAAGCGGGCTTGATCAGATCGCCGGCATCATTGAAAAAGGAAAGACCTATTGTGCCATCGGTCCTTCAGGAGCAGGCAAATCAACCCTGATCAATAACCTGCTAAAGAAGAATGTACTAAAAACAGGATCAATAAGTGAAAGCACAAATAAAGGAAGGCATGTCACCGAACATCGTGAATTGTTTGTCCTTGAAAACGGATAGTCTTTGATGATGGCAGTTGTGCGGCTTTCACCGTAGCAATGTATGGAGTGATCTGGGCCTGCCGGGGGGGGTTCGACAATCCCTATCATAAAGTCAGTCTGAAGAGCATCTCTCCCCTGGACGACGCTTTTGATGAATCATATTTTGACAGGACCTTCGAAAACACGCCAAAAAATATTTCGATGAAAGCTCTCCTTGCGACAGAGCAGCGCATTCCCGGACTTGGCAACGGTGTTTTGCAGGATATTCTGTTCCATGCAGGTATTCATCCCCGGCAGAAGAAATCTGCCCTGACTGCCAGAAACTTAAATCAGCAGTCACCTGCTAATACCTGGTATTTTGCTGTTAATTCCTCGAAAAGGTATTAATTTTGTTATTTTATTGAAATCATGTCGGATATGATTAATGCATTTGTCAAAACAGAAACCAGAAAAGGCTACACTGCTGACCAGTGTATTGGTGGCAATTGTGTGCTGCATTACCTGATTATTAACAATAAACCATGGACTTTCGTCCGATTCGGGATTGGAATATTGATGATAATTGCCGGAGTTACACATTTCTTATACGGGTTAGGTGATATAAGAATCATTGATTATGTGCTGCTGTTTTCCTTCACTATTACAGGAATTGTAAATATGACCAATGATTTCGGAGCAAGCAGGACATACTTTAAGATAAGTGATAACAGACTGATCCTTAAACTGCAAAACAGATTGAAAGCACGTTATATTGAGGATTCTGATATTAGTAGCATATCCCTTCAGAAAACTCGGATTATTATAAATCACAGGAGCGAAAAGCCATGTGTAATCAAATTGAAACCATTCAGTATTTATCAAAGGAATCAGATTTACAATTTCATTATCGATTATTCTAAAGACAGAAAGATAATCACTGAGAGATCACTTACATAACTGAGAGTAACCTGATACATTACAGCTTAATAACCGACTAACCACATGCCCGGCCCTTTTGCAGGGTTGTAAAAACCCATAATACCCTTACCAATTAATGATATCATGACGCGAATTAAAGTCTTTAAGATTTCCACACCATTTTCAAAACTCTTTATAATCTTTGGTTGTATTTTCTTTGTTTTTGGAATATTGCTAATTATCAATGCCTTGTCTTCGGGATTTGATACTCAGCTCCTATCTGGTGACTGGAACTCAGTGATTTACACTTTACAAGGGATTCTCTTCATCAGCATTGGTGCTTTTTCCCTGTTAAACAGGAAATACTTCATCGAATGGGATGACAATGAATTACGCTTTCTCATGCCAGACACAAAAAAAATTGAGGTCATAAAATTCGATGAGGTTATTTCGGTCAGGATCCGGCTATTTGAAATTGAGCTGACTCTTCACGACAGAACCAGAACCCTTGATCTTAATAATCTCCAATTTGAGGATCTGAGAAAGATCAAGGCGAAGTTTGAAAACTTTAACAGATAGTACAAACAGGAATTTTGGAACTTGTTCTGACTGTCATGCATAATATGGCCCGGATCACCCGGGCGTTACAAATTTAATATCTTTATATTGTCAATTATGCCTGCAGAAAGCATGCAGGTTATTGTTAAAACAGTTAATATAATACAGAGATCATGGAAAAAATTATTTCGTGTTGTGGACTGGACTGTGCGACTTGTGATGCAAGGGTCGCAACAATGAGCAATGATGATAACCTGAGAAGGGTTACCGCGGAAAAATGGAAAGTTGGATATAATGCCCCGGACATTACCCCTGAAATGATAAACTGTACCGGCTGCAGGGGGGAGGGTGTCAAGTTCAGCCATTGCGAGGTGTATGAGATAAGGAATTGCGTGATGAACAAAGGGTTCGACACTTGTGGCGACTGTCCGGATATGGAAACATGTGCAATAGTATCCGCTGTTCACAAGTATGTACCGGAAGCACTAACCAACTTAAAGAATCTGAATTGACAGCAAGGGCACAATGACTGGGTGCTCGTGCTGGAAAAAACCGGCCGGTAATTGAACAAAAACAGGCGGAATAGCTTTTATGTACAGATGGAACTGTACGAATTAACCTGCAAATGCACATGAAGAGAGACAGCAGATTTATAAAGATCACCGGATTCGTTATTCTGACAATTGCATGTATACTTTTTCTTCTGATACCTGTTGTTCCATGGCTCGGCTTTTCAGCCGGGAAGATTGCGGGTATTTCGGTGGGCCTGCTGATTGCGGGTGAAATATTATTTTATCTGAGCCTTTTTATTCTGGGCCGGAGTTATTATGACAAGATCATGAGCAGACTAAAACTCTGGATTAAGAGGATCAGGGGGACAAAGGCCACGCCTGAGAGTGAATAAATGTTGTGATTCCGGGGCGACTCGAACGCCCGACCCACAGCTTAGAAGGCTGTTGCTCTATCCAACTGAGCTACGGAACCGTTTCAAGGCGCAAAAATACATTTTTTTTCGATTTCTTATACCCTGGTCAGTCCCGGATAATTTAAAACCGACTACCTTCAACATAAAACAAGCGTATGTCAGTCACTCTTAAGGTAGTTAACCAGACCTTTCATCTCAAGTATCTGTTTCAGTTTCTCAGGCAGAGGCTGAAACCGGAAAAGTGAGGATCCTACAGTGATCTCACCCCTTTCAAGACTGACGTTTACCGGGTCGCCCTGTTTATAGGCTTCGACTACCTTCCTGCTGACGATAAGGACGAGTCCCTGGTTTATCGAGGATCTATAGAAGATCCTGTTGACCGACTTTACTATTATTGCGGAAATTCCTGCATGGGAGAGACCTACAGATGGGTGTTCCCTTGAACTGCCGCAACCGAAATTCTCTCCGGCAATCATTATATCTCCGGGACGGACATTTCTGCTGAAAGCGGGATCAAAATCCTGGAAAAGGAGCGGTTTGATAGATTCCGGATCACTGCTCAGGATGTTATAAGTGTGTTTTCCCGCAAACATCAGGTCGGTATTAAGGTTGTCTGCCTCGCTGTAATCCCATATATTTCCATGCTTCCTGTTCTCGCCAGGTTTTATGACAACAGTTTTGCTCTGTTGTCTTACGTAAGGGTATGATTCAGGAAGCGGCTCTCTGCGGGGATCTGTGATCTTTCCTTCAATTGCGGATGCGGCTACTGTTGCGGGTGACGCAAGGTAGATCGAAGCTTTGCTGTTTCCCATTCTTCCCAGGAAATTTCTATTGGCAGTAGAAATAACTGTATGATTATCAGCGGGTATGCCCTGGCCGGTACCCAGGCACGGACCACATGAAGGAGAGAGTATATTTGCTCCCGACTCAATAAAAGTTGATATTAAGCCCTCTTCGATTGCCTGGAGGAATATTCTGCGCGAGGCAGGTATAATATGAAGCTGAAAGCCCTCCCTCACCGATTTTCCCCTTAAAATCTCCGCCGCAATTCTCAGGTCTTCGATGCGGCCATTGGTACAGGTACCGATCAGGCCCTCATGAACGATCGTTCCTGCAGTATCGGCGACTGATTTAATGTTATCGACATGATGAGGTGCAGCCGCTAACGGAAAAAGACTTCCGAGGTCAATTTCGAGTTCACCTGAGTAATCTGCCCCTTCATCGGCCCATATCCCCTCCAATTTCTCTCCCAGATAGTCCTGCAACACTTCATCGGCAGGGAATACTGCATTTTTAGCTCCCATTTCCGAAGCAAGGTTTGATAGTGTCATCCTGTCGGCTATCGAGAGGGAATCAACACCATTTCCATGATATTCAATTGACAGGTAATTTGCACCATCGGAACCTGTCATTCCTATGATCCACAATGCCAGATCCTTGGCACTTACTCCCTCCTTCAGGTGTCCCCTGAGATTTATTTTAAGTGACAAGGGGACCCTGAACCATGTTTCCCCTCTTTTCCATATTCCTGCAGACTCGGTGCGGTCGATTCCGGCGGCAAATGCATTGAATGCCCCTGCTGTTGATGTATGGCTGTCGCTCCCGACAATAAGCATACCCGGTTTTGCATGTTCCGACATAATCTGGTGGCATATGCCTTTTCCTGAATCATAGAATTTTCGTATTGCCTGAGCAGCAACGATATCCCTTATGGCCTGGTATTGAGTAGCCAGTCCGGAATCTGCAGGAGGTGCGTTATGGTCGAGCACGACCAGTATCTGTTCAGGATCGGCGACGGTCTTACCTCCCATTTTCTGAAAGGTTTTAAATATGCTAAGAGTGTTGTCATGCGACAGAATAATATCTGGTCTGGCGAAAACTATTGTACCTGCGGGGGCTTTGAAGATTTTTTCAACGAAAGTCTGAGGTTTCATGGGCGGAGGTGTTACTGGTTGCTGGTTGCTGGTTAATTAGTGTTGTACGGAGGTTACTGAGCTACCGATTACTGATCACTGATCACTGATTACCCGTCTTGTAGTCAGGCGGGATCTAATCACCCAAGCAAGCCTCCCCTCTGATAGATTTCGAGCTGAACCTCAGAAAACGGATCAGCTATGACGGTGATCCCGTTCCGGAGGTTTTTAATTTCGCCTGAAATAAGGTTGATCCTGAGCAGATCCCCATCTCTCAGGCCGGCACCGCTGATGGAAGGACATGTTGCGATGGGGAATGCAGCATTGATTGCATTTCTTTCGTAGATTGCCCCGAAAGATTCTGCAATGATAAGTGCTATCCCAAGCGATCTGAAACAATCGACTGCCTGCTGTCGGGAGCTCCCGCTGCCAAAGTTCTTTCCGGCGATCACAATATCGCCTGGCCCGGCGTTCTCAGCAAATTTCTCATAACCTTCCAGATTACCGAAGGTGTACCGGCCCATCTCTTTTATGTCAGTGATTGCCAGATGACTGTTATGGAAGATCATATCCGTATCGATATTGTCCCGGTCAATCATCCAGGCTTTTCCTTCGATAACTACGGGTTTCTCAGGTTTTTTTTCAGAATGGGGCCGGCCGGTATCAGTTCTTTTTCCGGCGACAGGTGTTTCAAAGAGTGCCGGGTACTCCGGTATCCTTTCAGGAACAGTTATATATCCGGCCACTGCCGAGGCAGCGACGATTGCAGGAGATGCAAGAAACACGCTTCCTTTTCCCTGTTTTCCCGGGAAGTTTCTGTTCCCGGTGCTTATGGTCACTTCACCCGGACCATTCTGTCCGACCTGTCCTGCTGCGCATCCGGCGCATCCTGCGTTTGAGACGAGAGCCCCTGCATTCTTGAAAATTTCGATGAGTCCATGTGTGAGGCACTCATTCCATATTTTATCGGTTGCGGGTACAATTTTAAGGATCACCCCCGGCGCCACTCTCCTACCCCTGAGGATCTCTGCGACACTTCGCATATCATTCATACGTCCGTTCGTACAACTGCCTATAAAGGCACTGTCGATCTTCCGGCCGGATAATTCATCAGCAACGACAGTATTGTGGGGCTCCCCGGGAAGTGAGATACGAGGACTGAATGAATTCACATCTATATCGAATACCTCGGAGTAAACTGCATCTTTGTCAGCAAAAACAGGATTAAATTCCGTTTTCGTTCTTTTTCTGCAATATTCTATCACTTCGTCTGACGGAGGAAACAGGATAATTATTGCACCCATTTCCGTGGCCATTGAGGAGATTGTGATTCTGTCGTCAAGCGAGAGCTTTTCTGCTGCATCTCCATAAATCTCAACGGATAAGCCAAGTAGTCTGCTGGCTCCGAAGATATTCAGGAGGTTAAGAACGATGTCTTTCGAAGTGATATTATGAGGGAAGGCTCCTGAGAGACTGATCCTGACCGACTGAGGAATTTTAAACCATACTTTTCCCCTGTGCCAGGCGGCGGCAATATCCATATCGCCCATTCCCTGGCCGAAAGCGCCGACAGCACCGAGAATGTTGGCATGGGAATCTGTTGAAACAGCTGTTGCTCCCGGGTAAACATAACCTTCATCGATAAGTAAATGAGTACCTATACCGGCGTCGATATCATAGATCCTGATCCCGTTTTCGCGAGCGAAAATACGGCATATATGCTGATTTACAGCATATTTCTGATCTGAACCAGTCGGGTTGCAGTCGAAGGTGAACAGTGTTTTGACCGGATTTTCCACACGCAGGCTGAAATCCCTTATGTTTTTTACTACGTTCGCACCCCCGAAATCACGTGCCACACGTGCATCAATGTCAATGTCAACTATATCTCCAGGTTTAACAGTTTGATAACCTGAATGTGCAGCCAGAATTTTCTCAATCAAGGTTAATGCCATGATCTTCTATAAATATCAATTATTTGTTGCATGGGATATTATCTGAATTGTGCCCTGTAATCGCGCGGCGAGATACCTTCCGTTCTGCGGAACTGTTTGTTAAAGTTTGAGATGCTTGAAAAACCGCAATCAAATGCGATCTCGTTAATCTGGCTGTCAGTTTCTCTCAGAAGGTAGCAAGCCTTGTTAGTCCGTACCCTGTTGACGTATTCAACGAAGCCGGCACCCGAATTTTTCTTGAAGTACCTGCTAAATGCGAACGGGCTCATTTTAGCTACTTTCGCGACTTTATCGAGTGAGACGGGAGTGGAGTAGTTTTCTCTGATATAATTGTAGACGTCGTTCATCCTTTTATTGCCTTTTTCGTCAAAAGTCTGCCTGTAGTTTACTGAGCTGAGGGATGCCTTTTTTTCAGAGTCACATAATATTTTCAATACGCACAGGAAATCGATCATTTTCTCAATACCTTTACTTTCGACCATATGAACCAGGTGTTTCTCTGCAGATCTGGCATCTTCGACTGAAAAAACAATTCCCCTTTCGGCTTCCCTGAGCAGTTCTCTGACACTGCTCATCTCATACTGGGAAAGCAGAGGTTCGCCCAGGGATGACAATTTAAAATGAACCATAATTCCGTGTTTGTCGGGAAGAGAATCCTTGCTTTTGTAATAATTCCAGCAATGAGGAACACTGCCGGCAACAAGCACCATGTCGTAATGATCGAACAGCTCAACGCTGTCACCAATAATTCTTGTTCCGTTGCTTTTAATATTGAGCGCCAGTTCATATTCGGGGTGGAAGTGCCAGAAACTGCCAGCATCTGTTATATAGGCAGCCCGGAATCCGCCTCCGTCGTCATATTCGATTTTTTCAAGTTCAGCGATCATGTCTGTCAGTTTTAGAGGGGGGAAGGTATTACCCAAATTTAGCAAAATTTTATCATCGGGTGCAAAATTTTATCTGTATTTTTTTAATAATTAATTTGATAATTAAATTTTTTATTATTATATTTGAAACCAAGCTCATGCTATTGGTATAAGAGGAGATGAGCAAGGGTTGGGAGTGAAAATCATCAGGATTGTATTGCAGACATTGACTTTCACATCTGGAGCCTGCGTGACAGCGCCAGCTTGAACAAGGTTCCATCCTTTTATCAGACAGTAGACACGGGAATTATCTCAGAAATAAAACCCGCTCCCTGATTCTCACTACAACCCTTCCTCCTCTTATTTTTTTTGGCATTAACTGATCACGGGGACAATCACTGGCCGCAAATAACGTTTTTTTTACCGGAAAAATGAATTACCTTTGGATTAGGGCTTTCAGAGGGCATGATTTATTTACACGGTTAGATTCTATTAAAATCAGACATTCTGATCAGATTACCATGAAGACATATATAAGAAGAAGGGAAAAGAACAAAACTCTTGTTGTTCTGTTCGGAGGCTGGGGAACTGATGAGAATGTATTTACCCCGTTGTGCAATGATGAATTTGATTTTATCCTGTTCTATAACTATTCTGCCGATGAAGCGCTGGTGCTTCCCGAAATGAAGGTTTACAGTTCAATTATCATGATTGGATGGTCGCTTGGTGTATGGGCCTCAGAATATCTGTTGCCCAGGACAGGGATTAAGCCAGACATCACGATAGCCGTTAATGGCACGCCGGTGCCTGCCGACGACCGGTATGGGATACCTCTCAAGGTATTTGAAGGCACCCTTAACAATCTAACCGAGGAGAATATGGAGAAATTCTATCTTCGAACATTCGGGGATAAGAAAACCTACCAGCGAAATATTGACAGGATCCCTCACCGGTCAATAAAATCGCTGCATGATGAACTGCGGTGGATGTATAACCGTATAATGGAGCAAAAAGAGCCCGGTTTCAGATGGGATTATGCAGTTATCAGTGAAATCGACAGGGTTTTTCCGGCGGCAAACCTCAACAGTTACTGGGAAAAGGAAAAGAGAACAAAGCATATCAGGGTTCCTCTCCCCCATTACTTTTTTCATGAATGGAAGAACTACAGTGACTTCATTGATTTTGTAGTGAATTACAAAGTCAGGAAAAGAAGAGGCAGTGTTGCATACAGGGATTGATCCAGGCTAGAGGAGATCCTTCACCAAAACGTTCGAATCGGATTTCGCGATCAGTTTATCAAACTTATCGAGGATGGTTACCAGTTTATTATAATCCTTATTTCTGATCATTGTTCTCTGCTCGATACCCTTTCTATCGAGTCTCGATAATATGAAGCTGACCGTCATTTTGTTAATATCGAGAGCTGGCTGATACAACCATTCTTTGTGTTCATTAATATGAATTACTGATACGAGGTCAGCGCTGCTGAGATCCTGCAGGATGTCGCGGGCAAGTCGTACCGGTATCTTAAGAGATCCTGCTATAGATTCTGCGCTAAGAGGTTTTTCACCGATTGTGAAGTTGCGGACGATCATATGCATGATCATAAGCACGAGGGCTTTCTTCTGATAGTTGCTAATGTTAAGGGCTTCTGCTTCATACTCATAGCGGGATACATTCTGGTTGGCAAAAGCGAGTTCAGCACCGAGAAGCACGATTATCCAGCTGCTCTGCAGCCATAGTATGAAAAGGGGTATTGCAGCAAAGCTTCCATAAATTGCACTTAGTTTGGTGATTCCGAACTGCAGGTCGATATAAACCCACTGCAACAGTTGAAGAACAGTTCCGGCAATAATACCTGATACAAACGCCGGAATGAATTTGACCTTGGTATTCGGGATCAGCATGAAAAGCAGTGTCAGTGTCATCCAGCTCAGAAAATAAGGCGTGAACTTTACCAGAAGGCTGATTACCGGTTTAAAGAAATCAAGAATTGGAGCATCAGTCATGAAACCTGCAAGCCGTGTACTCACAAAAACCGTGATACTGCCTGAGAGTATTAAAAACACCGGTGCGATCAGCATTATTGTGATATAATCAGTAAACTTCCGGTACCAGGGCCTTGAGGACCTTATCTGCCAAATATGATTGAATGAGCCTTCAATATGATCGAGCAGGGACATGACTGACCAGAACAGAATTATTGTTCCTGCGCCTGCGATATAGAGTCCCTGTGTCTCCTGGATTGCACTCCGGGCGTTGGTAAGCAACCAGTTAAGCACTTCCTGGTGAGCCTGGAATTCCCTGGTTATAATCTCTTCGAGATTCCTGTCAAGTCCGAAACCTTTCGCAATGGCAAACGCAATGGCTGCGGCGGGTATTATAGACAGAAGCGAATAGAATGTAAGCGCGGAGGCTCTTATCTGGACTTTGTCGTTGATGAACCCTCTCGCAGCAATGACGATAATTCTCAGCTGTTTAAAGACAAAAGATTTTCTTCTTGAGATTTCTGAAAGGGGTTTATGCCAGATTGCATCATTCAGGCTCCTGATCTGATTTAGAGTCCATGTAAATGGGTTAGCCATATTTGTGATGTTAAAACTCTAAGGCTCAAATATACAAAATACCTGAGGGTGAATAATCAAAATACCGGCATAATATTTCTTCTGCGGTGAATCTCGCGATAGGTACAGAACATGCATATTCTGTAGAAGGAAAACAGTTTAACTGACGCATCCGAAGAGTCAAGGCGTCTCTCCATTCTCTCGCGGTATCTGATGAAAAACCCTGCCAGAACGAGTGTGAGCCGGAAAAAGGAGAGCAGGTTGTATGTCTTCAGCATTCGCACAAATGATGAAAATGCTTTCTTGTCAGTGACTTTATCATACAGCTTGCTTAAATTTTCAATGCCCAGTTTGGTTTTGTTGATAAAGCCGGCATTTGTCTCGAGTCCTTCATGGACCAGTTCGTTGTCGGTATGGATCACTTCAATGCCCGCCTTCATAAGCTGATATCCGAAAAGGATATCTTCAAAACCATATTGTCTGATCTCGTCGTTGAAACGGAGCTTCGAAAATACCGACCTGTCGATAAGAACGTTATAGGTAGAGAAGTAATTGTTGGGATTCTTGTTACGGTCCGCAGCTTTACGCTGTTCTTTTTTTCTTCCATACTTCCATCGAAGAAGTTTATCAGGATCGCCGGGTTTGCTCTGACTGTAGAGGATTCCCCCGCATATTACCTTACCTGGTTTAAGGTATGGGAGCCAGTTTGTCAGATAGGCCTCTGCTGTTGCCGGTAACATCACATCAGCATCAATAAAGAGAAGGAAATCGCCTTTTGCCTCTAGCGCAAGCTTGTTTCTGATCGCCGCCCTCCCAATGTTCTTTGCTGATATTATGACTCTTGTCCGGTCATCTTCGAGCGATTTGAATTTTTTTCTGAATTCAGGAGATGACCCGTCATCACCGATTATAATTTCACAAAATTCAGGCACCTTCTCCATTCCGCTTCGCAGACTGCGGACAAGTGCTACAATATCATAATCATTAACCGGAATTAGAACAGAAACCGTCATTTGCCCCGAAGTACCTGTGTATAATGTTCAAAAGTACAATATATTTGTCAATAATCCGAAACCGACACTTTGGCAAAGAAATTGCATTGACTACTTTTGCAGATTATCTCTAATTTCGTTTCCGATGAGAAAGATATTATTCGGATTGATGTTTTTAATTACCTCCCTGACCGTCGCCAGTCAGGAGAAGAATGGTTATCAGATATCTTTCACGATCAACGGTCTGAGAGATTCGACGGTATTTCTCGCATATCATCTCGGAGATAAGCAGTATATCCTGGATACAATAAAACTTGACGCATCAGGGAGTGCGCAGGTGTCGGGAAGGGAGGCGCTTCAGCAGGGTATATATATGATCGTGCTTCCGGGCAAAAGGTTTTTTGAGATTTTGATGCCCGAAGATCAGCATTTTTCGTTTACCTGCTCATTCAGCGATCCCTTCTCCACTCTTTCATTCAGCGGGAGCACCGAGAACTCAGCCTTTCTGGAATATCAGAAGAACTGGGGTAAGATGCAACAGCGAGCTTCAGCCATTAGTCGCAGGCTTCAGAACAACAAGCAGAACAACGATTCGGTAAAGATATTATCAGAGGCACAGAAATCACAGGAGGAAAAGATGAAATCCTACCTGAAGAGTGTAATCAGTGATAATAAAAGTAACCTTCTTTCTGTTCTGGTAAAAGCAATGCTTCCTGTTGATCTGTCTCCTGTAATTGTCCCACTGAATGCCTCCAATCCAGACTCACTCCGATGGATATTAACTTATCTGAACAACAATGATCATTTCTTTGACAACATCGACCTTACTGACGAACGGCTTATCAGAACACCTATCCTGCAATCGAGGCTAAACACATTCTTTACAACCGTAGTAATACAAGCTCCCGATTCCATCAACAAGGAGATCGACAAAGTCATTAAAAAAAGCGAGAACAATTATAAGATGTTTCAGTTTATCTCGGTATGGCTTTTCAATCATTTCAGGGAGAGTGAGATAATGGGACATGATGGTGTTATCGTTAAGCTTGCCGATGATATATATCTTTCCGGAAAGGCTGACTGGGTCTCGAAGGAGTTCAAGGATGATCTCCGGAGACAGGTTGAACTAATCCGGCCAAATCTGATAGGCAGGAAAGCTGCCGACCTTGTCATGGACTCCTACAAGGGAGTTTTCGTATCGCTCTTTGACATTGAAGCAGATTTTACAGTATTGTACTTCTGGGAACCTGATTGCGGCCATTGCAACGTAAGCACGCCAAAGCTCAGGACATTCTATGAAACAGTGAAGGATACAGGCGTAGAAGTATTTACCGTCTGTACATCCTCAGACAGGGAAAAATGGTCAAAATACATTGAGGAGAATAAGCTTGTGTGGATAAACGGATGGGACCCCCAGAGAAGAACACGCTTCGATTTTTTCTATAATGTGCAATCAACTCCACTGATTTATATACTGGACCGCGACAAGAATATTATTGCCAAAAAGATTTCGGTAGAAGATATCGGTCCGTTCATAGATAGTTACAGAAAGGCGTTCAGGCAGTAAGCTCCCTCAGCAGATCGTATATTGTGTTATATTCCCGCGATGAATTTCCGTTTGCCAGTACCCACGTCCCGTTTTTACCCGGCGGCGTTTTAATATATCGGGGTGTTTTTTCAACGGTGATTGAAAAACCGGCCCTGGAGAGGGCTTTTTCGGTCCAGTGCCTGAGCCTTCCCGTTCCCTCCACATATAACCTGCCCCTCTCCTCTTTTTTAATCGTCAGTGACCCGTCATCGGTATTGAATCTTACTTCAGGTGAAGAGAAAAGCTTATCGAATGATCCTTCGAGCATAAGATCCTCCGGTGATCCCTCCTTCAGGTCATCATCCAGCATGAGCCATATTTTATCAGCCTGGTTTAATGCAATATTAAGGTCGTGAGTGGAAAAAACAATTGTTCCGGCCTTTTCAACTGCCAGCTGATGCATCAGATGGACAATTTCATACCTGCTGGTGATATCAAGGAATGCTGTTGGCTCATCCATAACCATTACAGCGGCGTCCTGAGCTAAAACTCTGGCTATCATGGCCTTCTGGCGCTCTCCATCGGATATCTCAGTAATAAGCATGTCTGCAAGCGCTGTCATGCCGGTCATTTCCAGACAATTCAAAACAATGTCATGGTCGGATTGCTTCATTCTTCCATACCAGTTTGTATGAGGAAACCGTCCCAGGGAAACAAGGTCATACACCCTCATATTATTGACTTTTACCACTTCCGTGGAGACGTACCCCAGGTTTTGTGCGAGTTCGGTTTTTGAGTATTCGCGGCTCTCTTTGCCGTTGATGCAAACCGTTCCACCCAGTGGTTTCTGAAGTCCGGCGATGCTTCTCAGAAGGGTGCTTTTCCCAATGCCGTTCCTGCCTATCACAGCAATAAGTTCCCCCTTTCGGCCGGAGGCATTGACAGGCAGATACACCGGGATATTGTGTCCGCCTTTCTCATACCCGATTATGAGGGATTCAAGCAATAATACTATTTCGTTGTTCATCTTCATTGGCTTTGTCAGAGTACACCCTGGTATTTGCGGTTTCGCAGCACGACCCAGATTACTACCGGTATGCCAATCATGGCCGTTACTGAATTAACAGGCAATACGTTGTCAGAGCCAGGCAACTGGGAGACAATATCGCTCAACAGCATAATTGAGCTACCGGTGAGGAAGATTCCCGGTAGAAGTATCCTGTGATCGGCGCTTCTGAATATCAGGCGCGTGACATGCGGAACAGCTATTCCGATAAATCCGATCGGTCCGCAGAAGGCTGTTATGCTGCCTGCAAGTATACTTGTACCTGTCAGTATCAGTAAACGGGACAGGCCGACGTTGAGACCAATGGTGGCGGCATAGTTTTCGCCGAGCAGGAGAGCATTCAGACTTTTAACCGACAGCAGGCTTATTACAATTCCTGCCGACACTGAAAGAAGCATTACATTCAGCTGGGAAGCGGTGAGATTACCAAGGCTCCCCATAGTCCAGACGATATAAGCCTTAAGCATTGTTTCGTGGCTGAAGTACTGCATTATAGTTACGATTGCGGATATCCCACCTGCAAGCATAATACCAATTACAAGCACCGTCAGTATATCTTTCAGTTTTGATGAAAGCCAGAGCATCAGAACCATTACCGCTGCTGCCCCCGCCCATGCTGCAGCAATGACTGACCAGTTGCCCATTCCCCGGAGGTTTTCAGGAGATAAGTCAGCGGAGAAGCCGAGGATGATGAAAGCCACGCCAAGGCTGGCTCCTGAACTTATCCCCAGGACATACGGGCCTGCCATGGGATTTCTGAAAAGAGTCTGCATCTGAAGGCCGCTAATCGAGAGGGCTATGCCCACTACAGTTGCAGTTATGGCCTTTGGCAGTCTGAATCTGAGTACGATCATTTCGATTTCGGGCTCTGAAGTTGTAAAGAGAGCCTTGAGCACATCCGTTATTTTAAGGGAAACAGAGCCCATGAATATATCCAGCAGGAATAACAAAGAAGTAATAACCAGCAGTACGGTGAAAATAATAATGTTTTTTCCCGTGTTGTCCATATACCGGATATCTGCTTTCTCAATCAATTTTCCTGTAATATAAAAGATCAGATTCACTGAACAATTCCGGATGGAGTATGGTCACCATATCTTTCAGAAGCAGGTGAGGTTTGACAGTACCGCTCTCCCAGTAATCGTTGGCTCCCCTGTCATTGGTCCGCTTATTATTGTTGTAAATATTACCGTTTCTGAAGCAGGGCAGATCTTTCAGTCTCATATCAATTGCAAGGATATCATTTACGGAATTTGCGCTGCCCGGATTAAGCCAGTAATCTGCCTTCAATGCCCTGAGATAAACATTTTCAATTCCCATAGGTATGGTGGCAGCAGAGTTAGTCTCTGACCAGAGGTAGTTTCCTCCCGCGTCAGTTATCATCCTGCTTATATATGAATTGCCGGGAGAAATGAACCAGGTATCGCGGAAAGGCAGACCCAAAAGAACTGCAGGCCTTTCAGTGCTGTTATCGCGAATGAAATCTCTTACCAAGTGATATTCGCCGGCTATAGAATCAAAAATCGAATCTGCAAGAGTCTCTCTGCAATAGAGTGCCCCGAAAAGTTTTAACCATTCGGCTTTACCCAGAGGATCAGTCTCGAGATAATCGGCGTTTACCAACACCTTTATGCCAAGCTCCCTTATCTTTCCCAGATAACCTGATGATTCGCCTCCCACCCCGTAGGCCATAACCAGGTCGGGTGTGAGGTTCACTATCATTTCCTTGTTAAGGTTATCGTCGTACCCCACATCTCTGATGAGTCCCTCTTCGTATCGATTCACCAGTGCGGTTTCGTACAGGAATCCTGCGCCTGAGACTCCAATAACTGACGCCTCTTCATTTAGGGCTATCGCCATTGCAAGATGAGTGGAGGACATGCAAATTATTTTACGTATTGGAACATAAATAATGCTTTGCTGATCAATGCCTTCAGGTATTTCTTCACCTCTGCGGACCAGATACCATGTCTGGTTTACGCCACTGGCTCCCTGCCAGGGATTCAGGATCGTAAGCCGGGTATAGCCATCGTGTCTGTTGAGGCGGAACCGTTCGGCGAAAGTCACAACTGAATTACCACCTGAGTGCAGGCCAAGATCCGTTTTTGACCTCCTTTCTGAACATGAAGATGTCAAGAGGAGTCCCACCATCAGAATTAATCCTGACGGGCAATGACCATATCGAATAAAACTGGTTAATGAATTCATTCTGTCCAGTAATCAGACAATACTTTGTAGCACATTGCACCCGGAATAATATCTGATGCCATTACAGAGATCAGCAAACCATCGTTCTTATATCTGAGTACATATCCTTTGCTCTGATAATCAACAACGTCTGTTACGAAGATATCTCCGGTATCAGGGAAGACCCCCAGTTTGTAGAAGAGACGACCTGTTTCCGGAATAAAAATTTCGGCCGGGAGTTCAGTATCAGTGATGCTCATTCGCCTTACGCCATTGTGGAGGTAGTATAAAGAATCGCCGCTTTTATTTATTTTCAGGCAGGTTGGCGAATCAGATATTTCCGGAAAAACGAATCTTTTAACTATTTCACCGTTTTGTGTACCTATGGCGACCAGTTCCGCAAAATTCTCCCTTGCCCAACCGCCGTTACACAGAACCCAGAGTGTATTATTTCTGTCGACCACCATGCTCTCAGGCTCTGAACCAACCATGATCGAATCAGCTACTCTGTTGTCGGTGGTATTGATAACCATTATCTCGTTGCCACCGGCCCAGCATGCAATAAAGGCCTGGTTGTCTACAATAGCGATAGCTTCGGATGATCTGCGGATATCAATATAGTCCTCAACTGAAAGTGATTGCAGATCGATCACAGTAACTGAGTCTGACCAGAGACTTGTTACGTATGCTTTGTTATTGTTGAGAATACCAATATATCTGGGTGAGTTCAATCCGCTGATTGTTTTCAACGACTCAAGTGTATTAGCCTTAACCACTTCAATTTTGTCTGAATTATTAACAACGATATAAGCCCTGTCACCGGAGATCTCCATCGAATATGGGACATCCCCCAGGGGGTATTTATTGATTTTTGAGAACAGATGATTCATTACCCTGGCGGAATCGTAAGAGAAAAATGAGAGTGAACCGTTGCCGGCCCTGAAATTGCCCTCGTTGAGGATGAATAAGCCTGGTCCCTGAATGGCTGATTCGGTGAAATCAATTATTACGGGTCCGGGACTTCTTTCACATGATATTGAAAGAAGTAATGCAATCATCGCGATAAAGATTCTTTTCATTATTAATGATTTATTTGTAATGCCTGAATGTTAAGTCTGACAGAGAACGAACGGCCTGGCATGGGATAATAAGCAATCACCTGATATCTCATATTAAAGATATTCTCAATGCCAAAGCTTAAATCAAATGATGTTCGTCCCCAGTTAATTTTATTACCGATTATCAGATCGGTGTAAATGTATTCCGGGAGATACTGAGTATTATCTGCTGTAATGTACCTTCTTCCGGCAAAATTTGTGCTGATTGTTGAGTAGAGTGATTTACGATCATACCTGAGTCTGCCATAAAACTGATTAGCAGGAATATAAGCAAGCTGTCCCTTTTTCTGAAGGTTTGATCCATTCTGTGTGTCCCTGCCAGAAGCCCTGGTAAATGTATAACCGGCGCTCAGGCGAGCCTGGCAGGTTTTTCCCGAGAAGGTAATGTTTAATGCAGATTCAAGTCCGGATGTATTTACGTGTCCGATATTTTCAGGTGTCCAGTAAGAAAAATCTCCGGGCAGCCATTTGATCATATTCTTTATGTGACTGCGGTAAAATGTCAGATCTGAATTTATATCCAGAATTGAAGATATTTTGTTTTTCATTTCCCAGGTCAGTTCATAAGAATATGCATATTCGTTCTGCAGGGATGGATTACCTCCCGGTGTCCAGTACATGTCGTTCATGGAAGGGAGGCGTGAATTTCTGGAAAAACTGGCTTTGAGCAGGTTCTCAGTGCCTTTTGTCACCCTGTATGAAATGCCTGTGAAGAGATCCGGGAAAAGAAGTCTGTCGTTGGATAATATTCCCCGTATCAGAATTTCTGTTCCGGTTCTTTCTCCCGCCCTGTGATCTGCTGAAGCAGTGAGGGAGACAAGATTCCGCATTTTCGCCTCATCATAATTGTTTGACCTGATCATGCTCATTTCTTCATTAGCGGTGAATCTCAATCTGGTATTTCTTCCTGCGGGGGTTTCCATTTCCGCAGTGGCAACGAGTGTTCCTGAAAGATTTCTTGAATCAACCGATGCGGTTCTGTTTGAGTAGTTGATCCGGTCGATTATTGCTGCTGTTGATATTTTATAGTTACTGCGGCCTCGCGGCATCTTAAGGTTGAATAAAGCTCTGAATGATTCATCGTATTGTTTCTCATCGTCAAGGGTCTGCTTAATTATGACAGGCGCCGGCAAGGTACGTGATGCCGACTGGTACCACAATTTTGCGGAGCCTGAGCTGCCAGGTCTTCTGTAATAGATTTCCTGGAGGAATCCTTTCTGCAGTATGCTGTTATTCTGCCGTGTTTCCCATACCGGAACAGCGCCAATCCATGTATTAAGATATCTG
The DNA here is from genome assembly GCA_019429325.1 of Bacteroidales bacterium. Lineage (GTDB taxonomy): Bacteria > Bacteroidota > Bacteroidia > Bacteroidales > VadinHA17 > LD21. The sequence continues at coordinate 24,747 of JAHYJA010000019.1, forward strand.
AAGTTGTTTTTTGACGAATACAGGAAAGCCCTTGTCACAGACTGAAAATGGGTATTACCTGTTTTTAATTTCAAAAGACCGGCATATTTCCCGAAGCTGCCGGCTGTCTGGCTGACAGAGATCAGATCATCCCCACTCCAGTCAGGTTTCGTTTCGAGGCTTATTGCCCCTCCTAATCCGCCACTGGTTATACTAAGCGACCCTCCTCCATACAGGATGCTGACATCATCTACCATCCCTGCAGGAACAAGTGACAGATCGGATTGTCCGAGCATGGGGTTTCCGATGCTGATTCCGTTCCAGATAATCCGGGTGTGTCCGGCGCCTGTTCCTCTCAGCATTGGTGAGGCTATTCCCCCGGGACCGTAAGATTTAACAAAAACATGTGAGCTCTCTGACAGCAGGTCAGAAACTGAAGCGGTACTGTAATTGTGCAGGATAACAGAGTCGACTGATACTTTTCTGAAGCCGGGTGAATTATTTATTCCCCGTCTGCTGATCACAACTTCATCGATCCTGATGGTATCCTTCTGGGCCAGAATCTGTCCTGACAGCGGAAGGGATATTAAAATTACGATATAGCAAATAAATGCTTTCACCTTTTATTTGTTTTCCGGCTGTCGGGAAAGTCAGGGAGGGAATCAGGTTAAGATTCTTTGCTTTTCTTCCCGAAAGCTGTGAATTCAATGCATTTTCCGGCAGGTCTTCTGACTTATCCCGGTTTCATAAAGCCTTCCCATCCGCCAGCCGGCGGACAGTGGCAGGTATTTTACGAAACCATCATCGTTAGAACGATCGGGCATCACAGCAGCGGGTACTGTTGCGGATTCAAACCGCATTCCCTTTTCACTGCAAGGATAAAGGAATCATTGCAGTACCGGAACGTGACAAAGATAGATAATTTTCTTAAGTTGAGCGGAGAAAACACAAGGAGATATCAACAACGAAGGATACCGGCATCAGATTGTACCGCATGAATTCCTGACAATAAGTTCCGGAGAAACATTCACCTGCCTCTTATATTTGCCTTTTCCCGCGTTTCTGACTTCCGACCAGGCAATATTAGCTGTTTTGACTGCCAGTGTTGATAAAGGTTTCCTCACGCAGGTAACGGGGGAGTACATAAGGTCAAAACCAATCCCCTCCTCCATCGAAATGAGCGCTACATCCTGAGGTATACGCAATTTCTTTTTTCTCAGAAGAGCCATAACAGGATAAACGAGGCCGGAATTGATTATGACTAGGATTTCAGCTCTGTACGGGGGTCTCAAAAATCTTTCAATCTGCGAGATATCCGGCTCTTTCATCCCCGGATATTGTGCCAATTCAACAACAACAGGTTTGTTAAGGGTTTCTATCCGTGAAAGTGCATCCTTAAGAGTTTCCGCTGATTGAGTGTCATATTTCGAAGAGTTTTCAGTTGTCACAATGACTACGTTCTTATAACCGAGCTTTTCTATATGTCTGGCGACCAGTGCGGCTCCTGCAGAAGAATCGGTGCAGACAGTATTCAGGCGGAGAGTCTTGCAGTATTTCTCGAGCAGTACAAAGGGAAAATTACCTGTCTTAAGTGATCGTATCGTATAGTCATCCGCTGCCTCGCCGACAAGGATAAGTCCGCTGAAAAATTTTCTGAGCGCGGTATTCAGCCGGGTGAATCTCAGGTCGTCAGGATCTTTTGTAAGGATTGAGAATCCCAGTCCGATATTTGCAAATGCTCTTTCGAGGTGCGGGGTTATCTCATAGATGAAGGGGTCGTGCAGGGTTGGTACTATCATGCCAATTATCCCGGGTTTTTGTTCGACAGGAGCCTCTTCACCTCTTTCACGGAGCATCTCGAAATATCCCATCTGCCGCGCAAGGGCAAGGACCTTTTCCTGTGTTTCCTTTTTAATGCCATGCTGGTCAGCTTTATTGTTGAGCACAAGCGATACCAGTGTACCGGATACACCAAGCTTCGCAGCTAAATCTTTATTTTTTAACTTTTTCTCCATTTCCCCAAAATTGACAAAATAAATTTACTGCTTTTTTCTGTTATGAAGAATATTTTAAGAAATATTAACAAACAGATTAATAACAGACCGATTCTAACTATCTTTTAGGAGGGTTTACGCCTCTCTGCTTTGCGGCTGCTTCGAGGCGTTGCTGCCATTTCGATTTCTGCACCGGTTTTTTCCTGTTTTCTTCGAGCCGTGCCAGAACAGCTTTGTCGTCGATAAATTTCCCGGAGATATAGTTCTGAGCAAAGGTCAGGATATTTGCAAGGAAGTAGTAATAAGTGAGTCCGGCAGAGAAGTTATTGAGTATCAGCATAAACATAACCGGCATCATGTACATCATGACTTTCATTCCCGGCTGATCCTGCCCGGGTGAGGAACCGGTCATTTTCATAGTCAGTAGCGTAGAAGCAGTCATCAGCAGGGTAAAGAGGCTGACATGATCCCCGTACATCGGGATGGTGAACGGAAGGTCAAGTATCGAGTCATAAGTTGAGAGATCGGTAGCCCAGAGAAAATGTTCCTGTCTCAGTTCGATCGATACAGGGAAAAAGCGGAACATCGCAAAAAGGATAGGCATCTGAAGAAGCATCGGAAGACATCCTCCCATAGGATTGACACCTGCACGTTTATAGAGGTCCATGGTTGCCTGCTGTTTCTTCATGGCATCCTCTTTTTTCGGGAATTTTTTCCCAAGTTCATCAACCAGTGGCTTAAGGACTTTCATCTTCGCCTGCGACTGGTACGATTTGAATGTGAGAGGAAACAGGACGATCTTGATCAGAATGGTGAGAATAAGGATTATGATCCCGTAGTTGGAAATGTAATTGTCGAGCCAGTTAAAGACAGGTATGATAGCGAACCTGTTGATCCAACCGATAATGTTTCTTCCGAGGAATACAAGCTTCTCAAGGTCAAAGCCCTCTTTCCGGAGGGTTGTTATGTGATTCGGACCATAATAAAGCATCATGCTGATGGTGGAGGATGAGCCGGTAGTGAAAGGAACTCCTACCTCTGAGGTAAAATATCTCAGGTATTTTGTGGAAGGGGGTGTTTTTGTTGATGAGACCAGTCCGTTGAGAAAAAAATCTTTTGTTATCAGAACAGTTGAAAAGAACTGGCCCTGAAATGCCACCCAGCTGAGCTTGGTTGTAATATCTGCCTTTTCGGTCTCCTTGTTGGATCTGAGCCTGAAGCCATCAACTTCATCCTGAAAGTATTTATACTGTATGGTAGTATAATTATCTTCATTCTGTCTTCCTTTTTCCTGTGGTGGAATGTACATCCTCCAGTCGAGTGTCATGCTGTTCAGGTTGGGAGCGACAATGCTTTCCATGGATTTGAAGGTAACGTCGAAATCAACCATGTACCTGTCAGGTTCCAGGGTGTACTTGTATTCAATATACCGGTCTTCTCCGGCCTTTAATCGCAGGACAACACTTTGAGGTTCCCTTTCAGCAACATATCTTTTCCTCTCCGAGACAGGAGTAAAATAAAGGTTGTTCGTCTGGATTGCCCGGTTATCGGATGTAAAGAAATTGAAACCAAAGACTGTTGAATCTCCTGAAAAGAGGTAGAGGGGAAGGGAGTTGTGAGTGGCATAATCCTTAAGGCGTGCGGAATAGACCCTGCCGCCCCTGATTGAGATTTTCAACTCAATCTTGCTGTTTTCGAGTGTAATAAAATCGTCTTCACCGCTTGCAGCGTCCGAAAAAACACCATATTGACTAATATCGGCGGGGGGACTTTCAGGGTCAATTTTGACCTGTGTATTCTCAGTCACCGCCTCCTGAGGCTGTGCAATGTCCGGCTGCGCCGGCGGAACAAAACCGAGGAGCTGGTTTATTTCGTTAACCCTGGCTATCGCTTCCGGGCTGTTGGCTTTAAACCTCAGGGCATTGATATACTCCGCCCTGGCATTTTCCATTTCACCCCTGGCATACAATGAGTCAGCAACCCTTATGACCTTTTCAAATGACTTATTATGGCTCCTGTTATTATAAACACTAAAGCCAATGAATATTGCGAAGATTAATATAATGCCTGTTATTGTGTTTCTGTCCATAATTTATTTTTCAATACATGCTTTAATGAAATCTACAAATAGAGGGTGTGGTTTTACGACTGTGCTGCTGTACTCGGGATGGAACTGGACTCCCACAAACCATTTATGAGCGGGTATTTCCACTATTTCCACCAGTCCGGATTCAGGATTTATTCCGACAGGTTTCATGCCGTTATTAATAAAATCATCCATGTACCTGTTATTGAACTCATACCTGTGCCGGTGTCTCTCTACTATTTCTGAGCGGCCGTAGGACCTGTATACCCGGGAATCAGTACTGACAGAGCATTTATAACCGCCAAGCCTCATGGTACCGCCTTTATCTATAACGGTTTTCTGTTCCTCCATAAGGTCAATAACAGGGTACGGGGTTTTATGATTCATCTCAGTGGAATGTGCGCCTTCGAATTTCAGGACATTCCTGGCGAACTCGATTACGGAGCATTGCATTCCGAGGCAGATGCCGAAGAAGGGAATGTTATTCTCCCTGGCATACTGTGCTGTGAGGATCTTGCCTTCAATCCCGCGGGATCCGAACCCTGGAGCCACAAGTATCCCGTCGAGTCCGGAAAGATGTTCCCCGACATTATTTTCGCTGATATCTTCCGAATGGATATATTTCACTCTTACCTCACATTCGTTCATAGCTCCGCTGTGGGCAAATGATTCAGCTATGGATTTATAGGCATCGGGAAGTTCCACGTACTTGCCAACCAGCCCGACGGTAATGAAATGTTTCGGATTCTTAAGCTTTTTGAGGAATTCTCTCCAGTCTGTCATCAGTGGTTTATCACCTGCGGGAAGGTCAAGTTTCGCGAGCACAGTCTGATCGAGTTTTTGTTCAAGCATCCGAATCGGGACTTCATAAATTGTGGAAACATCTACTGATTCCACAACAGCTTCCTCGCCGACGTTACAGAAAAGAGCGACTTTCCTCTTAATATCCTGTGTTATGTTTCTTTCCGTTCTAAGTACAAGTATATCGGGCTGGATTCCCGCTTCGAGGAGGGCTTTGACGGAGTGCTGGGTCGGTTTTGTCTTTAATTCCCCTGAAGCTGAAAGGTAGGGCACAAGGGTTAAGTGAATAACAAGACAATTGTGCGGACCGAGTTCCCATTTGATCTGCCTTACAGATTCTATATATGGCAGTGATTCTATGTCTCCGACGGTGCCGCCAATCTCTGTAATCACGATATCGAATTTATTTCCTGAGCTTACCAGCTTTACCCGCCGTTTTATCTCGTCGGTAATATGCGGAATTACCTGAACCGTTTTACCCAGGTAGTCCCCTTTTCTTTCCTTATTAATTACAGACTGGTAGATCCTGCCTGTTGTAACATTATTGGCCTGGCTGGTTGGAACATTGAGGAATCTTTCATAGTGCCCCAGGTCAAGATCGGTTTCCGCTCCGTCGAGGGTAACGTAGCATTCTCCGTGCTCATAGGGGTTAAGAGTTCCCGGGTCAACATTGATATAGGGGTCGAGTTTTTGGATGGTGACTGAATATCCTCTTGACTGCAACAGTTTAGCAAGCGAAGAGGAAATTATTCCTTTCCCCAGCGAGGATGTAACCCCGCCTGTAACAAATATATACTTAACGTCTGTCAATTCCGGAAAAACTGAAGTAAAACACTGTAATTATTGCATTAATCATCCAGGCCCGACTGGTCGATCATTTTCACCTTCTCTTCGAGTGTCTTGATCATCCGCCTGGCATTTTCAATTTTCTCTTCAACCTCTCTGATCATGGCATCGGCGTTGGGTGATTTGGCAAAAAATCCTATATTATTTTCCCAGAGCACGATATCAGATTCGAGCTGTTTGATCTTAGTAAAGAATTTATCTCTTTCGTTGCGCACTTTCCTCGAAGCTTTCGGGCTTGTTTTAAGGCTGTCGAGCTTGGTCCTGTATTTAAGTATGCTTTTATCCTCGTCGCCTATTTTAAGCCTGTCGAACTGTTTGTTGATCGCATTCCTGTACCTGTTGGTTATTTCGTCCTTCATATTGAAAGGCACATAACCTATCTCCGTCCATTTTCTCTGAAGTTCCTTCAGCTTTTCAAAGGCAGCCTGAACATCATTTCCGCTTTCGAATTTTTCCAGTTCTTCAATGATTTTCAGTTTTGCACCAAGATTATCTTCATACGAGGTATCGAGGCTTGCAAAATATTCGGTTTTCCGGTTAAAGAAGTGGTCGCATGCTTTCCTGAACCGTTTCCAGGTCTTCTCCGATTGTTTTCTCGGAACGGGGCCTATTTCCTTCCACTCTTTCTGAAGTTTAATAAGTGCGTCTGATGTTGCTTTCCAGTCGGTGCTATCCTGAAGAGCCTCAGCCTGTATGCAGAGTTCTGTTTTCATCTGGAGGTTATTCTGCTGAATCTCCTTATTGTCAGCATAAAAATTTCTTTTTCTTTCAAAGAATGCATCGCATGCATCCCGAAACCTCTGATAGACTTTATTATTCTGCTTTTTTGGTGCAAATCCAAGGGTACGCCACATCTTTTGCAGGGCAACGATTTTATCGGCCCTTTCGTCAAAGTACCTGAAACTCTTGATTTCAAGCAGGTTAATGGCTTCTACCTGTTCACAGAGGGCAATTTTTGCATCAAGATTTTTCCTCTGGTCGTCTTTCTGTTTCTCAAAGTATTCGTGATGTCTTTTATTGACCTGTGTTGTGGCTTCCCTGAACCTTTCCCAGATCTCGTTCTTTGATTCCGGAGGCACCGGTCCTATTTCGCGCCACTGATCATGGAAATCCTGGAGGATTTTGAATGCATTGACCGGGTTTGGTTCGAGTAAAAGTTCCTCTGCCTTTTCGCAGAGCACTATCTTTACTTCGAGGTTCTTTTTAAGATCAAGGTCCCTTAACTCTTTATTTATCTTAATATAATCGTAGAAGATCTCAACATTGTGATGGTAGTTTTCCCAAAGATCCTTGAGGGATGACTGGGGGACCACTCCTGTAGAATGCCATTCGTTCTGCAGGGCACGAAATTCCTGGAATGTTTTGTTGATTGATTCTTCACGGTTGACAAGGTCTTTTATCTTGTCTATTATATCATATTTTTTCTTAAGATTTTCGTATTTCTCGGCCTCCTGTATCTTGCTTAGATCCTTTCTTTTGTCCCTGTAACGTTCCAGCAGGCTTTTCACCCTGTATTCCACCGGGTCGACCCATGATTTATAATCTTCAGGCTTTCCTCCGGTCTCAAGGAACTTGCTTTTCCTCTCCTCCTCTTCCTGACGGAGCTTCCGGTGAAAGTAGGTCTTAATCCGCTCGACATCATTGCGTATCTCTGCGGGGGGTCTGTTGTCTATAATCAGGGCCAGGGTATCAACCAGCTCCTGTTTTGTGAACCCCGAGTAGTCTACCGGAGGAAGCTCGATCCCTTCAGGTGCCGGTTCTTCCGGCAACTCAGCTCTTACAGCTTTTTCAGCTTCTTCAGCGTCAGGTCTTTCGTTCGTACCGGAAGCGTTGTTTTCCGCTCCGTCGTGTTCGTGCTGAACACGGGCATCCGGATTTTCTTCAGTCATAATCAATCCTTTAACAGTTCAGATCTCAAACGCACAATGCGCCATGGCACACCGTGTAATTTTCAGAGTACGAAAATATTGAAATATTTAATAAAACTCAAAGTTTTACTTAATTAAATCAGGAAACCAATCTGATACCATGTTTAAGCTTTTTGCCCGAAAGAGAATTATTTTGCGGGATAAATATTATATTTGAAGGCATGTCTGCCTCTAAGCTGAGGCTCCGAGTGGCTAATTAAATGTCCATTGTATATGAAAACGACCGAAATTATTTTGTTAGTATCGTTATTCCTTGTTGCAGGCCTGATGCTCTACAAGAAATACGGTTCAAAGAAACAACCCGGCAAGAGCACGGCAGGATCCGGAGGCAACTTATTTCATGCACCGGCAAAAGATGATGATTATGAGCCCTACTCGGGCCGGAAGGGTTAGCCTATCGTTTGTTTAATGTAATAAGGTAGCGGAAAGGGTTGATTATCTTCTGAAACAGGCTGACGTCCCTTGTGATTATTTCCGCAATTCCCTGCATATTCTGGGTAAATTCGAGTCTTATTCCATAGAGCGTCAGCAGACCATCGGGAAGAGTAATCTCAATAAGGTAA
>JAHYJA010000203.1 GCA_019429325.1 Bacteroidales bacterium
CGGCCCCAGCCACATATCGTAATTGAGTTCGGAAGGAACAGGCATTGTGGGTTCGGGGGAGAGAGCAGAACCCGACAATTCAGCCGGCACTGCCACGAAAATTCGCTCAACCTTTCCTATTCTTCCGTTCTCCAGCCGCCACGCATCCACATCACAAACCGCAACAACCTGTGCGTGCTCCGACTGCAGGAATTGGGGGATATTGGGATTGACAGTCTGTCTCCCAATACCGATCACCCCTATGTTTATCCTTTTTGAAGGAGCCGTTTTGCCCGGCAGATAAGAGGGGATCAGATCCGGGATGGCAAATGTCCCGGCTGTACCCATTACAGCATTTTTTATAAATGTTCTCCGGGTTTTCTTCATGATCAAAATGCTTCAGCCTGATTAACACTTTATTCAATAAAGATATACTAATTACCGATTACTAAAATACGGATCCGGCCATATTTTCTCAGGGATGACGGCCGGGGAGAAACCCATGAATTGAAATGGTGCGTGTTGTTTGTTAAATGTAGTTAAAGAGTTTGTATTTCTTTTAATTAGGCGTATCTTTATTAGATTATCAACTGAGTAAAATTTATAATTATCAATACCTAAATTCCTGAAAAATGAAGAAATCAGCTATTTCTCGACGCAAATTCCTGGGAACGGCCGCGGCAGCAGCTGCTGTTACTGTTGTCCCTTTCAATTACTCCTTTGCCATCGGAACCCAGACCAGAAAACCCAACTCAAAAGTGGGGGGAGTACAGCTGGGGTGCACCACTTACAGCTACCGGAGTATGCCTCATAAGGTTGATGAGGTGATCCCTTACCTTTTGCTGGCCGGCATCAACTCAATTGAACTCAGAAGTGTTGCTGAAGAGGATCTGGGTATTCCATCAGGATCGATGGGACGAATGAGTCCGAACATGTCTGAAGCAGAGAGAGCTGAGGCTAAAAAAGCAGCTGACTCGGTGCGGGAGGCCCAGCGCCAGTGGCGCCTGGCATTGCCAATGTCGAGGTATGAAGAGATGCGTAAAAAGTTCAATAATGCCGGAATTACTGTGCATATTGCTAAGTTCGCTCCCTCCACCTGGTCGGATGAGGAGATTGACTACGCGTACACTGCTGCAAAAGTATTGGGATCATATGGTATCACGGACGAGCTGAGTGAAGCAGCCTGTCAGCGTCTGGGGAAATTTGCCGAAAAACACAACAGCCTGGCAATGTTTCATACTCATGGTCAGGTTGCTGACCCTGGCTTCTCGTTCGATAAGTATCTGGCCTATTCCCCTGCAAACATGCTTAATCTGGATGCAGGTCATTATTACGGTGCAACGGGATTGCATCCTAATGACGTTATTGAAAAATATCACACAAAAATGCGGAGCATTCATATAAAGGACAAAACAGGCCCCAGGCACGCAACGCCCAATGCAAATATGCCGTTCGGTAAGGGAGAGACTCCGATTGCCGATATTTTGCTGTTGCTGAAAAAGGAGAAATGGCCGATAAATGTCGACGTTGAGCTTGAATACCCTATCCCTGAAGGATCTGATGCAGCCAGAGAGACTGCAAAATGTATTGAGTATATGAGGAATATACTGGAGTAGGGTCTGGACGGTGTTCTAAGTATCTGACCACACACCATGGAATCAGTCAACTCCGGGATTTTGCACTCTGTCACAGGACTGTAAATTATTTTAATCACAAATTGAATCATTAAAAAACATAAATTATGGCATTGAAAGTATCACGACTTGATTTCTTAAAGACGGCTGGTATGGCCACAACAGGCGTTGTGCTTGGCGGAAAAGCCTCAGCAAATGTCGTTCGCCCCGAAATTATATCTCCGGAGGCAGTTCAGGGAACTGGACGAAAGGTAAATATGGCGCTGATCGGTATTGCCAATCAGGGTGCAGGTATAGCGAGGCAGTTTATCAACTCCGGGCTGGCAAACATCGTTGCGGTTTGTGATGTCGACCTTGATTCCCAGGGCTGCCAGGAAACGATTAAACTGGTTCCGAAAGCAAAACAATTCAGGGATTTCCGTGTTATGTTCGACACTATGGCCGGAGACATCGAAGCAGTGCAGGTTGCTATCCCCGATTTTGCCCATTTTCCGGTGTGTATGGCTGCAATGCAGCTAGGCAAAAGCGTCTTTGTAGAAAAACCGATGACACGTACGTTCTTCGAGGCTGAACTGATGGCGCAGATGGCTGACAAGAATCCGAAGCTGGTTACACAGGTTGGAAACCAGGGTCACTCCGGTGAGAACTATTTTCAGTTCAAAGCATGGAGAGATGCGGGTATTATTAAGGATGTGACGGCAGTTACAGGTTTCATGAACGGCAGTCGCAGGTGGCATCCCTATGATCCGAACATCACAAGATTCCCGGAGGCTCAGCCGCTGCCAAAGGGAATGACCGACAAGGACTGGGATACATGGCTCACCACCGCAGCTTACCACGACTTCAATGAAAAATATCATCCGGGCAACTGGCGAGGCTGGTATGACTTTGGTCTCGGCGCCCTCGGCGACTGGGGTGCACATATTCTTGATGCTGTGCATGAGTTTCTCGATCTCGGTCTGCCTTACGAAATCACACCTGTTCATGTTAAAAACCTGAATGACTTCTTTTTTCCGCTTGAATCAACTATCCAGTTCCGGTTCCCGGCCAGGGGAGATATGCCGCCATTGGATATAACATGGTATGACGGCGTTGAGAACCTCCCGCCGTTTCCTGAAGGTTACGATTCCGTGGCCGCATCAGTCGACAGAAGCATTCCGCCTCCCGGAGGCACCACGGAGCAGGGTGGCGCACAGCGAACACGACAGGGACAGCCGGCTGGCGCCGCGCAGGGAAGACCCGCAGCACAGCAGGGCGGTCAGCCCAGAAGACCTGCTTCCGGCAAGATAATCTACAGCAAGGAACTGACATTCAAGGGCGGAACGCATGCTGCACCTCTTTTCATCATACCGGAGGAGAAGGCAAAACAGATGGCTCCCCGATTACCTCAGGTACCGGAAAGTCCGTCAAATCACTATGTGAACTTCCTGAAAGCCTGCATGGGGCAGGAGAAGACCCGTTCTTCGTTCCAGACATTCGCCCCCTTAGCCCAGCTCTTTTCACTGGGTATTATTGCAATTCGTCGGAATAATAAACTGATCTTCAACCGCGAGACACGGGAGATCGTCAATGATAAGTTTGCAAATTCGATGCTGACAGACAGACCCCCACGCAAAGGGTGGGAAAGTTATTATAAGGTTTAAAACTAATGAACTTTAAAATTATCCCGTTTTTATTTATACTGATTTTCCCTTTTGTTGTTACAAACGGGCAAAGGGCGGCAAAGCGAATTACCATAACGGGTATTGTTACAGATGCAAATCAGAAGCCTGTCGCGGGTGCGGTTATCTTTATCGATAATGTAAAGACTGACGTGGTGACTGATCAGAGGGGATGGTTCAGGATAAGAGTAAATCCTGATGCGGAAGAGATACTGGTTTTCACGCTTTTCAACGGTGTAGCTGAAGAGGAGATCAGGGGACGTACAACGATAAATTTCGTGCTCAGGAATGATGATGATGAATCTGACGGTAAAGCCAGGACTGATGAGAATGATCCTGTAAATGTCGGTTACGGAACTGTTCAAAGAAAGGATGCTACTACTCAGGCTAAGATGGTTGACGGACAGGATCCTGCCTTTGCATCTTACCAGACTATTTACGACATGATACGCGGGCGATTTCCCGGGGTAGAGGTCTCGGGGAAAAGTATCAGGATATCCGGATCTTCCTCCCTCAACGTAAGCACTGAGCCTCTTTTTGTGGTCGATGGTGTTATCGTGAAAAGCATCGATGATATCTCCCCGCAGACCGTAAAATCGATCGAGGTGCTTAAGGGTCCTGCTGCTACTGCCTACGGGACAAGGGGCTCGAACGGCGTGATCGTAATAACGAGGATGACAGGGAAAGATGTAAAAAGATAAAAGACAAAAGTCACAAGACAAAAGTTAAACCGTTGTACCGTCGCACCGTCGAACCGTCGAACCGTCGAACCGTCGAACCCATATATGTAATCCTCGATACATGGTCCACCATAAAACTACCGGATTGTCTTCGGTCTGCAGATCATGGGCAATCTGCCTTATTCTCCTGTTTATCCTGCTATCTTCGGTTAAAACTGCCTCCGCTCAGGATGAAACAGATGTTTTAAGGGGTTGGCTCATGCACACCGATGCCAGAAACACATTTTATAATCATCTGGCCGGTCAGGCATTTGATCTTCTCGAGAAACGCTCAGAAGAGATAGAAAAGCTTAAAACGCTGGATGACTGGCGGCAGCGGCAGAGATTCATCCGGGAAACACTTATGGAGATTGCCGGCCCCTTCCCTGACAAGACACCTCTTAATGCAAAGGTTGTCAGGGTAATAGACAAGGGA
>JAHYJA010000204.1 GCA_019429325.1 Bacteroidales bacterium
TGACGGCCATATTACCAACCCCGCTGACGTGACCCCTACTTCAGGGGGGGCCAGGGGGGGTGACGGCCATATTACCAACCCCGCTGACGTGACCCCTTCCCCGCTGGCGCGGATCTGGCTTCGCCGAGCTCGCGGATGCTCAAAACTCATCACTCACTACTCATCACTTATTACTGCCCTCTCCCTCTCCTGTAAATACAATCCTTCATATCGCAGAGATTGCAGGTATAGGGAAGTCGTTTAACCTTTTCCCCGATCCCGATAATTCCGCTTACAGACTTGACAGGGTCCATAAGCGCTGACGGGGTCAGGCGTATTCCGCAGAAATTGTAAGGCACAGGGCGGAACAGTTTATGTTGCTCAGCAACGTCCCATCCGCAATAGCCCGGACTGTACCTGTTTGTGATCCTTCTGTTCTCCACCGCCATCGATAGTTCGAGGCTGTTCTGCATAAGATCAGCTGCAGCCTCAACAATCTCGCTTCCGACAACATCATACAGGTACCCTTTCAGAAGATCGCCCCCCCTCATCTCCTTCCTGCTCTTCGAGCCGATCTCTCTCCCGGCCGTGCAGAGAAAAAGAGCAACTGATTCGGATCTTTTAATCTGTCCGTAAATTATTCTGCCTATATTGAAAATGTCGTGATCCAGGGTAAGTGATTTGTCAGCATCGTTGAAACCGGCAACGGGTCTGATGTGGTATTCCGCCCTGATATCACAAATCTCCTCAGCTTCTTCGAGAATACTGCTTATCAGTTCTGTGACCGTTCCGTGCGATTCCCCGTCCTTATACCCCATAAACCTCTCAATCTGTGTTATATCAAGGTTCAGGTCCGAAAGACGATATTGAAATGTTGCTTCTGTCATTATCTGTTTATTATGGCACGGATCACAGATCCGCGCCAGCAACCGCGAGTCCGGCTTCCTTAACAATGCGTTCCACCGCAGCTTCCCATCCCAGTGTCATCAGATGAATGCCGTTGACTCCCTTCTTACTCCTGACCTTTTCAATGGTCTCCAGTGCTATCTGAATCCCCTCCTCGCCTGCTGAATCACCTGCCCTTTCCATTCTTTTCAGGATTTTGTCCGGTAACGTTATGCCTGGCACCTTTGAGTGAAGATAGTGAGCCATCCTGATACTTTTCATGGGGGCGACGCCAACAAGGATATAAACCCTGTCGAGGATTCCTCTTTTCTCAAGTTGCCCGAGCCACAGATCGAGTCTGTCTGGTTCGAAAATAATATTCGTCTGAAAGAACTGCGCACCGGCATTTACTTTCTTATGATCCCTTATTGCCTGTAATTGGGGATCGGCAGCAAAAGGTGATATTGCGGCACCAAGGAAATACCTGGGAGGATCCTTTATTTTTCTTCCATCGAGAAAGATACCGTCATCCCTCATCCTGCGCAGTATCCACAGCATCTGAACGGAATCAAGATCCACGAAATTCATATCGCTTACCGGTGCAGGGCCGATGCGCGAACTGTCGCCCGTTATGCAGAGTATGTTTTTTATGCCCATGCCGCTTGCTCCGATCACCGCTGACTGAAGTCCCGTGCGGGTTGTATCACGGGCAGCTATCTGCAGAACGGGCTCAGCACCCAGATCCAGCGCGATTTTACTGCAGGCAATGCTCGACATTTTCGGTGTGGCAGCAGAGGCATCCGTGAAATTGATTGCAGTTACGAATGGCTTAACCATTTCGATTCCATTTACCAGTTTCCCGCTGTCCGGACCGGGAGGAGGGACAACCTCAGTTGCAACAACAAAGTCACCACTCCTCAGTCTTCGCTCCAGATTCGAAACAGGTTCGTTGTATGACGGAGAATGAAAATCTGAATCACCCTTCCACCATCCGGGTTGTCTCACAGTCATAAAGACGCTCTCCCATACTGCTGATCTCTCCCCGCTGTTTTTTGAGACGATCGACCTGATGAACCTGCCTGTACCAACTTTCCTTATCTGCCACACAACATCGCCCCAGGTCTCACATCCAACCTTATTCCAGTCGAGCGGAGGGAGCACTTCCATGAGCTTTTCCTCTCTCCCTTTCCTGAGAGCCCTTTCATAAATGCTGTTCCATACGCACCAGCGGGTTTCATCAACATAGCATCTCTTTGAGGGGGTAACGCCGCCGCAGGGACCGTTCCTCATTCCTTTCGGGCACTCCATCGGGCAGATGAATGCGGTCTCCTGAAGCAGGCAGTTCCCGCACATCCGGCAACCGAAAAGAGGCCCTTTGACCATCAGTTCCACCCGGGCCAGCATTCGTTTACCGCGTTTCTCCTTTTTGAAAGGATAAAACGCAGGTTGCCAGCGACGTGCAGGCTTGATACCAGACATTTTTATTCTATTGTAAATTTGTAACCAGATAACAAGTAATCAGTAATCAGTGATCAGTAATCGGTGATCCGTGATCAGCAACCAGCAATTGACCATTGTCTGCCAATTCAGGACCGGCTCTGAAAATACTCCACAAACCTGACGGCAAAATCATCTCTCCCGAGGATAAGGTCGGTCGCCCTGACAATCGGTGTTATCTTTTCAGGATTAGCGATGGGGCAGGTCAGTCCGTTATGGATTGACAATGCCATAAATGCGGCATTCAATGATTCCCTGTCCGGCAATCCGAAGGAAATATTGCTTGCACCCTGAGTTATGTTTTGTCCCAGCTTCTTCCGGACAAGCCGTATCGTTTCCAGCGTAACCAGGCAGGCATTTGGATCAGCACTGACGGCCATAGCCAGCGGATCTATAATCACATCTTCCTGCCTGATTCCCGACTTCACTGCCCTTTCGAGGATCTTTTCAGCAATGGCGACTCTTTTTTCAGGATCGTGAGTGATTCCGTCGTCATCCATGCAGAGGCCGATTATGGCGGCACCGTACTCCCTTGCAACAGGAAGGAGTGATTTCAGCGAAGCCTCTTCCCCGTTTACGGAGTTGATAAGGCACTTCCCCCTGGCCACTTTCAGGGCAGCCTCTATGGCTTTCGGGTTGGGTGAATCGAGACAAAGGGGGATGTCAAAAGCTGACTGGATTGCCTGTACGGTTTCGGGCAGAAGCTTTATGTCGTCAACACCCGGAAATCCGACATTTACATCGAGCGCGTCTGCACCTGCGCTTATCTGACTCTCTGCCAGCTCCAGCACATATTCAAAATTGCCCGCCTGCAATGTTGATACAAGTCTTTTCCTGCGGGTTGGATTGATTGACTCACCTATTATCACAACCGGTCCGTCAGTGCTGATAATCAATTCTTTAGTTATCCCTTTAAGTATTGTGTTCATCTCGAAAAAGACTCATTTAAGTTGCAAGCTGCTTGAGATAGTTAACAGCTCCCTGGGGATCGGGAGAATAGAAATCGGCCCCAATCTTGTTGCAGTATTCCATTGTCACCGGCGCGCCTCCGACAAGTACTTTTGCATCTGGGTACCTTTCCCTTATGGCAGTCACTGTGGTTCTCATGTTTTCCATGGTTGTGGTAAGAAGGGCCGACAGACCAACCACAGCACCCGGGTTCTCTTCCATGGTCCTGAGGAATTTGTCGAATCCCACGTCGACACCAAGGTCAATCACCTCCCATCCCCCGCCTTCTATCATCATGGATACCAGATTTTTGCCAATATCATGAAGGTCGCCGGCAACGGTTCCTATAATGAATTTCCCTTTTCTTTTCGTCTCTCCCGACTGAAAGAAAGGCTTAAGATGTTTCATGGCACTGTTCATGGCTTTTGCAGCCATAAGCATCTGTGGTACATAGATCTGTTTTCTGCTGAATTTGTCACCTACGATCTCCATGGCAGGTATCAGTGCCTTTTCGAGTATATCATCAGGCTTGACTCCCTCTTCAAGCGCTTTCTTTGCCAGTTCGTCCGCGCCATCCTGCCCCTTCATGTCAGGCGGGTAGGGAGACAATAAATCAGTTTTACCCAACTCAACACAGCGTGATAGTTTTTCAAGTATTTCACTCATATTTTAACATATTATGACAGACGTTTATACAGAATATCAAATATAGGTTTTTGATCCAAACACAATTCAAAATTAGCAAATTAATTTGTCTCTGCAACCGATTGCATAATTTTTTTGAAGCGCTGATCAACGTCTTTGCCGCTATGCCCTCTGAATTTATCCTGAATGCAGCCTGCCGGTTACCGGCAACTTAAATTATTTAATTAACTTTATAACAAAATTACACGCCGATGAAGTATACACTAATCATTCTTGGCTGCCTTATTATTAACACCGCTGTTGCTCAGGACACCGGCACCGGCATTTTTAATTTCAGCGGGGATATTGGCAATCCCGCAATTGCGGGATCTTCTGACTATGACAAGGAGTCTCAGTCTTATTCCATAAAGGGCTCAGGTTATAATATCTGGTTTGAAAGAGACGAATTTCATTATCAGTACAAT